>NZ_JBVYOJ010000015.1:0-189964 GCF_056120465.1 Paenibacillus sp. sgz302148
CGCCGCGCCGCGAGGAGACGTGGCTCGCGCGCACGCTGAAGGCGCTGGGGCTCGACCACGAGCACGTGGCGCTTAAGCCGCTCGCGCTGCAGGAGCCGCACGCGGGGCAGCTTGTCCGCCAAGCGGCGGCCGATCTAACGCAGCCTGCACTGGCGGCGGCACAGCCGGAAGCGTCGGCGGACGGCGCCAAATCGGCGGCATCACAGCAGCAGGACTCGCTCAAGGGACTGCTGCTTACGATCGCGCAATCGGACGATATCCCTCCGGCGATCAAAGAAAGCGCGGGACAGCTCGTCCAGCAGATTACGGGGCAGCAGCTGCTGTTGACGCCCGATCGGGGCTCCATGTTTACGCACGTTACGATGTTCATTCCGCTGCTGAACAAGGACGGCGAGCAGACGGCGGCGATTCATATCCAGTCGCGCAAAGGGAAACGCGGCGAATTGGATGCGGACAACTGCCGCCTCTTGTTCGACCTGCGGATGAGCTCGCTCGGCGATACGATCGTCGACGTGCAGGTCGTGAGCAAAATCGTGAGCCTGAAGGTGCATAACGACCATCCGGCCATTGCGGCGCTGCTCGAGCAAGGCAGGGAGCAAGTGACGGCGGCACTCGAGACGTTAGGCTATCAGTTCCTATCGATGAAGGCCGTTCCGCTGCCGGACAGGCTGTCGTCGATCGACGATTCGGCATCCTCCTCCGCTCTAACCGGCGTTCAGTCCAGCGCGTCGTCCCTGTATGCCGCAAAGCCCTACAAAGGGGTGGATTTGCGGGTATGAAAGAGGCCAAAACATCAACGATCAAAAAAGCGGTTGCGCTCCGTTATTCAGCGGAAAGCGAAGAAGCGCCTACCGTCGTCGCCAAAGGCAAAGGGCTTGTCGCCGACTCGATTATGCGCAAGGCCCAGGAGCACGGCGTTCCGGTCCAAGAGGACGCATCGCTTGTCGAGGTGTTGTCCAAGCTCGATCTGAACCAAGAAATTCCGCCGGAGCTGTATCAGCTTGTCGCCGAAGTATTGACGTTCGTCTATCAAACCGACAAGCGGGTAAATGTGGGGGGATCTACGTAATGCGGGCCTCCGGCAAAAGCAACCGCAAAGCGACAGGGCGCGAAGCGGAGCAGCTGGCCCAGTCCTATTTGCGAGAGCTGGGGATGCGGATCGTGAGCTTGAACTGGCGCTGCCGCTCCGGCGAAATCGATATTGTCGCCGAACAAGACGGCATCCTGCGATTTGTCGAGGTGCGCAGCCGTTCGACGGAAGGTCGTTACGGCACGGCCGCGCAATCGGTTGATGCCCGCAAGCAGCGGCAAGTACGCGAAACGGCGCAGGTGTATTTGTATCAGACGAAGCAATTCGAGCGCAAAGTGCAGTTTGACGTCATCGCGATTCGACTGGATCGCGAAGGACAGCTGCTGGAGCTTCAACATATTGAACATGCGTTTTAATCCATGGAATTGATCAAGGCGGCATGCCGGGAGTCCCGGTTTGCCGCCTTTTTGGAATGCGTACGATGCAGTGCCGGCGGTACCGTTCGACTATAGCAAGAACATCGCAACAATCGTCGTAACGATGAGACCGAATACGACCGGCTTCAAATTGCGCCTTGCCAATTCAAACGGATCAACGCCGCAGATGGCCGCGGCCGGAATGAGCGCCCATGGAACAAGCGTGCCTCCGCCGACCCAGATGGCGGCGATTTGACCAAGTGCAGTCAACGTCGCAATTCCGGCGCCGATGGCGGTCGCGAACAGCTTCGCGATCGAACCGGCCAGCGAAATGCCGGAGAAGCCGGAGCCGTCGAGACCGGTGATGGCTCCGACCGTGGTCAGGGTGACGGCGCCGACGCCTTTATTCAGCGGTACGCTGTTCGCCAGCGCAACGCCGAGGTCGTTGACGATGCCGTGGGAGCCTTCCGGCAGCACTTTGCCGAACAAATCGACGAACGCGGAGTCGCCCAGATAGAAGAAAGCAGCAATCGGGATGACGGGGCCGAATACTTTGAATCCGAACTGGAAGCCGTCCAGCAAGTAAGACGTGATTTTCGACAACCCTTCTTTTTTGTGAGACAACATCGTCACTAGACACATGATGAAAATACACGTGCCGCCGACAAGGGCAGTGGCGTCTCCTCCTTGCAGCTTGAACGCGACCATCGCCGCGACGTCCAGGGCGAGCAGGATCGGAACGAGTACGGCGAAGAAAGATTTCATCCCGGAGCTTAAGCCGGCATAATCCGGTCCGGCATTCGTCATTTCATTGAATACGGAAGATATTTTCACTTCGCCGCCGGCTGCTTGGGGCACACCCTTCTTCATATCTTTGCGCAGCAGCCAAAATGCAGTCGCCGTCGTGACGGCACCCATGACGATGACAAGCGGAACGGAAGCCGAGATGACGTCGCCGATCGGAATTCCCGCCGCCTCGGAGGTCAATTTGGGCGCGCCTTGGATAATATAATCTCCCGATAACGCGATGCCGTGGCCGAATAGATTCATCGCCATCGCGACGCCGAGTGCGGGAAGTCCGACCCGAACGGCGACCGGCAAAAGTACGGCGCCGATCAAGGCGACCGCCGGCGATGGCCAGAAAAACCATGAAATGATCATCATCACGATCCCGATAATCCAGAACGCCCATCCGGGCGACCGAATCAACCGCGTGACCGGCGCAATCATCCTTTCATTCACGCCCATGATCGTCAATACCCGGCTCATTGCGACGATCAGGGAGATGACAAGGATGGTGCCAAGCAATTCCTTAATGGCATAAATAAATGAATTGAACACGCCGCTGACCGATGAAGTTAGAGATTCCGTCGCCATCAGTCCAAGCGCAAAAATCCCGGCCACGCAAACAAGCGTCGTATCCTTGCGCATGACCATAAATCCGATGATGAGCAGGATGAACAGCAGGTACACCCAATGCAAACCCATGAGCTCAATCCCCATACGTACCCCTCCGTGAAAAGGCTTTCGCCTGTTGTGATACAGGTTATGCACCCAGCGGCAAAAGGTGCCGGAGCTCATTTTTGGTCTACAAAGGCACGGAGCGGAACCGAAGGAACGGCGAAGATCGAGTATACGCTCAATCGCACGAAGTGGACGCTGCGACCCGATTATTTGAACGATTTCATCGATGTAACGATCATCAAAGGTATTATATAGACAAAAAATCGAAGCTGAACGCGGCTTTAAGTTTGCTGTTTAAAGAGGTTAGTGCTGGGAAGCAATAAGCGGACGGGATTGCAAAAAAAACGAAATAATCCGGGCAGGAAACTTCTGAGTGGCGGCGAATACTTACTAGGCCATAAGAAGTAGTCAACGACGTCCATTCTGAAATAAAGGATAGGCAGTACCTTCGCCGTTGCCGTAGGACAGCGGTCTGCGTCTACGGGGGGCTGCCGGGTGCTCAAATGCCTGTCATCGTGTTTAAAACGGTCGTCGACGCGCCGATCGAACGCTGCTTTGATGTATCGCGCGATATCGGTATCCATACCCAAACCGTCTGGAAGCATACGCGGGAGAAGGCGGTATCAGGTGTAACAACCGGTTTGATCGTAGCGGGCCAAACCGTGACCTTCGAGGCGACTCATTTTGGTGTCAGACAGCGTTTGACCTCCAAAATCGTCGAATACGACCGCCCGTTTTATTTTGTCGACGAAATGCAGAAGGGAGCGTTTCACTCTTTGCGCCATGAGCATATATTCGTCGAGCAGCCTGACGGGACGCTAATAACCGATATTATGGACTACAAATCCCCGCTTGGCTTCCTTGGCCGGATCTTCGATTATTTCGTGCTGGAGCGTTATATGTATCGTTTTATCCGTCACCGGAGCCTGGAATTGAAAAAATTGCTGGAGCAAGATCACCGATTAGGCAACGGATACACCGATCCGGTGATCAAGGCTCAAGATTGAAACGAAGTTGTCCCGAAAGTCGTCTATAAGTACGAAAGTATAGAGTATAAGGACCGCGAAGGAGGATACGGCATGGACAGCAAACAAAGATTTTCGAATCGGGTCGACAATTATACGAAATACCGGCCAAGCTACCCGAAGGAAGCGATCGATTATTTGTACGGCGAGCTCGGCTTCCGTGAAGCCTCGACGATTGCCGATATCGGGGCCGGCACGGGGATTTTTACGAAGCTGTTATTGGACCGGGGAAGCCGTGTGCTGGCCGTCGAACCGAACCCCGAGATGCGGGCGGCGGCGGAGCAGTCGCTTGGGGATTATGCGTCGTTTGTTCCGGTGGACGGATCGGCGGAGCGTACGCAGCTTGATGACCAATCCGTCGACTTTATCGTATCGGCGCAAGCGTTTCACTGGTTTGACTTGCCGCTCAGCAAGGAGGAATTCCATCGCATTTTGAAGCCCGGGGGCAAAGCGGTATTGATCTGGAATCGGCGGACGACATCGGGCAGTCCGTTTTATGCCGAATATGACGATTTGCTCCGTAAATATGGACGGGACTATGAGACAGTGAATCATATGAATTTGCAGGACGACGATTTCGCCCGATTTTTCGCAGAGAGCGGTTATGCCCGATTGACATTCGCCAATCAGCAAACGTTCGATTATGAAGGGTTGCGCGGCAGAGTGCTGTCCGCCTCCTACATTCCGCTGCCCGGCGAAGAAGGGCATGAACCGCTGATGGCGGAGCTCCGTGATTATTTTGACCGGTATGAGACCGAAGGGAAAATTGTCTTTCATTATACAACCGAGCTGTATGTCGGTGAGGTCTAGGAAGGTAACGAGTCGATGAAGGAGTACATGCGAGAGATGCGGGAGTTGGTCGGACGGAAGCCTTTGATTCAATGCGGAGCCAGTGTCATCGTGTACGATCCGGCAGGGCGCGTGCTCATGCTGAAACGGACGGATAACGGTAGCTGGTGTTTTCCCGGCGGCGCAATGGAGCTGGGCGAGCACCTTGAAGCAACGGCGAAGCGGGAGCTGCGGGAGGAAGCGGGTCTTACAGCGGTGAATCTGACGTTGTTCGGCGTGTTTTCCGGCGAGGAGCTTCATTACACCTATCCGAATGGGGATGAAGTGTATAACGTCGATACCGTGTTTACGGCGACGGAGTTTGAAGGCGAGCTAAGGCTGGATCAAGAAAGCCGGGAAGCCCGTTTTTTTGAAATCGGCGAAATTCCGGCGGAGATTAGTCCTCCGGTTGTTCCGGTTGTGGAAGAGCTGAAACGGCGGCATGTTGGGGGACGACTTTCCGGAGTGAAATGACGTATAACCTGTGTCAATAGGCAAAAGCGATTTTACTAGCGTCGATACAGCCCTTCACGGCTACATCAATAAAAAAGGCTTGTATATGGAAGCCTAGCCGTTAACGAAAAATGCTGGCGACGAAAGTCAAAGCGACCTTAAGAGGTCGCTTTTTTATTGCCTTTATCCATCAACATCTTATTAAAATATACTGAACGTACGAAAAGACCGTACTTTAGTACCGGGTCAAGATCAGGATAATTATTTTATAATAGATTAAATACATCATGTGACATAGTTTGACATTATCTCAGAATAGGTGACGAAAATCGATGTTTTCTCCTTTCCTTAAGAAGAAGAATGGAAATGAAAAAAAGCTGGATCAGGACCTTGGTGTTCGAGCAATCCCTGAAGTTCCGCAAGAGGATTTACCGGTGGATTCGGGTGATGCCGAGGCCGGGGACGAGCGTACAAGCTCCATGATTGAGAATAAGGTTCATATGGACAAAAAATCGCTTGATCTCGTATTCGCCGTCGAGCAGATCATTCAGGCGAAGCAGCAAGTCGAGATCAGCCATTATGAAGTGCAGGATCGATTAAATCATGCGAACGGGCACATCGAGCGATTGAGCAGGGACTTGAAAAACTTGAACAAGGTGATCGAGGAGCGCGAGAAGAGCATCCTTGAGCTGGAACACAAGATGACCGAGAAGAACCTTAAGGTTGACCAGATAATGGAAGACTACCGGGAGCTTCAGTCAGCCTTGTCGGGCGAAATTGAGGACTTGAAAGGCGTTATCGAGATCGAACGGCAGAAATATGCGAGCTTGCTTCAGAAGCATAATGAGACGCAGAACGAGAAGAACAAGCGAATCAGCGATCTGGAGGAGAAGATCGGCAAGCTCGAAATCGAAAATTCGCATACGAAGATGAAGTTCGAAGCGCTTCGCGAGGAGAAAACGTATCTCGTTAATATGGTCAATGACTTTACTACTCGCATGACGTCTCCTTTTGCATCGAATGGGAGCGGGCGCGACGGGGGTTCATCGGATTAAGGTCTAGAAGCAAGCAAATGGGAAGAGAAGGTCGAGGATTGGAATGGAAACGTACAGCACACAGGTGATGGAGCTGCTGTCGCTTGAGAAAGTGCCGGATGGTAGTTTCCAAATCAAGGTTGGCGTCACCCATCACGAAAGACAAGCTTCATATGTGATCGAAATCGATGAATTTACGTATATTCATCTCGATTCATTGCAGCCATTGAATGGGGACCGGGTTCGACTTTCGCCTTACCCCAAGTGGGATCCGTATCGCAACACCTATTATGGCGTCATGGTCAGAACAAGCGGCGTCTCTCGCGAAACGTTGTATTTTGCATGCAGCGAAGAGTTTGCAGGGCAGCTGCGGAAGATCAGGGAAATGGAGTATCCTTCCATTCCAAGTGACAAGGACGCCCGGCAGGATTCGGTAGAGAATGATTCGGAGGACGCAGTGCAACCTCGAACACGCCGGTTCAAGGCGGGCGCAGCGTGGATAGCCGTATGGCTTCTGATTGTCGGCGGCATGATTGCATTTTTGCCTATTCGTTTCGAAGACTTGTATTTGGCGGGGCGCGCCGAAAGCCTGGACGGGCCAATCCGCACGGCGAAGGCTGCGATGAACGATATTAAAGCTGAAGCGGAGGCAGTCGCGCCTGTCCAGACACGTCCCCTGCAGGGCTCGACTCATTCCGCGGTTAATCCAAAAGACTACGAAGTGGTTGAGATCGATGGGGAAAAAAGTTTCTTCGGGCTGCCGAAGGATTATGTTGCCTTAACGTTCGATGACGGTCCATCCCCGTTTACGAAGAAGATCGTGGATATTTTGACCGAACGGCATGTGGCGGCGACGTTTCTATTTGTGGGCAAAAATGTGGCTCGCCATTCGGATGCGGTCACCTATGCGAACAAGCATGGCATGTCGATCGGGAATCATTCCTGGGATCACAGCGTGCTGACGAAGGCAAATGCTGCGGATCAGGCCAAAAATTTAGCGAAGGCTTCCATTGTTCTGCAATCGCTGACTCACGCCCCTGTTACGTTGTTTCGCCCCCCATATGGCGCCATAAACGACGATCTCGCCGCCGGAGCGAAGAGCCAGCATATGAAGATTCTCATGTGGAATCGCGACCCGGAGGATTGGCACGCCAAAACGGCGGAGGATATTGTCCGGTATTTCCGGAATAAAGAAACGTCCGGAGGGGTCTATGTACTGCATGAAAACAAGAAGACGGTCGAAGCGCTTCCGGAGATTATCGAATATTTGAAAAAGGAAAAATTGAAATTCGCCACGTTCAAGTAATCATGTACATCAATCCTTGGCGATTCCATTGACCAAGAAAAGCCTGCAAGTCCGATAGCAATCAGACGGATTTTGCAGGCTTTCTCCGTTAAGATGCAGAGACTTAGACAGTAGGTTGAAGCGCGAAAGTCCTCGCTCATTACTTCAAGTCCAGGCTGCGCCATCCTTCGGATTTGGCGCTTTTTTGTTTGTTCAGCACGATCGTGATGACGCCCTCCTTAAGATCGACGGACGACGGCTTCGGCACAACATCGTACGGCAGAGCAACCGATTTGACGAATTGGCTTGAAGCAGCCTGCTTGACGGAAGATCCGGTATCGCTGCGGACCGTTTGTTCGAAATCCGTTATTCCGCGCAGATGCGCCGTTCGGCCGTTGACTTGGATCGCCCATTGCTTGAGCTGGCTTTTATTCATGCCGGGCGCTTCGACGACAAGCGCCACCGAATCGCCCTGATCCCGGACGGAGATCATGGGGCCTTTCGGCTCCCAATCTTCGAAGATGCGGGCTAATTCCCGGTTGACACGGGAAAATTTCCTCAATAAGTTTTCCATTTCCTCAAACATCCGCGACGTTCACCCCGCATATGCTAGTTCTGAACGATTTTTTTGTTCATTTACTGCTACTTTATGTCCCTGATATCGAAAATGTGTTCCGCCAAAAGCCGAAAATCCAATGAAAAAAATGGTTGCCAGATGGCAACGAACTGTTAAAATGAGAATAGAATAAATATTCGCAATATTCGATATAGTCTAATCTTTCGAAGGGAGCAGTGGAATGGTTACGTTACCCAAAGTGAACGAGCTCGGGTTCTTCGAAATTCGCCTGGAATCGATCGGCGGACTCGGGGCCAACCTGGCAGGCAAAATGATCGCGGAAGCAGGGGTTATGGGCGTTGGTTTGAATGGGGTCAGCTTTTCCTCATACGGATCGGAGAAAAAGGGATCGCCCGTCAAAGCGCATATTCGTTTTTGCGATATGGATACGAACATTCGCGCAACGTCGCCGGTCGAGCGGCCGCACGTTGTCGGCATATTCCACGAAGCGTTGTCCAAAACGGTGAACGTCATCAGCGGCATTTATGAAGACAGTACCGTGCTGGTCAACTCCACGAGATCACCCGAGCAGTTGAAGGAGAAGATGAAGCTGGTCGGCGGCACGATTGCCGTTATCGATGCGACCGGCATTGCGCTGGAGGAGAAGAACCGCGTCAATATGGCGATGCTGGGCGCATTGTTCCGGCTGTGCGATTTCCTCGATCCCGAAGCGATGAAAGTCGTTATTCGCAAGTCGCTCGAGAAAAAATATCCGCAAGCGGTTCAACCGGCACTCCGCACCTTTGAAAGGGGTTACGCGGAAGTATCCTTCCAGACGTTCGCTTTGCCCGAAGGACTGCAGATGCCGGATTACGTTCGGCAAGATACGCCGGTGCTCGGATATGCCACGCAGCCGATGGGCGGCGCCATTACGAACCCGGGCAACAGCATTTTGAAGGACTTAAGCATCTCCCGCGCCGGCATGATGCCGCATTTCGAAGACGAGAAGTGCATCCACTGCGCAGCGTGCGACAACGTTTGCCCCGACTTTTGCTTCGTATGGGACGAATTGCCGGACAAGAAGGGGCGCCCGCAAATGTTCCTCCAGGGGATTGACTATCAATATTGCAAAGGCTGTCTGAAATGCGTCCAAGCTTGCCCGACCGAAGCGTTGTCCAGCGAACGGGAAGCCGACGGCTATGCCGAGCAGCACCGTGTGCCTCATCGATTTAACCTCGCGGTTCACGCGTAATCGATAAAACAAATTTGACATGGAGAGGGTGGAATCCCAAGTGGCTGTCGATTTGCAGAAGGAACTCGGAAAGGCGAAAGTAGAGCAGCGGATCGTTTATGAATCGGGCAATGAAATGGCGGCATACGCCGCGCACCAAATCAATTATCATATTATGGGATATTTTCCGATTTCGCCGTCAACGGAGGTCGCGCAATTCCTCGATCTCATGAAGGCGAACGGTCAACACGACGTCGTGCTGATTCCGGCGGACGGAGAGCACGGATCCGCGGGGATTTGTTACGGAGCATCGACTGCGGGCGGCCGTGTCTTTAATGCGACAAGCGCCAACGGTTATTTATATATGATCGAACAAATGCCGGTGCAGTCCGGAACACGGTTCCCGATGGTGCTTAACCTCGTCTGCCGTTCCGTATCGGGACCTCTGAACATTCACGGCGACCATTCCGACCTTTATTATGCGCTAAACACCGGCTGGCCGATCTTGATGTGCCGCGATCCGCAAGCGGTGTACGACATGAACATCATGGCGATCAAGCTGGCCGAGGACGCCGAAGTGCGTCTGCCGGTCGTCGTTGCGTTCGACGGCTACTTCACCTCCCACCAGAAACGCCGGGTGCAGACGT
Source organism: Paenibacillus sp. sgz302148 (assembly GCF_056120465.1). Taxonomy (NCBI): domain Bacteria; kingdom Bacillati; phylum Bacillota; class Bacilli; order Caryophanales; family Paenibacillaceae; genus Paenibacillus; species Paenibacillus sp. sgz302148. Next base: position 9,970 of record NZ_JBVYOJ010000015.1, read on the forward strand.
TTGCCCATCGCGACGATGTACACAAGTTCATCGGCGAGCAGCCGCCGCGTGGTTACCCGGATACGCTGGACCGGAACAATCCGATTACGGTCGGCCCATACATGAACGAACCGGATTATATCAACAACTGCTACCAGCAATCGGTAGCGATGTACAACGCGGAGCATGTGTACGACCGCATTCGCAAGGAGTATGCGGATCTAACCGGCCGAGACTACCCGATTCTCGATCTATACCGGATGGAGGACGCGGAAGTTGCCGTCTTCCTGCTCAATTCCGCCGCGGAAATCATTAAGGATGTCGTCGACCAGCTGCGCTCGCAAGGGATCAAGGCGGGATCGATTTCGCCGAACATGATCCGCCCGTTCCCGCAGAAAGCGATCGCCGAAGCGCTCAAGAACGTCAAAGCGGTAACCGTGGGCGACCGTGCCGACTCGTACGGCGGGCACGGCGGCAATATGGTGAACGAGGTGAAGGCGGCGCTGTTTACGTACGGCAACCGCGATACGATGGTATTGAGCCGCATTTACGGTTTGGGCGGCAAAGACTTCTATGCCGAGGATGGGCTCAGCTTGTTCCAGTTCGCCATTGAAGCGGTGCAGAAAAATAAGGTCGAGGTTCCGTTCGACTATTACGGCCATACGCCGGGCGACCCGGCCAAAGCGCCGAAGCGCGTGCTGCTGCCGATGAAATACGAGGACTTAAAAACCGGGCTCATCACGGTGACGCCGGATGAGACGACAAAGAAGCTGAACGTGCGCATCCCGCCGCTTAGGTCGCTTACGAAGAAGCCGAAACGGATCGCGCCGGGACACGGCGCATGTCCGGGCTGCGGTATTTTCTCCGGTCTGGAGCTGTTCTTCAAGGGCATCGAAGGCGATATCGTCGCCTTGTTCCATACCGGCTGCGCGATGGTCGTAACGACCGGTTATCCGTATTCCGCGCACAAAGCGACGTATATCCACAACTTGTTCCAGAACGGAGCGGCGACGCTGTCCGGCGTCGTGGAAATGTTCTGGGAGCGCAAGCGCCGGGGAGAGCTCGATCATCTCAACCTGCCGGACGACTTCACGTTCGTCATGATCACGGGCGACGGCGGCATGGACATCGGCATGGGGCCGGCGATCGGAGCCGCATTGCGGAACCATCGGATGATTATTTTGGAATACGATAACGAAGGTTATATGAACACCGGTGCGCAGCTGTCGTATTCGACGCCGATCGGGCATCGGACGTCGACGTCCAACGTTGGATCGTATCAAGGCGGCAAGCTGTTCCATCACAAGGATACGGCGCAAATTATGGCCGCGACCCATATTCCGTACGTGTTTACCGGTTCGGAGGCGTTCCCGCAGGATTTGGTGAAGAAGGCGGCGAAGGCGCAATGGTATGCGCAAAACGTCGGCATGGTGTACGGCAAAATTCTCATTGCCTGCCCGCTTAACTGGTTGTCGGAGGATCAGGAGGGCTCGAATATCGTCGGCGCGGCGGTTGATTCTTGCTTCTTCCCGCTGTATGAAGTCGAACGCGGCGTGACGACGATTACGTACAACCCGGAGGAGAAGAATAAGAAGGTCACCGTCTCCGAATGGCTGAAGACGATGGGCAAGACGAAACATCTGACGAAGCCGGAGCATGCCGAAGCGCTGCAATCGTTCGCGGATGAAGTGGAACGCCGCTGGAATATTTTGAAGGCGAAGCACGACAGCCCTTATTTATAATATCAGAAAGTATAAATTTTCAGCGGAGCTGAACCTTTCTGATATTTCAAGAAAAGCTTCCTCTTACGCAGGGTCATTCATCGTGGAGAGGGCTTCGAATAGAAGCTTTTCTTAACAATATAGAAAGTTTAAGTTCGCTAAAGCATGAAAGCGAAAGAGAACTTTCTATACCAAGAATAAACTTCCGCTATAACGCGGTCGCTCATCCTTGAAGGACTTCGATAGAAGTTTTTCTTATCATCATCAAGTAGCTTCTGCTAATGATTATCTCAAAACGTTAAGATGAAGGAAGGCACTTTCTCGCCGAGACGGTGCCTTTCTTTTTGGAGGATAAGCGTTAGGATCGATGCCTAGGAGGACTAATGATGCCATTTGTATTGAAACATGCGGAAACGGGCCAAATTTATACGTGTATGCTCGTCAATCGTTATGAGCTGGCGTATTATGGGACGAAATTTTGGGATTCCAAGGAAGCTGCTGAAGAGCAGATGAGCTTGTTTCTGCAAGAGCAGTCCATGCAGCAAACGGAATCGTGGGAGGTAATGGAGGTTAGCGAGCAGCAGATGAAAGTGTATAACGTGAAGCTGCGGAATGATTCTCGTAATCGGTTGTTTGTTGGCGACGACGGTTCGATGAGAATCGAGAAGAGCGAGGCGCCCTAGGGTATTCGAGTGAGGCCATGTATTTTGATAAAAAATGACATAAAAATATTGCGAGGCGCTGTTATACTGATGTTAGAAAACCCGGCCAATCGAGAAGGAGTTGGTTCATCTGGAACAGCGTGTATTACATACGGAAAGCTATAGGCCCCACAAACTGCCGCACGCGCTTAAGCTTATTCATGGGAAACGGTATGGCACGGAATTAGGCGAGCAATCGGTTCAGACGGAGGGGACGGTTGCAACAATGGACGGTTTTAAGGCCGCGGGCATTCGATGCGTCGGTTTGCAGCAATTCGGCGAGCGGATTCCGGAAGCCGTGGAGCAGCTGCTAGGCAAGCTAGGGCAAATTCCGAACCGGATTCACCCGGAGCTTCATTTCGGTCTTGCGCCTTGTACGCAAGCTCAAGACAACGCGGATACCCATACGTACTTCATTGCCGTCGAAGTGAGCAGCTTCGACGATTTGCCGGAGGGCGTCGAGCCGATTACGGTATCGGACCAAGCTTGCGCAATCGTTCGGAAGAAAGAGCGGGACCAGGTCGGGGACATTTATGGAATCGTCTTTGGTTACATGGAAGAAAACGACTTGCGACGGGTAATGGATGAAGATGAAGTTCGCTACCAGGTGGAGGTCTTCTATGAAAGCTTGGAGACATATGGGCTGCGGATGACCGGACAAGCCGAGGATTCGTTTGTCATGGATTTATGCATTCCTGTGGCGAGTAAAACCTAAACGATCGAGCGCTTAAGTAGCTGGATTTCTTCGAAATCGGAGAGTCCGGCTTTTTTTTGTTTTAACAAAAATGGGAATTGCCGAACAGGAATTGACCGTTGTATGATTGTGTAATGGAAATAGGGAAATGTGGGGGACCGGATGAAAATTTTTCGAGATTTATTATGGTTTTTTAAGCTGGAGAAGCGAAGCTATTTGATCGGCGTTCTCTTCTTGATGCTTGTTTCGGCCGTAAATTTGCTGCCTCCTTGGGTAATCGGCAACGTCGTTGATGAAATCGAAACAAGCTCGCTTACGCGCGGTTCGCTGATGCAGTGGGGACTTCTGATTTTGGGCGTGGCGTTGTCTTCCTATGTGTTCCGCTATATATGGCGCCTTCTTATTTTCGGATCGTCGTACCGGCTAAGCAAGCTGCTGCGCAACCGGTTGTATGAGCATTTCACGCGGATGTCGCCGCAATTTTTCCATAAGCGGCGTATCGGGGACATGATGGCCCATGCGACGAACGACGTGCAGGCGGTGGAGGCGACGGCGGGCGAAGGCGTGCTGACGCTGGTCGACTCGCTGACGATGGGCGGACTTGTCGTCGTGACGATGATGTTCATCGATTGGAAGCTGACGATCATTACGCTGCTGCCGATGCCGATCATGGCTTGGGCGACGAGCCGGTACGGCAATTGGCTGCACGAACGGTTTCATGCGGCGCAGGCGGCGTTCTCCGACTTGAACGACAAGGTGCAAGAAAATGTAACCGGAGTGCGCGTCATCAAGGCGTTCGGCCAAGAGGAAGCGGAGAAAGAGCGGTTTCGCGATTTATCCGCCGATGTCGTACGGAAAAATATTGCCGTCGCCAAAATCGACGCCTTGTTCGATCCGACCATCTCGCTGATCGTCGGCATATCGTTCCTGCTTGCGGTTGGCTTCGGCGGTTGGTTCGTAGCCCGCGGCGACTTGACACTCGGCGGACTCACGGCATTTACGATGTATCTCGGCCATCTCATCTGGCCGATGCTGGCGTTCGGCTGGTTGTTCAACATCATGGAACGCGGCCGGGCGTCTTACGACCGGATTCAAACACTCCTCGGCGTAAAGCCGGACATTCAGGACCTGGAAGGCGCAGCAGACACGGTTCCAACAGGAGCAATTACGTATGACATTGCGGCGTACGCTTATCCGGAGACGAAAGAGACTGCTTTGCAGGAGGTTACGTTTACGGTTCGTGAAGGCGAGACGCTGGGCATCGTGGGCAAAACGGGCAGCGGCAAAACAACGATGCTTAAGCTGCTGTTGCGGGAGTTCGATTTGCAGTCGGGATCGCCCGTCGGTCACAACGACATCTGCATTGGCGAATCGTCGATTTACGATGTGAAGCTGGATGCACTGCGCCAGGCGATCGGTTACGTGCCGCAGGATCATTTCTTGTTCTCGACGACGATTGCGGAGAATATCGCGTTCGGCAATCCGAATGCCTCGATGGATGAAATACGCGCTGCGGCCAAAGCGGCCTGCATTCACGAGGATATTCTGCAGTTCCCTGACGGGTACGGCACGATCGTCGGCGAACGAGGCGTCACGTTGTCCGGCGGTCAGAAGCAGCGGATCTCCATCGCGCGTGCTTTTCTGATGGGGACGAACATTTTGATGCTCGACGATGCGTTGTCCGCGGTAGACGCCAAGACGGAAGCGGCGATTTTGCATGAGCTGCAGCAAAACCGCAAGAACAAAACAACGTTAATCACTGCGCATCGCTTAAGTGCGATCGAACACGCCGACTTGATCGTTGTTCTGGAGGATGGACGTATTGCCGAGCGCGGCAAGCACGACCAATTGATGGCCCAAGACGGCTGGTATGCGTCGATGTACCGCAGGCAGCAGCTGGAGTCGAGCGTAGAGGAAGCGGAGGTGAAGGACGATGAGCGAATCGAATACGCATAAAGAGACGGCATCTGCGGCGCCGATGGAGAAGCTGTCGCGGCAGCGGACGCTGCGCAGGCTTTTCGCTTATATGATGCCGCATAAAAAGGCGCTCACGCTTGCCTTCATCACGCTGGCGCTGGCGACGGCAGCCAATGTAGCCGGTCCGAAAATCGTCCAAATTTTCATCGACGATTATTTGAAACCGCGAAACTTCGATTGGCCGGTTTTGTGGACGCTCGGCGGCATTTATTTGTTCCTGCACATTGTTTCCGTTGTGCTGACCTATTATCAGCTTGTCAGCTTCAATAAGATTGCGTTATGGATTATTCAACAAATCCGGGTCGACGTATTCGGCATGGTGCAGCGGCTCGGACTGAGGTTTTTTGACCGGACACCTGCCGGAAGCCTCGTCTCCCGCATCACCAACGATACGGAATCGATCAAACAAATGTATGTAAGCGTACTGGCGACCTTCGTGCAAAATATCGTAATGCTGCTTGGCATCTTTGTCGGGATGTTTTTCCTCGATGCGCGGCTCGCGATGTATTGCCTCGTTTTCCTGCCGGTCATCATCGCATTGATGCAAGCGTATCGCAAGCTCAGCTCGAAAATTTTCCACATCTCTCGTGAAAAAATGAGCCAGCTTAACGCCAAGCTGAACGAATCGCTGCAAGGCATGCACATTATTCAGGCGATGCGCCAGGAGAAGCGGTTCCGGGAAAGCTTCGACAAAACGGCTCATGATTATTACACGGCGGGCATATCGCAGATTAAGCTGAACGGATTGCTCGTCCGGCCTGCGGTTGATCTTCTTTATATGATCGCGATTATGCTGGTGTTGTTCTTCTTCGGCTTCGAATCGTTCGACGGAATTGTGGAAGTGGGCGTACTGTACGCCTTCATTAATTACTTGGACCGATTCTTCGAGCCGATCAACATGATGATGTTCCGGCTGTCGGAATTTCAACAGGCGATCGTTGCGGCGGAGCGGGTATTCGGACTGATGGACGACGACGAATATGCGCCGATGAAGCAAGGCACAGAGGCGCCGAAGATTCAGGAAGGGCGGATCGAATTTCGCAATGTCAGCTTTTCGTACGACGGCAAAGTCGACGTATTAAAGAACATCTCGTTCACCGCATTGCCGGGGCAAACGGTTGCTTTAGTCGGGCATACGGGAAGCGGCAAAAGCTCGATCATCAACTTGCAAATGCGCTTTTATGCGGTGGAACGCGGTCAAATCTTGATCGACAACGTACCGCTTCAAGCTTACGACGACGAGGAGCTCCGCCGCGGCATCGGGCTAGTGCTTCAAGATCCGTTTCTGTTCGCGGGTGATGTGAAGCATAACATCAGGCTCCATACGCCGGGCATCTCGGACGAGGCGATCGAGGATGCGGCGAAGTTCGTGCAAGCCGACGGCTTTATTCGCAAGCTGCCGCACGGCTATGACGCGCCGGTCGGGGAGCGGGGGGCAACATTCTCCAGCGGCCAACGGCAGCTGCTGTCGTTCGCCCGGACGATCGCCCGCAATCCGAAAATATTAGTGCTGGACGAGGCGACGGCAAGCGTCGATACGGAGACGGAGGAAGCTATTCAAGAAGCGCTGGATAAAATGCGCAAAGGGCGGACGACGATTGCAATCGCTCACCGCCTGTCGACGATCCAGGATGCCGATCTGATCCTGGTACTGCATAAAGGCGAAATCGTCGAGCGCGGCACGCATCAAGAGCTGCTGTCGCAGCGCGGCTTATATTACAAGATGTACTTGCTCCAGCAAGGAGCCGTATCCTAGAAATTGTCGGTTTCTTCAAGATAAAATATACAAACATCCTCGTCTTAGTTAGACGAGGATGTTTACGTTTAAAGGGCATACCTTGGTTATTCCTTGTTCGCCGATTCCGATCGCCGGTAGCAGCGGATGATTTCATCGGCTGTTTGATCAATGACTTTAAATCCAAGCGATTCATACAGTGTGGCTGCAATCGTATTGTTAGGACGATGTCCCAATATAAGCTTATCGCAGCCGTGCTTCTCGATCATATGCCGCATCAGCTGCTGCATGGCGAGACGACCGTAGCCTTTGCCCTGATGCTGCTTATCGATCAATAAGGCCATAATCCAATAGCTTCCGTCATCCGGATCTTGCGCGTATACCGTAAAACCGACCAATTCGTCGCCTGCATAAACGGCAAGCGGATGGAAATCGCAATACGCCGATTCCGCCAACCAATAAACGACGGGAACGGGAAAAATCTCTTTTTGCTGTTCGCTGGCTTCCAGCTGGGTGCAGTCGTACCAATTGTGTTTGTCCACGGGCTTTAATTGTATCATCGCACAGCTCCTAACTCTCGTTTCAATAAGATCAGCCTATCGGTTTATGTGCCGCGGCTCAAGGGGAAAATCGTTTAAAATCGATCATTCCAGCCGATTTTGAACGTTTAACGAAAAATTAGTTAGCATGTACCTGCTTTTTCGCAATACATATAGTACTGGGTACGGAGACTCAGTCTGCCTGCGGAGGTGATGATCATGACGGAAACGATCCTCGGCATTATTTTAATTGTCGTAACCTGTCTCGTTGCCATTGGCATCGGTGCGGTAGCGAACAAAAACGTGAAGCAGTACGATGAAAAAAATCACGAAAGCTTCTTGGGCTAATCGATTGACGAAAACTGCAAAGGAGGAGAAAAGATGGCTAAAGTAACCGACAAGCAGCTGATGCTCGACAAAAAAGATTTGAACCGCTTCGGCTATGCGCAGGAGCTGATGCGCAGCATGGGCGGATTTTCGAACTTTGCGATTTCGTTTTCGATTATTTCCATTTTGACAGGCGCCGTGTCGCTATACGGTCACGGCTTGACCTACGGCGGGCCGGGGATGATGGGCTTCGGCTGGCCGATCGTCGCTTTGTTCGTTATTCTGATCGCGGCAGCGATGGCTGAGCTGGCTTCGGCGATTCCGACTGCGGGAGCGTTATACCACTGGGCGGCTATCTTGGGCAGCAAGCGGTGGGGATGGTATACGGCGTGGATCAACCTGATCGGTCAAATCGGGATCGTCGCCGGCATCGATTATTCGGTGGCCACGTTCGCCGACCCGCTGCTCGCCAACTTGTTCGGCTATACGACGAGCGATACGACTACGCTGATCGTTTTTGCCGTCGTGCTGCTGACGCACGGCATTATGAACCATATCGGAATCAAGGTCGTTGCGCGGCTGAACGATTTTTCGGCGTGGTATCATATCGCGATCGTGCTTGTGCTTGTCGTCAGCATCGCCTTCTTCAGCAAAAACGGGCTGCAGCCGGCTGAATATTTGTTCCAAGTGGGCACGACGTTTTCCGATAAACCCTATTTCTTCGCTTTCTTGATCGGTTTGCTGCAATCGCAATGGACGTTCACAGGCTACGACGCATCGGCGCATACGATCGAAGAAACGGTCAATCCGCGCATACGCGCGCCTTGGGGGATATTTACATCGGTAGCGTATTCGTTCGTGTTCGGCTTCATCATGCTGGCGATTGTGACGTTGTCGATCACCGACGCCGGGGAAGCTGTAAAGGCTGACAACGCTTTTATACATATTATTGAGGTTGCGCTTGGCGGTACGTTCGGAACGGTTGTGCTGTGGCTGATTACGTTCGCGATGTGGTTCTGCGGGTTATCGTCCGTCACTTCGTTTTCCCGGATGATGTACGCGTTCTCGCGCGACAAAGGGATGCCGTTTAGCAAGCATTGGGCCGAAATATCCGCGAAATTCCGCACGCCGGCCAAAGCGATTTGGCTTACCGTCATTTTATCGTTTGTTCTGGCATTGATCGACTACATCATCAAATTGATCAACCCCGATGCGTCTTATGGCACGATTGTCTTCTTGACCGCGGTGAGCGTCGTTGGGCTGTATGTGGCGTACGGCATTCCGATTTTGCTGAAGCTGATTGCCAAGGCGCAGGGCAAATTCCAGGACAAACATCTCGGGCCATGGAACTTAGGCAAATGGAGCAACCTGATTGCCGTACTGTCGCTGCTCTGGATCGTGTTCATCAGCGTGATCATGGTCATTCCGCCGAATGAAAATGCGGGTTACGCATTGATCGGGATGTTCGTGCTGCTGATCCTGATGGATTTGTTGTACTACCGGAAGCATTTTGAAGGTCCGCAAGCCGCGCTGCGTACTTCGGTGGAGGATATTTTGAAGAAGGAACGGGCATTAGAGAAAAAATAACGGAGTGGTTTCGAATACGAGGAATGTCGGAGAGCACGATCATGGCGAACATGGTCGTGCTTTTTGCTTGGATGAAAGGGGAAATAGCTTATCGCAGCATGCGGATACAGTTTTTTCTTAGGAAGAGAAATGCTACGAACCGGTGGATCAATTTGCCGCTATGTTATAATGTTTTGAGATGAGGTCAACGGTTTATCGAGTAGCGGTTCGAGAATCATGAAGGGTGAGAGACATCGTGAACAAATACATTTTATGGGACTTCGACGGCACGTTAGGCGGCCGTTACGACGGACTTCATGGACGAGCTTGGAGCATGTCCATGCTTGAGGCCGTTCAGCAGCTTGCGCCTACGCGACATTTGACATTGGATATGATCGCTCCTCACTTGCGGGAAGGATTCCCGTGGCATGAGCCGGAAAAGCCGCATCTTCAATTGCATACCGCCGAGTTGTGGTGGGCGCATATTCGCGGCGTTTTTGCTTCGATCTTTCGGAAGCTGCATCTTCCGGATGACGAGGCGCAGGCATTGGCGGAGCTGTCGCAGCAGCGGTTTCTCGATTTGGACCGATGGGTGCTGTACGACGATTCCATCCCGGTATTGGATCAATTGATGCAGCAAGGATGGCAGCATATCATCGTGTCGAACCATGTGCCGGAGCTGCCGGAGATTGTCCGCCACTTGGGATTGATGCCTTATGTCAACGACATCGTCAACTCTGCCAATATCGGGTACGAAAAGCCGAACCCTAAAATATTCGATGCAGCCTTAGCTAAAACGAAGCAGGCAAGCGAAATCTGGATGATCGGGGATAATCCGTTTGCCGACGTATGGGGGGCGGAACAAGCGGGAATTCAAGCGATTCTCGTACGGAATTCGGATGCCGATGCGGCGGCGGAGACGAAGGGCAAGGCAAAGGCTGATGCTGAGGAGAAGGAAAAGACCAAGGCCGTGGTGAAGGAGAAGATCAGCTTCGCAGATTTGTACGGCGTGGGGCGATTTTTGGCGAGGTAAGTTCTAGGATTCAAATCGAGCGCGAATAAATGGAGAAGATGTATTTAATTCTGGATATGAGACGAGGTTCGGAGTTAATAACTGGATTTTACGTATCTAATTTGAGTCGATATCGATCTAAGATCCAAAATTAACATGATAAATACATGAAATCCAGTTATTTTCTCTAAAAATCGGATAGTAGATGAGAATAAATGCATATTTTCCAGTTGTTCTACGATGTAGAAGGGGGGCTTATATGGCAATCAAACGACAGTTTCAAGCGGAGCTATTAAGGCCGGATGCGGCAGGAACGTGGACCTATCTTATCGTCCCGTTTAATGTGGAAGAAGCTTACGGCAGCAAGGCGCAGGTCAAGGTGAAGGGTACGGTGAACGGAGTGCCGTACCGGAGTTCGGTCATGCCGAACGGCGACGGGACGCACAGCATGGTCGTCAACGGCACGATACGCGAAGCGGCCGGCGTAACGGCGGGCGATACGGTGATTGTAACGATGGAGCCGGATACGGCGCCTCGCGAGGTAGAGGTCCCGGGCGATTTGGCGGAGGTGCTGGAACAGCATCAAGCGGCGAAGGAAGCGTTCGATTCGATGTCGTATTCGCATAAAAAGGAATACGTCGACTGGATCGTCAGCGCCAAAAAAGCGGAGACGCGCGCCGGTCGAATCGATAAAGCGATGGGCATGCTGATGGAGAAAAAGAAGTTGAAGTAGTATGCTGCCTGATAGGTGAGATGTGTAAAAGCGGAGAATTAGTGCAGGAGCTAGAGTGAGTAGGAGCAAGGGCAGGAGAAAAAGCAGGAGCAAAAGCGGCGTAAACGAAAGCAAAGGCAGTTATGCCGAGAGCAAGCGCAGCGGAGAGTAAGGGCGGCATTGACGAGTGCAAGTGCAGGGTGAACAAAAGAAAAAACACGAACAAAACAAAGGGAACTGATATGTATCAGCTCCCTTTGTTTTGCATTCCGCGCAGTTCCGCCGTCAGCAGCGGAACGATCTCGAACAAATCGCCGACGATGCCGTAATCGGCAACTTTGAAAATCGGCGCCTCCGGATCCTTGTTGATCGCGACGATGACTCGCGACTGGCTCATCCCGGCGAGATGCTGGATCGCGCCGCTGATGCCGCAGGCGATGTACAACTCCGGCGTCACGACTTTGCCGGTTTGCCCGATTTGCAGCGCATAATCGCAATAGCCGGCATCGCAGGCGCCCCGTGAAGCGCCGACCGCTCCCCCGAGCGCCTCGGCGAGTTCTTCGAGCGGTTTGAACCCTTCCGCGCTGCGTACGCCTCGTCCGCCGGAAACGACGATTTTGGCTTCGGTTAGGTCGATTTTCCCGGATAGATTACGAACGACCTGTTGAATTACAGTTCGCAGATTGGAGGCTTGAAACGGCATCTCGACGATGGTAAACGATGCGGAAATCGCGATGGCAGGGTCTCCGGATGCTTCGTCCTCAATCGCAGCGCCGAGTTGATAACCCGGTTCGGCAGGTTTCAGGTTGTTTGGACGTACGGTGAGCACCCATGGCGTTTCGGTGAACCGCTTTTCTTCGAACGCTTTGCCGGCATACAACGGGCGGATGAACCGAATATATTCGCCACTTCCGATGATCGCCGTGACGTCGGAAATTTGTCCGCAGTCAAGCGAGGCGGCGACTAACGGAGCAAGATCGCGGCCCATCGCAGTATGGCCAAAAATAACGGCCCCCGGGGAGCAAGCATCGACGATGCTGCGCAAAGCGCCAAACCAGCCGTCCGGCGTATAGTTCGCGAGCTCGGCGTCATCCGCGACATAAACGGATCCGACGCCGTAGCTCGCAAGCCCGTCGGCCAATGGCCGAACGTTCGTGCCGATCAGGGCAACGGCTATTCGGTCATTCGGACCGGCTATCGTTTTGGCTGCGCCGATCAGTTCGTAAGTTAACCGGCGAAAGATGCCGTCTTTATGCTCGGCAACGATTAAAAAGGTTTTGCTCAACTGGAGCAGCCTCCTTCAGAATGGAATAAAGCCGTGCAACGTGCTACAGCTGAAGTTTCGCTTCGTCTTGCAGCAAGCGGATCAGCTCGGTCGTTTGCTGCAACGGATCACCTTTGATCAGCTTGCCTGCATTGCGCGCCGGCGGCAGAAAAAGGCGGATAGTCTCCGTTTTTGCCGCGACATCGTCTTCCGATAAGCCGAGATCGTCCATCGTCAACTGCCGATACGGCTTTTTCTTCGCTTTCATAATGCCTTGCAGCGTCGGGTAACGAGGCTCGTTCAGCCCTTGCTGCGCAGTGATCAAGGCAGGCAGCGGCAGCGCGATCACTTCGACGTCTCCTTCGGCATCGCGGCGGACGAGCGCTTGGCCTTGGTCGATTTCAAGCTGCGTCACCGCCGCGGCATGAGGCAAATCGAGCAGCTTCGCAAGACGAATCGCAACTTGCCCCGCACCCTGATCGACCGAAAAAAATCCGCCAAGGATAAGGTCGTATGATTCCTCCACAAGCCAAGCGGCTAAAGCACGCGATACGGACCAAGCATCTTGTGGCAGCCGTTCGTCGCATAGGTGCACGGCTTCGTCCGCTCCTATAGCAAGCGCGGTCCGCAGCGCTTCGGCACTCCGGGCAGGACCTGCTGTGACGACGGTCACTTTGCCGCCGAATTGCTCGCGCAGCTGTATCGCCTGTTCAACGGCATATTCGTCGTAAGGGTTGATGACGAACTTCGCCCCATCCTCCGAAACTTCCCCGTTTAAGAGCGTTATTTTTTCCTCGGTATCGAACGTTTGCTTCATCAATACAATTGTATTCAATCGGTTCACGACTCCTTTCCGATTCCATGAATCATAAAATCGACCGTGCCCTCGGCCTGATGGACGAGCGAATATTTACGGCCTGAAATCAGCCATGACGTAACGGCTTCATCCATCGCGCCGAACAGCAGCTGCCGGACCAGCTTGACGTTCAGATCCGGACGAAACACTTGCTGTTTAATGCCTTGCTGCAGAAGATGCTCGATCAACTCGATGTAGGGCTTGAACGCGCTGCCGATCTCTTTGCGCAGCTCCAGCGAATGCTGCCTAAGCTCGATTTGCGTCACGTAAGCAAGATCCACATTGCGCTCCAGCTCGGTGTAATGAAGCTCGCACAGTCTTCGCAAGGCGTCGCGGGCGTCGGTCGTCGCCTCCAGACTCGCTTGAAACTTACAGACAAGCTCGCCCAGCTTTTCCCGGAACAAACAAATCAGGATGTCTTCCTTGCGTTTGAAGTACAAATAGATCGTCCCGCTTGCAACGCCTGCAGCCTTGGCGATTTTCGAAACTTGCGCGCGATGGAAGCCGTGCTCGGCGAACGTTTTGAGCGCCCCGTCGAGGATCAGCCGGTATTTATCGTTTTTGCCGCCGGACGCATAGGTTTGCACGGTGATTCCCTCCGAAGGGAAGCGGATTTTAAAAAATAAAAAGCTCTCAATAAACGAATACGCCGATTAGGACAACGCTGGACGTTATCTTGAACTGAATGAGTATTCATTCATGTTCTAATGCCAGCATATGATAGCAGGGAAGGGATCAGAACCGCTTTCCTTCCGCTTGCGAAAGCGTTTCCGGTTATCGGGCGGCGGCAGGATAACCTTATGTCAGCACAGGAAGAAGCGGGATCAATCCGTGGGGGAGGTAGAGAGGATGGCGGGAGCGCTCGCGCAAATCATCTGTTTTCTCGCGGCAGTCGGCTGTGCCATATCGATGTTTGCGCTCGCGGTGTATCGCAGGTACCGTTACGTCAGGCTGGGTCAGCCGCATGATTGGCCGAAATGGAACGAGCGGTTGAGAGAGTTTGCCGTCCAGACATTCGGGCAAACGAAACTGCTGAAGGACGTTCGAAGTGGCATGATGCACATTGTTCTATTTTACGGCTTCATCGTGCTTCAATTCGGTGCGCTCGATTTGATTGTGAAGGGACTGTTCGGCAAAGGACTGCCGCTGCCCGGCTATGAGGCGTTCGGTTTCGTACAGGAGGCAACCGTCGCTCTCGTCATATTGGCGATCCTATACGCGGCGTTTCGCAGGTATGTGGAGAAGCTCGTCCGGTTGAAAAAAGGATGGAAGCCAAGTGCCGTCGTGTTCTTTATTTCCGGGCTGATGGCTTCGGTGCTGTTCACGCTTGCATTTGATCGCCTGCGGGAAGGAGTGCAACGTTCTGCCTACGCACCGATATCTTCCTGGCTCGCCGAGCTGCTTCGAGGGGTGTCGGATCAAGGTGCGGACATCGGCTACCACATCGCGTGGTGGGTGCATTTGCTCATATTGCTCGCGTTTCTTGTGTACGTGCCGCAATCCAAACATTTTCACATCATTGTTGCCCCGATCAATTTGCTGCTCGGCCGGACATCTCCGCCGGGAAAGCTCGGCAAGCTGGATCTGGAGGATGAAAACGCCGAATCGTTCGGAGTCGGCGCCGTGGAACAATTGTCGCAGAAGCAGCTAATCGATCTGTATGCCTGCGTCGAATGCGGCCGCTGCACGAACGTGTGCCCTGCATCGAATACGGGCAAGCTGCTGTCTCCGATGCACCTGATCACGAAGCTGAGAGACCATCTGACGGAGAAAGGCGCCGCGGTAACGTCGAAGTCGCCTTGGGTGCCGGCGTTTATCGTTTCCGGCCAAGTTGGCGCGCATGCGATGTCCTCGGATGCTGCTCTGATGGAAAGCCCTGCCGGTTACGGCATCCAATCGACGATGGTTGCGCAAAAAGCATCATGGTCGAAGGTCGACAAAGGTGCGGATGAAATCGAGCTGATCGGCGACGTCCTCACGGAGGAAGAGTTATGGGCTTGCACAACGTGCCGCAACTGCGAGGACCAATGCCCGGTAGGCAACGAGCATGTAGACAAAATTATCGACATGCGGCGGTATCTTGTATTGACGCGAGGGGAACTGCCGACGGACGGGCAGCGGGCGATGCAAAATATCGAGCGCCAAGGCAACCCGTGGGGCATCAGCCGCGCCGACCGAGCGAAATGGCTGAAGGAAATCGATCCGGATCGGACGTTGAACGTGTCGACGGTGAAAGAAAATCCGAATTTCGACTACTTGCTGTTCGTCGGTTCGATGGGCTCGTACGATAACCGCAGCAAAAAAATAACCCGTGCTCTCGTGCGGCTCTTGATCGAAGCTGACGTCAACTTCGCCGTGCTTGGCAACGAGGAGAAAAATTCCGGCGACACGCCGCGCCGTATGGGCAACGAGTTTCTGTTCCAGCAGCTGTGCGAGGAAAATATTCGGACCTTCCATAAGTATAACGTGAAAAAGATCATAACCGCCTGCCCGCACACGTACAATACGTTGAAAAATGAATACCCCGACTTCGGCCTGGAAGCAGAGATCGTGCATCATACCGAGCTATTGGCCGAACTCGTCCGTACAGGCAAGCTGTCGCCGAAGCAAGCGCTCGAGGAAACGGTCGTGTACCATGATTCGTGTTATCTCGGCCGTTACAACGGCGTATACGAGCCGCCGCGCGATCTTGTCCGTTCGATTCCCGGTGTGCGGCTCGTCGAGATGAGCAGGTCCCGCGAAAACGGAATGTGCTGCGGCGCAGGCGGAGGACGCATGTGGATGGAAGAAACGGCGGGACAGCGAGTAAACGTCGCCCGCACCGAGCAAGCGCTTGCCGTCAGTCCGACGACGATCGCTTCCGCATGTCCTTATTGCTTGACGATGATGGAGGACGGCGTCAAACAGGAGGAAGTGGAAGATTCGGTCAAAGCAAGGGATGTCGCGGAGCTGCTCGCCGCATCGGTGTTTGGCGAGCCGTTATAACAGGTGTAGAGGCGTATTGCGGTCATGAATTCGATAAAGGAGGGACACGAATGGATCGAACGATACGAAGCGCAGCAGTCATCGGCTCGGGCGTGATGGGCGCCGGCATTGCGGCGCACCTTGCGAATGCGGGCATCTCCTGTCTGCTGCTCGATGTCGTGCCGGAGGCGCCGCTGCCGCAGGAATCGACTGCAGGGCTTGGGCTCGAGCATCCGAAGGTGCGCAACCGGCTTGCGTCAGCCGCAGTTGAGCGGCTGAAGACGTCGAATCCGGCGCCGTTGTACAGCGAGTCATTTGCCGCTCGGATCAAGCCGGGTAATGTTATCGACCATTGGCATGAACTTACGAAGGTCGATTGGATCATCGAAGCGGTGACCGAAAGGCTGGACGTGAAAAAGCAAATATTCGCGAACATCGAACGCGTATGGAAACCGGGAACGATCGTGAGCTCGAATACGTCGGGCATTTCGATTGCAGCTATGACGGAAGACTGCGGCTTAGAGCTGCAGCGGCATACGCTTGGGACGCATTTTTTCAATCCGCCGCGATATATGAAGCTGCTCGAGCTCATACCCGGACCTAACACTTCGCCGGAAATCGTAAACTACATGGCGCGTTTCTGCGACAAGAGGCTCGGCAAAGGCGTCGTGGTTGCCAAGGATACGCCCAACTTTATCGCGAACCGGATCGGTACGTACGGCTTGCTGGTCACACTGCGCGAGATGGCGGAGAAAGGCTACACGGTCGACGAGATCGACGCGGTAACCGGACCCGCGATGGGCAGGCCCAAAAGCGCGACGTTCCGTACGCTCGATCTTGTTGGATTGGATACGTTCGTCCATGTCACGCACAATGTGCACGACAATATCCGGGATGAGAAGGAGAAAGCGGTGTTCACCGTACCGGCCTTGATGCAGGAGCTTGTCGCGCGAGGGTGGATCGGGGAGAAGCAAGGCCAAGGATTCTACAAAAAAGTGAAAAGCGGCGATTCAAAACAAATTTTGGCGCTGAACGCCGCGACGATGGAATACGAACCTACCCGGAAAGTCACTTCGTCGTCGCTCGAGGCGGCAAAGGCAGCCAAAGGAGGAGCGCGCGCGAAGCTGCAAGCTCTGCTGGGTACGCCGGATCGTTACTCCGGGATCGCTTGGGATACGCTCAAGCACACGCTTGTATATGCCGCGGAAATGGTCGGCGAAATCGCCGATTCCATCGCCGATATCGACAATGCGATGAAATGGGGCTTCAATTGGGAGCTCGGCCCGTTCGAGACATGGGATGCGCTAGGCTTGCAAGCAACGGTCGAGCGCCTCGAGCGGGATGAGCTGACGGTCCCGGCTTGGGTAAAAGAATGGATTGCGGCAGGCCATGACCGTTTTTACCGGCAGGAGGACGGCCATACGTTTCATTATTGGCGCAATGCGTTCAAGGCAATGGAGGCTCCGCCGGAATGGATATCGCTTGCGGCGTTGAAGGAGCGGAACCGGACGATCCGCTCCAACTCGGGTGCAAGCCTGATCGATATCGGCGACGGAGTGGCGTGTCTGGAGTTTCATTCGCCGAACAACGCGATCGGCGCTGACATTCTGACGATGATCCAGCAGAGCGTCGAGGAGGTTCGCCGCAATTGGAGGGGCCTTGTCATCGCGAATGACGGCAAAAACTTCTGCGTCGGCGCCAATCTGATGCTGCTGCTCATGGAGGCGCAAGACGAGTCGTGGGATGAGGTCGACAGCATTATCCGGTTGTTCCAGAACACCATGATGCAGCTTCGCAGACTGGATAAACCGGTCGTTGCGGCTCCGCATCGCATGACGCTTGGCGGAGGCGTCGAAGTCTGCTTGCCTGCCGACCGCATCTGCTTCTCGGCTGAAACTTATTTCGGCCTTGTCGAGACGGGTGTGGGTCTCATCCCGGCCGGCGGGGGCTGCAAAGCGGTTGCGGAGCGTTTGAGCCTTTCCGCGCCTGACGCGGAAACGGATTTGCAGCCGAAGCTGAACAAAATGTTCGAAACGATCGCAATGGGCAAAGTGTCGACGAGCGGCCACGATACGAGGACGCTTGGGTATATGCGGGACGCCGATTCCGTCGCCATGAATCACGACCATCGGATCTTTGAAGCAAAGCAGGCGGTGCTGGGCATGGATGCGGCAGGTTATACGCCCGAACCGGAGTCGCCGATCCGCGTCGCAGGTCGCGACGGCAAAGCGGTAATGCAGCTCGGCGTGTATACGATGCGGCAGGGCGGCTACATCAGCGATCACGACGCCTTGATCGCAAACAAGCTGGCGCACGTGCTGGCGGGCGGCGATGTCCCTGCGGGAACCTACGTAACCGGACAATATTTGCTCGATTTGGAGCGTGAAGCGTTTCTAAGCTTGTGCGGCGAGCGGAAAACGCAGGAACGGATGCAATATATGCTGTTCAAAGGGAAGCCGCTCAGAAATTGACGGAATAAGGAAGAGGAAAGAGGAAAGAGGAAAGAGGAAAGAGGAAAGAGGAAAGAGGTGAGGACGATGCAAGAAGCTGTCATCGTTTCGGCGGTGCGAACGGCAGTCGGGCGCGGGAAAAAAGGCGCGCTGACGCAAACCCGCGCCGAGGATCTGGGACGCGCGGTACTTCAAGCGGCTGTCGAACGCGTACCCGGGATAACCGCCGCCGACGTGGAGGATTGCATCATCGGCTGTGCAATGCCGGAGGGCGAGCAGGGGTTAAACGTCGCCCGAATCCTATCGCTGTATGCCGGATTTCCCGCATCCGTGCCCGCGCTGACGGTCAATCGATTCTGCGCCTCCGGGCTGCAGGCGATCGCCTTCGCCGCTGAGCGCGTTATGCTCGGCCATGCGGACGTCGTCATCGCCGGCGGCGTCGAGAGCATGAGCCATGTGCCGATGGGCGGCTTCAAACCGGCGCCGCACCCCGGCATTATCGCGGAGACGCCGCAGGTATACATGAGCATGGGGCATACGGCGGAAACGGTCGCTGCCCGATATGGCGTTAGCCGGGAGGATCAGGACCGGTTTGCGTTGGAAAGCCACCGCAAAGCCGCCGCGGCTATTCAAGCCGGGAAGTTCAAAGACGAAATCGTAGCCGTCGCAGGGAACACAATCGGCGTAGACGAAACCGGCAAGCACTGGAGCAAGCCGTTCGTATTCGACACGGACGAATGCGTCCGTCCCGATACGACGATGGAAGCGCTGGCGAAGTTGAAGCCTTCCTTCTCGAGGGGCGGCACCGTCACTGCGGGCAACTCGTCCCCGATCAGCGACGGAGCGGCGGCCGTCGTCGTCATGAGCCGCGCGAAAGCCGACTCGCTGGGGCTGAAGCCGCTTGCCGCTTTCCGCGCTTTTGCCGTGGCTGGCATCGAGCCTGAGGTGATGGGCCTCGGCCCAATCGAGGCAATTCCGAAAGCGCTGAATCAGGCCGGTTTGACGAAGGAGCAAATTGATTTGTTCGAGATCAATGAAGCGTTCGCGGCGCAATGCGTGCAGGTCATTCGTCATTTGGAACTGGACGAAAGCAAAGTGAACGTAAACGGCGGCGCGATTGCGCTAGGGCATCCGCTTGGAGCGACCGGCGCCAAGCTGACGACAAGCCTGATTCATGAACTGAAGCGCCGCGGCGGCGGGATGGGCATCGTATCGATGTGCATCGGCGGAGGCATGGGCGCAGCCGGGGTCATCGAAGTATTCGCGTAACGCTTAGGCTCGAAAGCTAGCATAAAATTAACCGCATCTTTTCCCGTTATTTTCGGAAGAGTCGGGGTTTTGAAATTTATCTGCTGCGTGAGTTCCATAATGTTGGGAATGTGCGCGGTTATAGTTTGTCTTTTTAGGAGGGTACCTAATGTCGAACCAAAATATCGTCGGCGGCAGCTTCATCCTTGACGAGGCGGACTTCCGCGACGTGATGACACCTGAGGATTTTACCGAGGAGCAGCGAATGATCGCGGACACGACCCGCGAATATGTCGAGAAAGAAGTTTTGCCCCATGACGAGGAAGTGGAGGCGCTGAATTACGAGCTGACCGTTAAGCTGATGCGCAAAGCCGGCGAGCTCGGCTTGCTCGGTCCGGACGTGCCGGAGGATTTCGGCGGGCTCGGCCTCGACAAGATCAGCTCCACGCTGATCGGCGAGACGCTCGCGAAAGCTTCGTCGCTCGCCCTTTCCATCGGAGCGCACGTTGGCATCGGGACGCTGCCGATCGTGTTTTTCGGCACGCCGGAGCAGAAGCGCAAATATTTGCCCGAGCTTGCGACCGGGGAGAAAATCGCCGCGTATTGCTTGACCGAGCCGACGTCAGGATCGGACGCGCTCGGCGCAAGGACGACGGCGCGGCTGTCGGACGACGGCAGCCGGTATATCCTGAACGGCTCCAAGCAGTTTATTACGAACGCGGGCTTTGCGGACGTGTTCATCGTGTACGCGAAGGTGGACGGCCAGCATTTCAGCGCGTTTATCGTGGATCGGGAAACGCCGGGCTTCACGATTGGTCCGGAAGAGAAGAAGATGGGCATTAAAGGTTCGTCGACTTGCCCGATTTTCTTCGAAGATGCCTCCATACCGGCAGATAACTTGCTGGGCGAAGTCGGCAAGGGCCATTTGATCGCTTTTAATATTTTGAATATCGGGCGGTTTAAGCTTGGAGCGGGTTGCGTCGGCGGCGCGAAGGAATCGATCGAGCTGGCAGCCGCATACGCTAATGCACGGACCCAATTCGGGCAGCGTATCTCAACATTCCCGCTCATCGGCAAAAAGCTGGCCGAGATGAACATCGTAACTTATGCGCTGGAAAGCATGGTATACCGGACGGCAGGGTTGATCGACCGTATCTTAAGCGGCCTTGATCACTCCAGTCCCGATGCGGGCAAAGTTTCCGCCAAAGGCATTGCCGAATATGCGATCGAGTGCTCGATCAACAAGGTGTTCGGGACAGAGGCGCTTGATTTCGTGGCTGACGAGGGTGTGCAAATCCATGGCGGTTACGGCTTCATTCGCGAATACAAGATTGAGCGGATTTATCGCGATAACCGGATCAACCGTATTTTTGAAGGGACGAATGAGATCAACCGCTTGCTTATCCCGGGTACGTTGCTCAAAAAAGCGCTGAAGGGCGACCTTGCTCTTTTCCAAAAAGCGCAGGCACTTCAAAACGAGCTGCTCTCGCTTGTGCCGGGGCAAACGTTCGATGGCGTGCTGGAACAAGAAGCCCATCTGCTGAAGATGGCCAAAACGATCTTTTTGTTCGCGGGAGGACTAGCGGTTCAGAAGTATGGAACGAATATTGAGAAAGAGCAGGAAGTGCTTGCGGATATGGCCGATTTGATGATTTCCGTTTATGCGATGGAAAGCACGCTCCTTCGTACGCACAAGCTGTTGGCCTCGCAAGGCGAAGACAAGTCGCGCCATGCCGTCGGCATGACCCAGGTGTTCGTGCATGAATCGTTCGATAAGGTGGAGGCGAAAGCGAAGTCCGTTCTTTCCGCGATGGAAACCGGCGACGTGCTTCGCACTCAGCTGTCTATTCTGAAGAAGCTGACCCGAGTTCAACCAGTGGATATCGTATCGATCAAACGACAAATTGCCGCACGCGTCATAGCCGCCGAAAAATATTGCGTATAGTCAGCGTCTTCCTGAAAAGGAGATTCGAATATGCGTACCGAAAAGCCATGGCTTGCGCATTACCCGCCGGAAGTGGCCCCGACGAGCGAATATCCGAAACAAAATGTCGCCCAGTTTTTTCTTGACGCTGCACAACGTTTCCCGGAACGGCCGGCGATTTATTTTATGGGCAAAACGACAACCTATGGCAGGCTGCTCTCTTCGGTATACCGATTTTCCAATGCGCTTCGTACGTTAGGGGTCAAAAAAGGCGACCGCGTCGCCATCATGCTTCCCAACTGCCCGCAGCTCGTGATCGCTTATTTGGGCACGTTGCTGCTCGGCGGGGTTGTGGTGATGACGAATCCGCTGTATATGGAAGGCGAGTTAAAGCATCAGCTCATCGACAGCGGCGCGGTAGCCATTGTCGGACTGGATTTGCTCAGCACCCGGATCGCCAAAGTGAAGCGGGATACGCATCTTCAACATGTCATCATCACTTCGATTAAGGATGCGCTTCCATTTCCGAAAAATATTTTGTATCCGATCAAAGCGAAAAAAGACGGATTAAATTTGAACGTCGTATATGGTCCCGGGGTACATTCGTTCACCGGCCTGCTTAGCATCGCTTCCGACGAACCGGTTCATGTCGAGTTGAATCCGGAAAAAGACTTGGCTGTCCTACAGTATACGGGCGGTACGACCGGCGTTGCCAAAGGCGTTATGCTGACGCATTCCAATCTTGTCGCCAATACGCTGCAGACGGTGCACTGGTTTTACCGGGCGGAGATGGGCAAGGAACGGCTGCTCGCGGCATTGCCGTGTTTCCATGTGTTCGGCTTGACAGTATTGCTTAACCAAGCGATGGTTATGGCCGGCATGCTGCTGCTCATTCCGAAATTTGACGTCGGTTTGATTTTGAAGACGATCGACCGGATGAAACCGACGATTTTTCCCGGCGCCCCAACGATGTATATCGGTTTGATTCATCATCCCGATCTTAAACGGTACGACTTGTCTTCGATCAAAGCGTGCATTAGCGGCTCGGCGGCGCTCCCGGTGGATGTACAGGACCGTTTCGAGGAGTTGTCCGGCGGAAGGCTCGTGGAAGGATACGGCTTGACGGAAGCATCTCCGGTCACGCACGCAAACAACGTATGGGGCAAACGAAAAATCGGCACGATCGGCATCCCGTTTCCGGATACGGATGCCAAAATCGTAGACTCCGAGACGGGAGAGGAGCTGCCGATCGGCGAAATCGGCGAACTTGTCGTGAAAGGGCCGCAGGTGATGCAGGGCTATTGGAACCGGCCTGACGATACGGCGGCTGCGCTGAAAAATGGATGGCTCTATACCGGCGATATGGGCTCGATGGATGAAGACGGTTATTTTACGATTGTCGATCGGAAAAAAGATCTGATCAATGCCAGCGGCTTCAAAGTGTATCCGCGCGAGGTGGAGGAAGTGCTGTTCGAGCATCCCGGCGTAAAGGAAGCGACCGTCGCCGGCGTACCCGACGAATATCGCGGGGAAACGGTGAAGGCGTTCATTGTCCTGAAGGAAGACACGCAATTGTCCGAACAGCAGCTTGACGTCTGGTGCCGGGAACGTCTTGCGGCGTTCAAAGTGCCGCGTTTGTATGAATTCCGCGATACGCTGCCCAAAACGATCGTCGGGAAGGTGCTCCGCCGGAAGCTGATGGAGGAAGAGCTGGCCAAGTGGCAGGATCCGAAATGACTATAACCAGGTACAGGAGCATGACGTATGAGCGAGCGGGAAACGAATGAATTGTTGCAGAGGCAAGCGGTTGGCAAGCATGGAGACCTGGAACAGCATGGTCAGAGGCAATGGCAGAAGGAAGATTTGGATGATGCCGAAGCGATGGAGCTCATTATGCGAAGAGCCGAGATGGCGGAGAGCACTTTTTGGGGTTATCTCGGCTGCAAGCTGGAGAAGCTGGAACAGGGCAAAGTGGAGATTAGTTTGGATGCAGGGAAACGACATTTGAATCCGATCGGCCTCGTGCACGGAGGTGTGTTGGCCTCCCTGCTGGACAATGCGATGGGCATAGCCGTAATGCTGGTTCGGCCTAATGACAAAACGGTAACGACGAATCTTAATATTCATTATGTGTCGACGTTATACGAAGGCAAGCTTCGCGTGACGGCGGAGGTCTTGCACCAGTCGCGCAAAATGCTGACCACGACGGGCACAGTGTGGGATGCGGAAGGGAAAATCGCGACAATCGGGACAGGGACGTTTCGCGTGACGAGTTGAAGGTTGATCTACCAGGATCCGAAGCATCTAGCGGCGGTTGGGGTTGTTGTGGGCATTAACGAGAGTTGATAGGAAACGAAAGGCAACCGCCGATGCTGATCGCTTGGTTGCCTTTTTGTTTTGTTTGACTCTGCGTATGTGGACATCGTTTTTAGCGTTCCGCGCCTGTCGGCACAAGACGAATGATCTGATCGTCATGCAGACGAGGCTTGCCGCGTCCATCGCGGTTATTGGTCATCACGTAGATCGAACCGTCCGGTCCCTCATAGACATCGCGGATGCGACCGAACTGTCCTGCAAACATCGGAATGACTTTGGAAACGCGAGGTTGTCCGTTTTGCTCGCCGATAACGAACCGAAGTACTTGGGAGCCGCGCAAGTTCGCCATGAGTAAATTGCCTTTCCATGGCCCTTGCGTGACGAAAGCGATGCCTGAAGGCGCCCATGTCGTTTCGCCGCTCTGAGCTAACGGCGGCTTCATGCCGTCCGCCGTCTCGTCTCCCTCGATAGCCGGCCAGCCATAGTTAGCCCCCGCTTCGATGACGTTGAACTCATCATGCGCCGATTGGCCGTGCTCGGAGGAAAACAGCTTGCCCGATCCGGGCTGCCAAGCAAGACCTTGCGGGTTGCGGTGTCCGAGGCTATATATAGGCGAGCCGGGAAACGGGTTATCATCCGGAATGGAGCCGTCGGTTCGGATTCGCAATATTTTGCCGCCGATACTATCCTTCGATTGAGCGAGCGGAGGCTCGTATTTGTCGCCGGCCGTAATGTACAGATACCCGTCGGGACCAAACTTGATTCTTCCTCCATTGTGGTTCGTGCTTCCTGGAATGTTGTCAATCAACACCTTATCGATCTTCGCTTTATTATTGTGCTCGACGAGGCGGAGGACGCGGTTTTTCATTTCGCCGTTCTCTTCATAAGTATGATATACGTAGATGTAATGATTGCCTGCGAAGTGCGGATCCAGCGCCAGTCCAAGCAATCCTCCCTCGCCCTGGCCGGCGAAGGGAGCTTCTAATGACAGTACGGGTTCTTTCAACAATTGGCCCTTGATCATGACGCGGATCGTGCCCGGACGTTCCGTCAGAAATGCGCGCCCGTCCTTGGCGAAATCGATAGCCCAAGGCACATTGAGATCCTTCGCGAAGATTTCCTGCCGGTAAGGCATGTCGGTACTCTCGTTAACGGGTCCCGTTGAAGCTTTGGGCTTCTCGAACACATCGCAGCCGACGAGCGCCATACATGCGATGATGAAATGCAGCGCCAGCTTTTTTCCCATATCTTGGATCACCTCTTTCGTCTATTATAGCACGAACTTTCGATCCAAATTTCGGTATTGGATAGCTTCAGCCAAATGTTCGGTCAAGATGCGCTCGCTCGTTTCCAGATCGGCAATCGTCCGTGCGAGCTTCAATATACGGTCATGTGCGCGAAAGCTGAGTCCGAGCGCTTCATAGGACATTTTCAGCAATTGGTCCGCCTCCGGCTCCAAGATGCAATATTTGCGCAGCAGCTTGCCGGACAGCTCATGATTGTAGCGTATTCCGTCTTTCCTGTAACGCTCCGCTTGAAGACGCTGAGCAGCACCAACGGCGGCGCGCATATCGGAGGAGGACAAGCCGGCTTGCCCTTCCGTATATTGATTGGCTCGGGGCACTTCCACGTGGAGGTCGATCCGATCGAGCAGCGGGCCCGATATTTTCCCTCGGTAATGCGAGATTCTCGACGAGCTGCAAGTGCAGCGATTCGCTTCCGTTTCGCCTCCGAAATATCCGCAAGGACAGGGGTTCATCGAACAAGCCAGCATCACGTCAGAAGGAAAACGAAGAACCGCCCTGGCCCGGCCGATCGTTACGCTGCGCTCCTCGAGCGGCTGACGCAGCACCTCCAGCACCGTCCGGGAAAATTCGGGCAGCTCGTCGAGAAATAATATGCCTTTGTGAGCAAGGCTGATTTCACCTGGCTTCGGAATTGTGCCCCCGCCGATAAGTCCGCCTGCCGAGATCGTATGATGCGGACTGCGAAACGGGCGGTTGCGAATCAGAGCGGTTTTTCCGTCCAGCTTGCCTGACACGCTGTAAATTTTGGTCACTTCGAGCGCTTCGCTGTCGGTGAGCGGCGGAAGAATGGTAGGAAGGCGGCGGATCAGCATCGTTTTGCCGGTGCCGGGAGGACCGATCAGCATAATATTGTGCATCCCGGCCGCAGCAATCAGTAGAGCTCGTTTGGCTTGATGCTGTCCGACGACATCGGCGTAATCCTCGATTGGCTGTGAAGGAGGTCGTTCCGTTTCCGGTTTGTCGTCTATTTTATGGGGTAGAAAATTTATGCCATTAATAATCGTGCCGGTGTCTTTGTATGATGGTTCCTTCATGCAAATTTCATTGAGATGCGCAGCTGCATATACGTCGATCCCATCGATTAAAGCCGCTTCAGCTCCATTTTCTTTTGGCAGCAGTACTCTCTTGAAGCCTAGCTGAAGCGCATGATGTACCATGGAGAGTACGCCCGGAACGGGTCGCAGCTGTCCGTTTAAAGCCAGTTCCCCAATGACGAGCGTATCCTCCAATCCGGGGATCGCCGCTTGTCCGCTTGTCGTCAATATTCCGACCGCGATCGCGAGATCGAAGGATGAGCCTTCCTTGCGCAGGTCTGCTGGCGCCAGGTTGACGGTGATCCGTTCCATCGGAAACGCGAATCCGCAATTTTTAATGGCGGCCCGTACCCGTTCCATCGATTCGCGAATGGCCGAATCCGGCAAGCCGACGATGGCCATCTGCGGCAGGCCGTTTACGATATCGATTTCGACTTCGATCAATTGTCCGTCAACGCCGTGGACGCACGCGCTGTATAATTTTCCGTACATAACAAATAAGCACCTCGTTCCGGGAATGTGATGCAGTTCAGCCGACAGGGCAGAAACAACAGCAAATTCGGATAAAGGTGCTTCCTTATGATCCGTTTATCGTGGATTTTGAAATAAGTTGTTTTCATTGTAGTCCGATATTAAATCAGTGTCAATTGGGGATAATACAGGCAGAGGTGATAACATGGAGGAAAAACCGTATTTTTGCCCAAACTGCCGTTCCAACCGGGTCAAATTCAGCGTCATCACTGCCGCTTCCCAGCGATTCATCAAAGACGCGATGACGGGAGCGATCTCGGAAGTCGCTGATATGCAGCCAATCAACGAAGGCGAGCCGAACATTCAATGCATGGTTTGTTATTTCACGGGCAACGAGCAAAGGTTTATCAAACAAGCGGAACGCGAGCCTCGCGTCATGACGCCGACGCATTCGGCATATTAGCCCATAGGCGTTGAAAACAGGCGCATTTCTTTCAAGGGAAGAAGTGCGCCGTTATTTGTTTCGCTTATATTGAATCCCATGATTTTATGCGGCAGCTCCTTTTATTTGGATCAGATCCGGCCTTTAAACGCTTTCTTATCGCAAAAAGAGATGATACTTATGCGCGAAAAGTATCGAAAAACAATGGATATTTTATGAAAATGATAAGGAAACGGCTCAAAAAAAGTGATACAATAGAAAAGGTTTGTACAAAAACAGCGTTTTTCAAATGCGCATACCCCATCTGTTCGGGTGGTGTCCGAGCGGTTACGTTCAATAGTAAGACTTTGCGTCTTATGCTTGGAACCGCCGATTTGCGCGCGCTGTCATGAACGGGAACGCTTGTCCTGCGGCGTTTCTTCAAAACTAGGCATTGTTCTCGAAAAACTTTAAGGAGGATTCAGGGATGAATATCCATGAGTATCAAGGGAAAGAAGTCCTGCGGCAATATGGTGTCGCCGTTCCGCAAGGAAAAGTTGCTTTTACACCGGAAGAAGCGGTTGAAGCGGCGAAGGAGCTCGGCACATCGGTTGTCGTTGTCAAAGCGCAAATTCATGCTGGCGGACGCGGTAAAGCCGGCGGCGTTAAAGTGGCGAAAAACTTGGACGAAGTCCGCGCTTATGCGACGGAAATTCTCGGCAAAGTGCTCGTCACGCATCAAACGGGTCCTGAAGGCAAAGAAGTTAAGCGCCTGCTGATCGAGCAAGGCTGCGATATTAAAAAAGAATATTATGTAGGCGTCGTATTGGATCGCGCTACGGGCCGCGTTACGATGATGGCTTCCGAAGAAGGGGGCACCGAAATCGAAGAAGTTGCCGAGCATTCTCCTGAGAAAATCATCAAAGAAACGATTGATCCAGCTGTAGGCATGCAAGCATACCAAGCTCGCAAGCTTGCTTATGCGATCAACATTCCGGCTGAGCTTGTTGGCAAAGCGGTACAATTCATGCTTGCGCTGTACACGGCGTTCGTTGAAAAAGACTGCTCCATCGCCGAAATTAATCCGCTTGTCGTTACCGGCGACGGACAAGTTATGGCGCTTGACGCCAAATTGAACTTCGATTCCAACGCGCTGTTCCGCCACAAAGACATTCAAGCGCTGCGCGATCTGGATGAAGAAGATGCCAAAGAAATCGAAGCGTCCAAATTCGACCTCAGCTACATCGCGCTTGACGGCAACATCGGTTGCATGGTTAACGGCGCGGGTCTTGCGATGGCGACGATGGACATTATCAAATATTATGGCGGCGATCCTGCGAACTTCCTCGACGTAGGGGGCGGCGCAACGAAAGAGAAAGTAACCGAAGCGTTCAAAATCATTTTGTCCGACAAGCAGGTTAAAGGCATTTTCGTCAACATCTTCGGCGGCATTATGCGTTGCGACATTATCGCTGACGGCGTAATCGCGGCAGCCAAAGAACTGGGTCTGGATCGTCCGCTCGTTGTTCGTCTGGAAGGCACGAACGTAGACCTCGGCAAAAAAATGTTGAACGAATCCGGCTTAAACATCGTTGCGGCCGACTCGATGGCCGACGGCGCGCAAAAAATCGTATCGCTTGTCAAATAATGACCGTTTAAAACTATGTTTTGATTTCATACAAAGGGTGTGAGTGTTCGATGAGTATTTTAGTAAACAAAAATACACGCGTCATTACGCAAAATATGACCGGCAAAACAGGGATGTTCCACACAAAAGGCGGTCTCGACTACGGCACGCAAATGGTAGCAGGCGCAACGCCGGGCAAAGGCGGCACGACGGTTGACTTCGCGCTGGAAAACGGCAGCACGGTCACGCTTCCTGTGTACAACACCGTTCTTGAGGCAAAAGAAGCTACGGATGCGAACGCATCGGTTATCTACGTTCCGCCTGCAGCTGCAGCGGATGCGATCATGGAAGCCGTTGACGCAGGTCTTGAGCTTGTTATTTGTATCACGGAAGGCATTCCGGTTCTTGACATGGTCAAAGTAAAACGGTACATGGAAGGCAAAAACACGCGCCTGATCGGACCGAACTGCCCTGGCGTCATTACGCCGGGCGAATGCAAAATCGGCATCATGCCGGGATACATCCATACGCCGGGCCATGTCGGCGTCGTTTCCCGCAGCGGAACGCTGACATATGAAGCGGTTCACCAACTGACGACTCGCGGCATCGGCCAATCGTCCGCGGTAGGCATCGGCGGCGACCCGGTGAAAGGCTCGGAGTTTATCGACATTCTTCACCTGTTCAACGAAGATCCGGACACGTATGCCGTCATCATGATCGGCGAAATCGGCGGTACGGCGGAAGAAGAAGCGGCTGAGTGGATCAAAGCGAACATGAAAAAGCCGGTTATCGGCTTCATCGGCGGCGCAACTGCTCCTCCAGGGAAGCGTATGGGTCACGCGGGCGCGATCATTTCCGGCGGCAAAGGTACGGCGGCTGAAAAAATCGCTAAGCTCGAAGAGTGCGGCGTACGCGTTGCACCAACGCCTTCCGAAATGGGCTCCACGCTGGTCAGCGTGCTTGAAGAAAAAGGTCTGCTCGAGAAGTGCATCACAAAGAAATAAGGTCGAAGGTAAGCAACCTTCCAACTCCCGACAGGGGGCTGGAAGGTTTTTTTTTGAAATTATACATCGTAAAGGGGCGTTGGACAGTCGATGAATGACCGCACGATTCTGTTTGCATTGCATGAAATGGAAGGGATCGGGTGGAATAGTATTTCGCGTTTGGTCAGTCAGCCAATTCCGCTATCCGAATGGATGAACGCAAGTATCGAAGATTTGGAGCGCATCGGAATCGTTACGAGCAAAGCGGTTTTGATTCGGCAGATGCTATCGGAGTCTTATATTGAAAATCGGTTAGCGCTGTATGCAAAGGAGGGAATTGATTATATAACGCGGCTTGATCCGGCATATCCGCAGCTGCTCGCGGAAACGGGACGCCCTCCTTGGGTGTTGTATTATCGCGGCCATCTGGACATGCTGAACAAACCGTTAATCGGCATAGTCGGAACGAGAGTACCTACCGCATATGGCAAAAGAGCCGCAGAGAAGCTCTCCGACCAGCTGTCGCAAGTCGGTTGGGGCGTCGTAAGCGGCATGGCCAAAGGCATTGACAGCGTATCGCACGAAGCGGCATTACGCAGCTCGGGGAGCACGATTGCCGTTTTAGGTACTGCGATTAACGTCATTTATCCGCCGGAAAACCGCTCGCTTCACGCAGAAATTGTCGAAAAAGGTCTAATCCTTTCGGAGTATCCGATAGGCACGAAGTCTCATCCGGGACTTTTTCCCCAAAGAAATCGTGTTATCGCAGGACTAAGTTTAGGCGTTCTTGTCGTTGAAGCAGCCGAACGAAGCGGCTCGCTCATCACCGCGGACCATGCGCTCGAAGCATCTCGGGACGTGTTTGCCGTGCCGGGTCCGATTTCATCGCCGAAGAGCGAAGGGGCGAACCGGTTAATCAAGCAAGGGGCTAAGCTCGTATCCTCCGCGCAAGATATATTGGAGGAATATCGACATATGATAGCAGTAGAACCGGTTTCAGCACGTCTGGATGCTCCGTCACCGTCCAAACTCACCGAGCATGAACGGCTTGTTTATCGAATTTTATCGCACGAGCCTACGACGATCGACCAATTATTGGAGAAAAGCAAGTATACATTTGGACATTTGCATTCAGTTCTGTTATCCTTGCTTATGAAAAAACTCATTGATCAACTACCAGGTTCTGCATATATCATTCGTTAAGAACAATTAGGGGAGGACGAACCATTGGCGGATTCACTAGTCATCGTCGAATCACCGGCTAAAGCGAAAACGATCGGCAAATATTTGGGCAGCAAATTTATTGTCAAAGCTTCCATGGGTCATATTCGTGATTTGCCAAAAAGCCAAATCGGGGTAGAAGTCGAAAACAGCTTTAACCCGAAGTATATTACGATTCGCGGCAAAGGGTCGGTATTGAAAGAACTGAAGGACGCGAGCAAACGCGTCAAAAAAGTATATCTCGCGGCCGACCCCGACCGCGAAGGAGAAGCGATCGCTTGGCATTTGGCGCATTATTTGGATTTGAACGATACGGAAGAATGCCGCGTCGTCTTCAACGAAATTACGAAGCAAGCGGTCAAGGAAGCGTTTAAGACGCCCCGCAAAATCAACTTGGATCTCGTAAACGCGCAGCAGGCACGCCGAATCTTGGACCGGCTCGTCGGCTACAAAATTAGCCCCCTATTATGGAAGAAAGTCAAAAAAGGGCTTTCCGCAGGCAGGGTCCAATCCGTTGCCGTCAAAATCGTCATCGACCGCGAAAACGAAATCGACGCATTCGTTCCGGAAGAATATTGGTCGATTACGGCTCGCCTAGCGACCGGCAAATCGGAGTTCGAAGCGAAATTTTACGGAATGAACGGCGAGAAAAAGGAGCTCGGCAGCGAGCAAGAAGTACAGGAGATACTGAAAGCGATCGGCAAATCGGATTATAAGGTGGGCGAGGTCAAGGAACGCGAACGTTTGCGGAACCCGTCTCCTCCTTTTATCACAAGTTCGCTTCAGCAAGAGGCTGCACGCAAGCTGAACTTCCGCGCCGCCAAAACGATGTCCGTCGCCCAGCAGCTCTACGAGGGCGTCGATCTCGGCAAAGAAGGAACGGTCGGTTTGATCACGTATATGCGTACGGACTCCACCCGGATTTCACCCGTTGCGCAGGAAGAAGCAAAGCAGTTTATAATGGAGAAATACGGCGCCGCCTACGTGCCGGAAACGCCGCGTGTCTATACGAAGAAAAACGCGAACGCGCAAGATGCGCATGAAGCGATCCGCCCTACATCCGTTATGCGAGAGCCGGATGAAATCAAAGAATTCATGAGCCGCGACCAGCTTCGGTTATATAAGCTCATCTGGGAGCGATTTATCGCAAGCCAAATGGCGTCCGCGGTATTGGATACGATGACTGTCGATATTCATACAGGTCCTGCGATTTTCCGGGCGGTTGGATCGAAGGTTCGTTTTCCGGGCTTCATGAAGGTTTATGTGGAAGGTAACGACGACGGAACGACGGAAGACGACAAGTTTTTGCCTCCATTAAAAGAAGGCGATCAAGTAAAACAGCAGTCGATCGAACCGAAGCAGCACTTTACGCAGCCGCCGCCGCGTTATACGGAGGCACGCCTCGTTCGTACGCTGGAGGAGCTTGGCATCGGGCGTCCAAGTACGTACGCGCCGACGCTGGAAACGATTCAGAAGCGAGGATATGTCGCGCTCGAGGAGAAAAAATTCGTTCCGACCGAGCTTGGTACCTTGATCATTCAGCTGATGGAGGAGTTTTTCCCGGAAATTCTCGATGCCGAATTTACGGCGAGAATGGAAGGCGATCTCGACCATGTCGAGGAAGGCAGCGAGGATTGGGTGAAGGTGCTTCAATCTTTCTATGAATCGTTCGAAAAGCGTCTTGAAGTGGCCGAAGAGGAAATGAAGGAAATCGAAATTCAGGACGAGGTATCCGATGAGATTTGCGAGAAGTGCGGCAAGCATTTTGTTTACAAAATGGGCCGCTTCGGCAAGTTTCTCGCCTGCTCGGGCTTCCCGGACTGCCGCAATACGAAGCCGATCGTCAAGGACATCGGCGTCACCTGCCCGAAGTGCAAAACCGGCAAAATGATCGAACGCCGCAGCAAAAAAGGCCGGATTTTTTACGGGTGCGACCAATATCCTACTTGCGATCACGTTTCATGGGATAAGCCGGTCAGCAAGCCGTGCCCGAAATGCGAATCCATGCTGGTAGAGAAGCGGAATAAAAGCGGCGGGAAAATCCAGTGCGTGCAGTGCGATTATAATGAAGAAATCGTTGATTAAAGTTCAGATTATGCTTACGAAGTAGCTTTCCTTCGGAAAGCTTTTAGGAGGGTCAACACCATTGTCACAACCAACGAGGGTTAACGTCATCGGAGCGGGGCTGGCCGGCAGCGAAGCGGCTTGGCAAATCGCGAGCCAAGGCGTGCCCGTTACTTTATACGAAATGCGTCCGGTCAAACGGACGCCGGCTCACCATACGGACAAATTCGCCGAGCTCGTATGCAGCAACTCGCTGCGTGCGAATGGGCTGACGAACGCCGTAGGCGTGCTGAAAGAAGAAATGCGCATCTTGGATTCGCTGATCATGAGCAGCGCCGACAATAACGCGGTACCGGCAGGCGGAGCGCTAGCGGTCGACCGTGACGGCTTTTCCGGCGAAATTACGTGGAGACTGCGCGAGCACCCGCTGATCGAGGTGCGGAATGAAGAGATGAGCGAAATCCCAAGCGGCATTACGGTTATCGCGACAGGTCCCCTTACTTCTCCGGAATTGTCGGCCAATATCCAGAAGCTGATGGGCGAAGAATATTTTTATTTCTACGACGCCGCAGCGCCGATCATTGAAAAAGACTCCATCGATATGAACAAAGTATACTTGGCGTCGCGCTACGATAAAGGAGAAGCCGCATACTTGAACTGCCCGATGGACGAAGAGCAGTTCCGCGCTTTCCATGAGGCGCTTATTACGGCGGAAACCGCTCAACTGAAAGATTTTGAGAAAGAAGTTTATTTTGAAGGCTGCATGCCGATCGAAATAATGGCACGTCGCGGCATCCAGACCGTGTTGTTCGGACCGATGAAGCCGGTTGGGCTTATCAATCCGCATACAGGCAAGCTGCCATATGCCGTCGTGCAGCTGCGTCAGGACAACGCGGCCGGTACATTGTATAACATGGTAGGCTTCCAGACCCATCTTAAGTGGGGAGAGCAAAAACGAGTGTTTTCCATGATTCCGGGCCTGGAAAATGCCGAAATCGTTCGTTATGGCGTTATGCACCGGAATACGTTCATCAATTCGCCGAAGCTGCTCAAACCGACTTACCAATTCAAGGAACGGGACGACTTGTTTTTTGCCGGTCAGATGACGGGCGTGGAAGGATACGTCGAATCGGCTGCTTCCGGCCTCATCGCCGGGATCAATGCCGGCAGGCTCGCCAAGGGCGAGGAGTGCCTCGTGCTGCCGAAGGAAACGACGCTTGGCAGCATGGCGCACTATATTACGACTGCGGATTTTAAACATTTTCAACCGATGAACGCGAATTTCGGCTTGTTCCCGCCGCTTGCGGAAAAAATCCGCAACAAGAAGGATAAAAACGATTCACTTGCGAACCGCGCGTTGGACGGAATTCGTGCTTTTGCGCAGCAGATCCGTTAACAGAATAATGAAGTTCGGGGATTACATTTTTGGAAGGAGGATCTCTCAATGAGCGGACAATTTCATGCGACGACGATTTTTGCGGTGCGTCACAACGGCAAAGGAGCGATTGCCGGCGACGGCCAAGTGACCTTCGGCAACAGCATGGTGATGAAGAATACGGCCAAGAAGGTTCGTCGCTTGTACCGTGGCAAAGTCGTAGCGGGCTTCGCCGGTTCGGTCGCGGATGCGATTACTTTGTTCGAGAAGTTCGAGGGCAAGCTGGAGGAGCATCACGGCAATCTGCAAAGGGCTGCGGTGGAGCTTGCGAAGGATTGGCGCAGCGACCGCGTGCTTAGACGATTGGAAGCGATGATGATCGTCATGGACGGAAGCGGCTTGCTGCTTATTTCCGGTAACGGTGAAATTATCGAGCCGGATGACGGTATTCTTGCAATCGGCTCCGGAGGCAGCTTCGCACTAGCCGCGGGAAGAGCGCTCAAACGCCATGCGCCGCACATGGAAGCGAAGAATATTGCACGCGCGGCATTGCAAACGGCCTCGGAAATTTGCGTTTTTACAAACGAGAACATTATCGTCGAGGAAATCGAATAAACGTGGTATAAAGATTTAGCTTATTTGCTAAGAAGTATTGCCGTGCAAAACTAGGAGGAGGGCTGTACGATGAAAAACACGTCTCTTACTCCCCGGCAGATCGTCGCGGAGCTGGATAAATATATTGTCGGTCAGAAAAATGCCAAAAAATCGGTTGCCGTCGCCTTAAGGAACCGGTATCGCCGCAGCTTGCTGGACGAATCGGTGCGGGACGAAATCGTGCCGAAAAATATTTTGATGATCGGGCCAACCGGCGTAGGCAAAACGGAAATTGCGAGAAGACTCGCAAAGCTCGTCGGCGCTCCGTTCGTCAAATTGGAAGCGACCAAGTTCACCGAGGTCGGTTATGTCGGCCGTGACGTCGAGTCGATGGTCCGCGACCTGGTCGAGACGTCGATTCGTATGGTGAAGGCGGAGAAAACGGAGCAAGTCAAGGATAAAGCGGAGAAAATGGCGAATGATCGCATCGTTGCCATTCTTGCGCCATCCCCCTCCAAGCCGAGAAACCAGCGGAACCCGCTGGAGATGATTTTTGGCGGCAATGCTTCGGCGCCATCGACGGATGAAGTGGAAGTCGATTCGAGCCTGCAGGAAAAGCGTGATCAAATCAAGCAGCGTCTGCTCGCCGGCGGCATGGAAAACGAAATCATCGAGATCGAGGTGGAGGATAATACCCCTTCGATGCTGGATATGCTTGCAGGCCAAGGCAATAACGAGCAGATGGGCATGAACATGCAGGAGCTGTTCGGCAATATGCTGCCGAAGCGCTCCAAGAAACGGAAGCTGCCGATCAAAGAGGCGCGCAAGGTGCTCATTCAGGAAGAAGCGAACAAGCTGATCGACATGGACGATGCCATACAGGAATCGATCCGCCGCGCGGAGCAATCCGGCATTATTTTTATCGACGAGATCGATAAAATCGCCAGCTCCGGCCGCGGAGGCGGCCCGGACGTATCCCGTGAAGGCGTACAGCGGGACATTCTGCCGATTGTCGAAGGCTCGACCGTCATGACCAAATACGGGCCGGTGAAAACGGACTACGTCTTGTTTATCGCCGCGGGCGCCTTCCATATCGCCAAACCGTCGGATTTGATCCCCGAGCTGCAGGGGCGGTTCCCGATTCGCGTAGAGCTGTCGAATTTGTCCGAGGACGATTTCGTCTCCATTCTGACCGAACCGAAGAACGCCCTCACGAAGCAATATGTCGCTTTGCTCGAGACCGAGGGAATCCGGGTCGAATTTTCGGACGCGGCCATTCGGGAATTGGCTCGCATCGCCGCCCAGGTGAATCAGAACACGGAAAATATCGGCGCGCGCCGTTTGCATACGATTTTGGAGAAACTGCTGGAGGACTTAAGCTTCGAGGCTCCGGAAATAACGCTCGAACATATGGTGATTACTCCGGAGTACGTTCGTGATAAAATTAGCGACATCGCCAAAAATCGCGATTTGAGTCAATATATATTGTAATCGATCAAGTGTGATCAGGAAGGCTGGGAGGCAGTACGGCATGACTTTATTGGCAAAGACAAGAACATTGAACAAGCTTTTGCAGAAAGCGGCAGGCAAGGCCGTTAATTTTACAGAGATGGCGGAGGTACTCCGCGACACGATTCACGCCAACGTGTACGTCGTCAGTCGCAAAGGCAAAATATTAGGTTTCGCCACAGCGGGAAGCGTGGATGTTATCGATTCCCAGCCGTCGAAGAGCGAGCTGCGATTTCCCGCGGATGCGAACAACATTTTGCTAAAGATTGACGAGACGACATCGAATCTCGATACGGAGAGTCCGTATTTAAGGTTCTCGGAGCAAATTACGGCGGTGTTTACCGATAAACTTGTCACTGTCGTCCCCATTAACGGGGGAGGCGACCGTTTAGGCACGCTTGTCATTTCTCGCAATGCGGATGATTTCATCGAAGACGATCTGATTTTGGCGGAATACGGCTCAACCATCATCGGCATGGAAATTTTGCGCGGACGGGCTGACGAAATCGAGCTGGAGATGCGCAGCAAAACGGCCGTGTCGATTGCGATAGGTTCGTTGTCGTTTAGCGAGCTTGAAGCGGTCGAACACATTTTCGAGGAGTTAAACGGCAAGGAAGGTTTGCTCGTTGCCAGCAAAATCGCCGATCGTGTCGGCATTACCCGGTCGGTAATCGTAAATGCGCTGCGCAAGCTCGAAAGCGCGGGCGTTATCGAAACCCGTTCCCTCGGCATGAAGGGGACTTATATCAAAATATTGAAC
The DNA here is from genome assembly GCF_056120465.1 of Paenibacillus sp. sgz302148. Taxonomy (NCBI): domain Bacteria; kingdom Bacillati; phylum Bacillota; class Bacilli; order Caryophanales; family Paenibacillaceae; genus Paenibacillus; species Paenibacillus sp. sgz302148. The sequence goes on from NZ_JBVYOJ010000015.1 coordinate 47,321, forward strand.
GATCAGCTCGTGAACGAGTTGGAGAACATCAAAATTTAGCGAAATATAGCGCAATATATTGTGATCCTGTTCTAGAAAAAGCACTGTCTTTAGCAAATTAAAGATAGTGCTTTTTGCGTATTGTTTTATTCTGGAAAGTCATAGAATATTATTGATGTCGCGTGATCGGCATTCTTTGACAAACACTTCACACAAATAAAAGAAAACTTTGTCGAAGAAAGAAGGAAAAGCGAAGCGAGATGTTGAATATATTATGTCAATCAGAGCTGGAAGGTGGGAAATTGCGTGTTTAACTTCATTGGCGCGTCCATGAACGGGTTGGAGCGCGCTTTAGATGCGGCGACGCTGCGGCAGAAAGTGGTCGCAAGCAACATTGCGAATGCCGAAGTGCCTTATTTCAAGCGTTCCGAGGTTCGGTTCGAAGAGTATTTGAACAACTCGCTAGATTCTGGAAATTTATCGCCTTTTGTCGGCAATAGGACGGATTCCAGACATTTTTTTATCGGGAGGGCGTCTTCATTTCCTCAGCCCGAAATCGTAACGGATGAGTCAACGGTCATGAACAACAATCTGAACAATGTGGATATCGATCGGGAAATGACGTTCCAAGCCGAAAACCAGCTGCGCTACAACGTGTTCGTTCAGCAGGTCAACCATGAGATGCGGCAACTCCGCACGGCGATTGAAGGGAGAAGGTAACGATGAAGCTGTCGAACGGATTTGATATTAGCGCTTCCGCGCTGACGGCCCAGAGATTGCGGATGGATGTCATTTCGTCCAACGTGGCGAATGCGGAGACGACGCGGGGCAAATACGTAAACGGCAAGTTTGAGCCATACCGACGCAAATTGGTCGTTATGGAACCGATGAAGCAGCGCTCTTTTGCCGATACGCTGGAACAGCAAATGAACGGAACTTCCGCTAGCCAAGGCGTTAAAGTGACGAAAATCATTGAGGATCAGAGCCAATTCAAGCAAGTGTATAATCCGACGCATCCCGACGCAGACGAGAACGGATTTGTTTACTTGCCGAACGTCGACGTTTTGAAGGAAATGGTCGATATGATATCCGCTACGCGGATGTACGAAGCAAACGTAACCGCCTTGAACGCATCGAAAGCGATGGTCATGAAAGCACTCGAAATCGGCAAATAATTATTCATCGTTAAGGAGCGACGATTGTGGTTGATAACATATTGTTGAACTCGATACATAAAACGAACGCCGCAAGCGCGGCAAAAACGGCTTCCTCTACGACGCCATCCGAGCTGACGAAGCAATTCGGCGATTTTCTGAAGGATGCCATGAATGAAATTAATAACGAAGACCAGGCGGTACAAGCGCTGAACGATCAATTCATTCGCGGTGAAGTTGATGCGCATACGGTAACGATCGCTTCCGAAAAAGCGGCGATTACCCTTCAGTTGACGGCTCAAATCCGCAACAAAGTCATCGAAGCTTATCAAGACGTAATGAGAATGCAAATGTAGTCGTACTATACTTCCTAGCATAGCTTGGGTGAGGTGACACCGTGAACGAAAAACTCGTCCAGTATCGGGAGAAGGCGGCTCGGTATTGGAATCAATACAATAAGACACAAAAAATTATGCTCGTTTCGTCTTTTCTTTTCATCATCCTGGTGATCGCCTTATTGTCCTATCAGTTTTCGAAAACGGAATACGAATTGGCTTTCCAGGATTTGAATGCAACGGACGCTGCGGCCATTACGAATTATTTGGAGACCAACGGCATTTCGTATGAGCTTAGCCAAGACGGCAAGAGCATCGGGGTTCCGAGCACGGTTGCCGCCAAAGTTAAAGTCGAAGCGGGCTCCCAAGGACTTGTGCAAAACGGTTCGCTCGGCTTCGGTGTTTTCAGCAAAGAGTCCTCGACCTTCGGCACGACGGATAACGAATTCAAGGTCAAATACAATGACGCATTAAACGGCGAAATCCGGAGATTGCTGCAAGGCATGACCGGCGTTAGCAGCGCGGATGTGCTCGTAACGCTCCCGCAAGAAAATGTGTTCGTCACGACGGATGACGAAGACCAAGCTTCCGCATCGATCGTCCTGCAATTTAAATCGGGTTACCGCCCGAATCAAGAAGCGATCGACGGATATTTCAATCTTGTGAAGACGGCTGTTCCGAAGCTTGCGATCGACAATATTACGATTTCCGGTCCGGACGGCGAATTGGTTCCAACAACCAAAGGCGGCACGGGCGGCATGGCGGGCAACGTCATTGACCAACAATTCCAAGTCCAGAAAAAGTTCGAAGACGACATTCGCAAAAAAGTGTACGGATTCCTGAGCACGATCATGGGGAAAGACAAAGTTGTCGTGAATGTTGCCTCCAGCTTGAACTTCGATAAGAAGAACACGCAAGAGCAGCTGGTCACGCCTGTTGATCCCGTCGATAAAAAAGGAATTGAAATCAGTGTCGAGCGTATCCAAGAATCGTATACGGGCGAGCCTGCGCAAAGCGGCGGCGTTACCGGTACGGGACAATCGGATGTACCTGGTTACCTGGGAGCGGACAGCTCCGGTAAAACAAGCTCGGAGAAAAACAGCGAACGGCTTAACTACGAAGTCAACCGAATTACGAACCAAATCGTATCCAGTCCATACAATGTCAAGGACTTAACGATCAACGTTGGCGTCGAACCGCCGAATGCGGATCCGAATTCGCTGACGCCGGAAATTCGCAATTCGATTCAAACGATCTTGACCAATATTGTACGCGCAACGCTGGCCGATTCCGGTCAGACATTGACGGATGAAGAATTGAACAAAAAGGTTTCCGTATTTGCACAGCCTTTCGATGGCAAAGCGTCTACCCAAGCTTCTAGTTCGATTCCGAACTGGGTATGGTACGGAGCAGGAATTTTGGCTCTAGCTCTGATTGGCGGAACGGTTCTTGTGATGTCCCGGAGAAGAAAACCGGAAATCGTCGAAGAAGAAGAACTGCCGGCCAAAGTGGAATTCCCGACGATCGATATCGACAACGTAAACGAAAGTCAAGTGCGCAAGCAGCTTGAAACGTTGGCGAAGAAGAAGCCGGAAGAGTTTGTCAATTTATTACGCACATGGCTAGTCGATGAATAGAGGTGTTGACCTTCAATGGCTAAATTCCAACAACCGCAAGTGTTGTCCGGACGACAAAAAGCGGCGATTCTTCTTATTACTTTAGGCCCGGAAGTATCTGCACAAATATTCAAGCATTTACGAGAGGACGAAATCGAACAGCTTACGCTGGAAATCGCCAATGTACGTAAAGTGGACAGCGGCGAAAAAGATACGATTTTGAACGAATTTCATCAAATTTGCATGGCGCAGGAATATATTTCGCAAGGCGGCATTACGTACGCCAAGGAAATATTGGAAAAAGCGCTGGGCCAGCAAAAAGCGTTTGATATTATTAACCGCTTGACGGCTACGCTGCAGGTTAGACCGTTTGATTTTGCGCGCAAAGCCGATGCGGGTCAAATTTTGAACTTTATCCAGAACGAAAATTCGCAAACGATCGCGCTCGTATTATCTTATTTACAGTACGATCAAGCGGCGGCGATCATGTCGTCACTGCCGCAAGAGAAGCAAGCCGACGTTGCGAAACGCATCGCCCTGATGGACAGTACTTCACCGGAAGTCATCGCTCAGGTCGAACGTGTATTGGAGCAGAAGTTATCCTCTGCTGTAACGCAAGATTATACTTCGGCCGGCGGTATCGAAGCGATCGTGCAAATTTTGAACGGCGTCGACCGCGGTACCGAAAGAACGATTCTCGACTCGCTCGAAATTCAGGATCCTGAGCTTGCCGAAGAAATCAAAAAACGGATGTTCGTCTTCGAAGATATCGTCAACATCGACAACCGCTCGATTCAACGCATTATTCGCGATATCGAGAATGCCGATTTGCAGCTTGCGCTGAAGGTTGCCAGCGAAGAAGTTCGCGAAGCGATTTTCCGCAACATGTCCAAACGGATGTCCGATACATTCAAGGAAGAAATGGAATATATGGGACCTGTCCGGCTGCGCGACGTGGAAGAAGCGCAAACGCGTATCGTAGCGACCATCCGACGATTGGAAGAATCCGGCGAAATCATTATTGCTCGCGGCGGAGGCGACGATATCATTGTCTAACGTGATTAAATCAACTCTGTATATTTCTGTAGACGACATTAAAAGGGTAGAAGTTGCGCCAATCGTAAACATTTTGCCAAAAAAAGTTTCCGAAGATGCCGACGACCCGATGAAACGCGCTTTGGCCGATGCCGAATACATTGCTGCCAAAGAGCAGTTGATGCGCGATGCCGAAGCGTTTGCGGAAGAACATATTCGCCAAGCTGCCGAAGAAGCGGAACGTTTGCGTGAACAAGCTCACGCCGAAATCGAAGACTGGTGGCAGATGCGCCGTCTGGATGACGAACTTCATCTGGAACAAACCAAGGAACAAGGATTTCAACAAGGCTATGATGAAGGTCTTGTTCAGGCCGAAGCTGCGGTTCAAGCGCAGTATAACGAAATGCTCGCCCAGGCAAAGTCGATTCTCGAGCAGTCTTTTCAAAGCAAAGAATTGATCATACAGGAAGCGGAGCCGTTTCTGCTCGAGCTCAGTTGCGCGATTGCCGAAAAAATCATACATAAACAGTTGTTATTGGAACCGGAATGGATCATTCAGCAAGTGAAGCAAGTGCTGTCCCGGCGTCGTGACCAGGGCGTCATCACATTGTGCGTGGCACCGTCTCAGTTCGCTTTTATTCAAAATGCAAGAGAAGAACTTGTTCTCGCCATCGATTCGCAGGCGGAGCTGCAAATATTGCCCGACGCATCGGTGAAAGACGAGGGCTGCGTCATCCGATCTTCCTTCGGCAGCATCGATGCACGTATCGATACGCAGCTGACCGAGATCAAAAAAGAGCTATACCAGCTGGCGATTCGGAACGAGGAGCGATTCGAGCATGAGTAGATTGCCGAATGCAGAGCGGTATATCGAGCATATGAAGGGCATGGATCCGGTTCGCGTCAACGGCAAAGTTACGCAGGTTATCGGCCTGACCGTCGAATCGGAAGGACCCGACGCCAATATCGGCGACGTATGCTACATTTATCCCGCAAAATCGTCCCAGCCGCTCAAGGCGGAAGTGGTCGGTTTTCGCAATAATAAAGTCATTCTGATGCCGCTTGGCGACCTGCATTCGATCGGACCCGGCTGCGACGTTGTCGGAACGGGTAAACCGCTCACCGTACAGGTTGGCTCCGAGCTGCTTGGCAAAGTGCTTGACGGACTAGGCCAGCCACTTGACGGCAGCTTGATTCCGGCTCGGATGCCGCATTATTCGACGAATAATGTGCCGAGTAACCCGCTGAAACGGCAGCGCGTCTTGAATCCGATCAGCATCGGCGTTCGCGCAATCGACGGCTTGCTGACGATCGGCAATGGCCAGCGGGTCGGCATTTTCGCAGGCTCCGGCGTCGGCAAGAGCACGCTGCTCGGCATGATCGCCCGCAACACGTCCGCTGACGTTAACGTTATTGCATTAATCGGCGAGCGCGGACGCGAGGTGCTTGATTTTATCGAGCGCGATCTTGGGCCGGAAGGCTTGCAGCGTTCGGTCGTCATCGTAGCGACGTCTGATCAGCCCGCATTGATTCGCATGAAAGGCGCTCTGATCGCAACGACGATCGCTGAATATTTCCGCGACCGCGGCTTGAACGTCATGCTGATGATGGACTCGGTAACGCGTTATGCAATGGCGCTGCGCGAGGTCGGACTTGCCATCGGCGAGCCGCCGGCTACGCGGGGCTATACGCCTTCCGTATTCGCCAACCTGCCGAAGCTGCTGGAACGTGCCGGAACTGGCCCTAAAGGCTCGATTACGGCGTTCTACACCGTTCTCGTCGACGGCGATGACATGAACGAACCGATCGCCGACGCAGTCCGCGGGATTCTGGACGGACACATTGTCCTGAATCGGAATTTGGCCCACAAAGGGCACTTCCCCGCGATCGACGTTCTGGCCAGCGTCAGCCGGGTCATGAAAGAAATTGTGTCGCAGGAGCACACAGAAGCGGCCGAAAATTTGAAGCGGATGCTAGCTATTTATAAAGATTCGGAAGACCTGATCAATATTGGGGCGTACCAGCGGGGATCAAATCAAGAAATTGATCATGCTTTGCAAAATATCCAGTCCATATGGGATTTTACGCGCCAAAAAGAAATGGAGAAAGTAACTTATTCGGAAGCAAGAGAGCGTTTATTGAATGAATTTCTTGGGAGATGACGTTCAGCGCGATGAAAAAGTTCCAATATGGCTTTCAGAAAATCGTCGATTTGAAATCAAACGAAAAAATGCAAGCCGAATGGCTTCTATCGACCGCAATCGGCAAGCTGCAGCTGGAGGAACAAACGCTCGAAGAGCTGCAATCGGAGAAGAGGCGGTTGCAGGATGATCTGCATGCTTCCTCGACGGAATGTGCGCCCGTAGCGGAGCTGCTTGTATTGCAGCAATATATCGAACATCTGGAGCGGCTTATCGGATTAAAGCTCAAAGACGTTCAGGCGGCGCAAAAGGATGTATTCGTGAACCGGCAAAATGTAGCGACAAAAATGCTGGACGAAAAAGTGTGGCTTAACGCCCGTGATAAAGCGAAGCAAAATTATGTCGCCGAATTTTTGCGTGTGGAGCAGCAAGAGCTGGACGAAATGGCCACGATGCGTTTTGCCCGGCGCGGGGCACAGGTTGCATTCTAGACAGGGGAATGCAGGAAGATTGAAGGCAATGTGATTTTTGTCAATGCATAGCTAGATTTACGCACTTATGCTTACGAAGTGAGTTTTCCCCCCGGGAAAACTTAAGCTTATGCTTACGAAGTGGCTTTCTCTCCGAGAAAGCCTAGTCAACGCTTACGAAGTGAGTTTTCCCTCCGGGAAAACTTTTAGGAGGAATCGTTTTGGCCAACCAGGATGTCGAGAAAAGTTCATACGGCGGCTTTGAACGTTTTCTATTTTTCGTCACGCCGATTTTGTTTACGGTCATCCTGCTCGGAGTATTGTTAGCGCTGTTCAATTACGATATTCGCAACAGCTTGCTCGAATTCGGCAACAAGATTCCGATTGTCAGCAGTTTTCTTCCTGAGCCGGCACCAAAGCCTGAAGAAAGCGAAGTTGCCGATCCTGAGGCCGTGGCTAAGGCATCCGCCGATAAAGTGAATGAGCTGAATCAAATTATCGCGGCCAAAGATGCCGAACTGAAAAAAGTGGTCGACAAAAACGCAAAAAGCGAGCAAACGATCAAATCGCTGCAAGATCAAATGAATTCGCTGGAAGAAAAGCTACAGCAAAAAACGGTCGATGACGCAGCTTATGATCAGCAGGTTCAAGGACTTGCTTCGGTTTACGCGAAGATAGCACCGAGCAAAGCGGCACCGATCATTGAAAACTTAACGATTGAAGAGCAAGTGCTTGTCCTCAGTGCGATGAAAACGGATGAACGCGTCAAAATCCTTGAAAAAATGAATCCGAAAAAAGCGGCTGACGCCTCGATTTTGCTCAAGGATGTAACAACTTCCAAAGATCGCGAAATCGCTGCGCTGCAATCCCGCTTGAACTTAAAAGAGGCTACAACGCCACCTGCCAAATCGACAGTGGATAAGAAGGATCTTGGCGAAACGTTCGGCAATATGGCACCCAAAAACGCGGCTTCGCTGCTCTTGGAGATGAACAAAATCAGCCAAGACAAAGTTCTTGCCATTTTAAGCACGATGAGCAATCAGAACCGCTCAGCGGTGTTAGGCGCAATGGCTGACCAGGATAAAAGCACGGCTGCTAAATTGACCACCAAGCTCGCTGCAAAATAGTGCACGAAAGGAGGTGAACACAAATGGATTTGCCTATTCAAAAATTGGTTTCCAATTCGGCGCCATCGACTTCGGGTACTTCAGCCGGCAAAACAGCCGGAAACGGCGGTAATTTCGCGAATGCGCTCGTGCAAGTCATCAACGGAAATGCGGATTCTTCGGCGAATTCAGTCAATGCTACCGCTACGAATGTTCCGCTTCTAGGACTTAATGCAATCGTAACTTCCTTATTCGAAGAGGATGCTGAGGTTGATTCCGATTCATTGATCGCGCAGCTTTCGGAGTTGATCGGACAACTTCAAGTATCCGACGATCAGACCCTTGATACGGAGGATGGGCTTAACGACTGGATTGCACAGGCTAGCGAACTGCTCGCAGCTCTGATGAGCAATATCGGAGCGAACCAGCAAACAGAACCTGCACAATCAACCGAATCGGTTGCAATTGATGCGGACGGAGCTAAAGCTGCATTGCCGATCGTCAATGTTCAACAATTGCTGTCTCAACTTATGAAAGCAGCGAATCAGCAACCGGCTAACGATCAGGCGTCTCACAATTTGGAACAGCTTCAAGTGTTGCTTCAAAAACTGCCTACTGCCTTGCAAACGGCAGCTCAGGATCTTGCAGCAGTATCGGACACGCCGGATTCAAGCAAAAATGCGCAAATTATCGCTCAAATTACCGAGCAGCTCCAACCGCTGCAAAAGCATGTTACGCAGCAGCAGAAAGCAAACTTGCTACAGCAGCTTGATTCGGCAACGGACAGCCTTGAGGATACGTTCGGAGTCTTCCAGCAAAACACCGGCAGCTTAAACGTGAAGACGCATTTTGCGCATTTGATGCGCCATCCGCTGCAACAGCTGGCGATGCTGGCGGCTGATTCCGGTCAAGATCAAGCTGCCGATGGGGCAGGAAACGCAACAGAGGCAGATTTGAACACATTAACGATGCTTGGCGTCGGACAAGATGCAGTTAGGGCTTTAACGGCGGACAACCAAGCGAAGCCGATTACGATGGCCGCAAATGCTTTTGCCCAAGACATGAGCCAATTTATCGTAAAAAACTTGGGAATCACGAAGCTGGGCGGCGTGACGGAAGCTACGATTTCGTTATTTCCGGAACAGCTCGGCCAAGTTGATGTGCGGATTACGTTGCATAACGGCGTCGTGACGGCGATGTTCGTCGCGGACAACGCAGCAGGCAAAGAGGTTCTTGAGAATCAACTGGCACAGCTTCGCACGGCATTGCAGAACCAAGGTTTACAGGTGGACAAGCTGCAAGTATCGCAAAGCGGACTGCAGTCCGGAATGTTCCAGGACCATCGTCAGCAGTCGCAGCAGCAGCAGCAAAACTTCACCCGCCAGAATCGCTCCAGATCGGCGGAATACGATGAAGTCTCCGGAGTATTCACGAACGAACTGGATCAACATTCAGCCCATAAGGAACTGGGTTACGGTACATCGATCAACGTAACGGCATAGTCGGATGGAGGTGATTGAATGGCCGATGCGATCTCAACCAAAAATGTTTGGCCTTATTACGCTCAAGGCAATACGGCAGCAACCAAAAAAACCGGCGAGCAGACGCTGGGCAAGGATGATTTTTTAAAAATCCTCGTGACGCAGCTGAAAAACCAGGATCCGATGCAGCCGCTCCAAGACCGTGAATTTATTGCCCAAATGGCGCAGTTCAGTTCAGTCGAGCAGCTCATGAATATGGCGACGGAAATGAAAACGCTCCGTCAATCGCTTGGATTTGCTTCCAATTTGATCGGGCATGAAATCAGCTGGAAAGGAACGGATGCGGAAGCTACGGATAAATCGGGTATCGTTGATTCGATCGTGTTCAAAAACGGAGTTCAGCTCGCGAAAGTAGGCGGGGATGAAGTTCCTTTGGATCAGATTTTGACGATCAAGTTTCCGCAGCTAGAGGAAGAGCCAAAATGAGCAACAGGATAACCGTCGGGCAGATGTTCCCGAATAAGGTTACGCACGTTCCGGCCCATCGAATTAACTCGAATCCGCAAACTATTGCCGGGAATCAACCTTTTCAACAAATATTCGAAAATAACTTTTTAAAGTTCAGTCAACATGCGGAGATGCGGCTGCAGCAGCGGGGAATTCGATTCCAGCCGGAGCAGCTGTCGAAAATTGAATCCGCGGTTGACAAAGCGGCGGCGAAAGGCGCCAAAGATTCGCTGATTCTCGTGCAGGATACCGCGCTGATCGTGAATGTCAAAAACCGAACGGTCATCACGGCTTTGGACGGCGCATCTATGAAAGACAACGTATTTACGCAAATCGATAGCGCAGTCATCATTTCTTGATTATCGCTTAAAGGGCTGGCCCGCAAGGAAGCCTTAGGCCGCCGAACGACGGAAGCGGCCTTGCGACCGACATTAACCAAGACCAGGGAGGAACAAATTGCATGTTGAGATCGATGTATTCGGGCATTTCCGGTATGCGTGGTTTCCAAACGAAACTCGACGTTATCGGCAACAATATCGCCAATGTCAACACGGTAGGCTTTAAAGGCGGACGCGTCATGTTCAAAGATATTTTGAGCCAGACGGTATCCGGCGTAACGGCACCTGTGGACGGCAAGGGCGGCGTGAACGCGAAGCAAATCGGTCTAGGCGTAACGGTTGCCGCAATCGATACGATACATACGCCAGGAAGTGCAATGACGACGAATAAACCGACGGACTTGCGCATTGACGGCGACGGATTTTTCGCAGTGAAGGCCAGCGAGGACCAAGAGGTGCCGTATTTGACGAGAGCGGGCAACTTCACGCTTGATGCGGCAAGACAACTAGTGAATGCGGACGGTCTTCATGTACTGAGCACGGACGGCGAGCCGATCGTACTCGATGAGGAAGTAACGGCATTTTCGATCGCCCAGGACGGCGAAATCATCTCGGTTCGAGCGGACGGAACATCCGAAGCGACGGGCGTCAAAATTGGCGTTGTTAAAGTAACAAACCCTGACGGATTAGAGAAAATCGGCGGCAACTTGTACCGCAACACGCCAAACGCATCTGCCGATGATTTGGAAATCGTAGAAGCGAATAATGCGGAAGCAGGCACAGGAGCAATCATCTCCGGGCAGCTTGAAATGTCGAACGTCGATCTGACGAACGAATTTACGGAAATGATCGTTGCACAGCGCGGCTTCCAAGCCAACTCGCGGATCATTACGACATCCGATGAAGTGCTTCAAGAAGTTGTAAACCTGAAGCGATAAGAGGTAATTAACCGCGGGGAAGGTTGACCCTTCCCCGGGTTTTCGGGAGGTAACCTATGATTCGTGTAACGCGTTTGAACGGCGTTTCGTTTTACTTGAACGCCTTGTTGATCGAGATGATCGAAGAAACGCCAGATACGTTGATAACATTGACAACCGGCAACAAACTTCATGTGCTTGAGAAATCTTCAGATGTAGTAAGCCTAGTGCAGGACTACTTGAAAACGATTGGGGTCAATGTGGCTACGATAAAAAGTCAGGTTACAGAGGAGTCGTAACGATGAAGAAAATGCTGCCATGGCTAATTATGATTCTTACGGCGATAACTTTAATCGCAGTAGCTGCAATCATATTGTGGAATTACTTAAACAAGGACAACGACACGGCCGACGCTCACGATAAAGCGAAAGAAAGCGTCAAATCCGTTGAAGTTAAAAAGTTGACGGCCGACGAACTCGTCGAGGTCACCTCGGAATTAAAGGAATTGCGCACGAATTTATCCGATCGCGATTCAATCGTTATTTTGAATCTGGCTTTCCAGCTCGACGACAAAAAAACGAAGGAACAATTCGATAAAATTATCGATATTGAAGTGAAGCCGATCATTATCAGCGTTTTGTCGGACACGAATCCGGACCAAATATCCAGCGCCAAAGGCAAAGACGAGCTTTGCGCGAAGCTGCTCAATTTGATCAATCCGGTTTTGACAGAAGGCAAAATCAATAAAATTAAGCTTACGAACTTCATTATTGCATCGACCTAGATTGACAGATTAGACTCACTTTGCCGAGGGGGTGAATGGATTGGTTGATGTTTTGTCGCAAAATGAGATCGACGCTCTGCTTGCAGCCTTATCTTCCGGAGAAATGGATGCCGAGGAGCTAAAGAAGGAAGAGACCCAAAAGAAAGTCAGAGCTTACGACTTCAAAAGAGCGATGCGATTTTCAAAGGATCACCTTCGTAGCTTGACCCGTATCCATGAAAACTTCGCGCGGTATTTGACGACGTATTTCTCAGCTCAGCTACGCACATTCGTACAAATTAACGTCGTTGATGTCGAGCAGCTCCCGTACGACGAGTTTATTCGCTCGATCCCGAAGATGACGATTTTGAACATTTTTGAAGCGGAGCCTCTGGAAGGCAGGATGGTGCTCGAAGTACACCCGAACGTTGCCTATGCCATGCTTGACCGGCTTCTGGGAGGAAACGGTTCGGTACCTTCGAAAATTACGGCTTTGACGGAAATCGAAACGATCGTGATGGAACGCATATTCAGTCGGGCTTTCGACAGCTTGCAGGAAGCTTGGAAGACGGTCATCGACCTTTCACCTAGGCTGGAAGCTTTGGAAACGAATCCGCAATTTATGCAAATCGTTTCGCCGAACGAAACCATCGCTTTAATTTCGCTGAGTACGAAGATTGGCGACACGACCGGCATGATCAACTTGTGTATTCCTCATATCGTCATTGAGCCGATCATGTCGAAGCTGTCTGCGCATCACTGGTTTGTCTCGCAGAAAAAATCTCGGGCGCCTGAAGAAGTTGAGACATTGCAAAATCGCGTCAGCAAAGCGAAGCTGCCGATTGTCGCGGAACTTGGGAAATCGCAAATTTCGGTTCATGAATTTCTGAACCTAACCCCGGGCGATGTCATCATGCTTCATAACCCGATCAAAGAAGGCTTGAAGGTCATGGTTGGCGATCGTTTCAAATATGTCGCAACCCCAGGTATGATGAAGGACCGGCTGGCTATTCAAATTACGGAGATCGTCGACGAAGGAGTAGAGGAACATGACGAGTAAAGATTATTTGTCGCAGGAAGAGATCGATGCGCTGCTTCGTCAGTCTTCGGATGACAGTTCCGCGCATTCGGTGGAAACGATCGAAGATGTGTTGTCCGAGCTTGAGCAAGACGCGCTCGGCGAAATCGGGAACATTACGTTTGGCAGCGCAGCAACCGCACTGTCGACTTTGCTGGGCAAAAAGGTAGACATCACGACACCTAAAGTTTCGGTCATCACCCGCGATAAGCTGGAGGATGAATTCCCTAAGCCTCATGTAGCCGTACACGTCACTTATGTCGACGGTTTCCAAGGCATCAACTCGCTGGTCATCAAAACCCGGGACGCTCAAGTCATTGCGGACTTGATGCTGGGTGGAGACGGAACGAACCTGTTCAGCGAAGAGCTTAACGAAATACATATCAGCGCAGTACAAGAAGCGATGAACCAGATGATGGGTTCATCGGCGACTTCGATGTCCACCATATTCAACCGGTTTGTGAACATCTCTCCGCCGGGCATCGATATTCTGAATATGGCAAGCGGCGAAGGGGTTAACAATCTTCCGCCGGACGATGTTTTCATTAAAGTGTCCTTCCGGCTGACGATCGGAGATTTGATCGACTCCACGATCATGCAATTGCTTCCCGTATCGTTCGCTCGCGAAATGGTTTCGTCGCTGATGGGAGGCGCCTCGTCCGAACCGGCGCCCGCGCCGACACCGGCTCCAGCTCCAGCGCCCGCACCGGCACCGGCACCGGCCGCGTATCATGCACCGGCGCCAACGCCGCAGCCTGCGCCGCCACAACCGGCGTACGAACAGCACTACGCGCCGCATTCGCAGCCGATGCACCAAATGCCGCCGCAGCCTGCAGCTTATGGCGGGGTTCCTAACCGGAACATCAATGTTCAACCGGCGCAATTCTCCGGTTTTCCTACCGGAACTTACGCTCATTCGGACGAAACCAATCTCAATCTATTATTGGACATTCCTTTGAAAGTCACGGTAGAATTAGGGAGAACGCAAAAACAGATTAAAGACATCTTAGAGCTTTCCCAAGGTTCCATTATCGAGTTGGACAAACTCGCCGGCGAACCTGTCGATATTCTCGTCAACAACAAGCTTGTCGCTAAAGGCGAGGTCGTTGTTATCGACGAGAACTTCGGGGTACGCGTGACCGACATTGTCAGTCAATGGGATCGCATTCAAAAACTACAATAGAACCAATTAGGAGGACTGTTCAATCATGGCCAATCGCATTTTAATCGTAGACGACGCAGCATTTATGAGAATGATGATCCGCGACATTCTGACCAAGAACGGATACGAGGTTGTTGGAGAAGCACCAGACGGAGCGCAAGCGATCGAAAAGTATAAAGAGTTCCGCCCGGATCTGATCACGATGGATATCACAATGCCGGAAATGGACGGGATTACCGCCTTGAAGGAAATCAAAAAAATCGACGGCAACGCCAAAGTTATTATGTGTTCCGCAATGGGGCAGCAAGCGATGGTTATCGACGCAATTCAAGCGGGCGCCAAAGATTTCATCGTGAAGCCGTTCCAAGCCGATCGAGTCATCGAAGCAATCAAAAAAACGCTCGGTTAAGGGCCGATGCGATTCATCGAAAAACTGAAGGAAGGGCGATCCATCTTGTCTCGACTAGCTGCAAGGAAAGCTTCTGATCGATGCCCTTTCGATGAAGATACATACGTGTCTAAGCGGTTGCTTTTCTTGCGGGATAAGGAAGCCGGGACTCCAAAGCGCATACTTTCTTATCTCGACAAAATATCGCTGCTGACACTTCCAGTCTGGTTGGGTAGCACGTTATGGAGTCAATCCGTATTTGCCGATTTTCCAAGTACGGACGGCAAAACTTCCGATAATCCGTACGGCTCGGACGGAGCTCCCGACACGCTCGGGAACGTAGGAAATATCGTATGGGTCATCGTTGTCTTATTTATCATCGTTGTTCTGATTATTATTCTAATCAAGTTTTTAAGCCAGCGCAGCAGAGGCGGGCTCATGAACCGCTCCATTCGCACGATGGGCGGGGTCATGCTGGGACAGAACAAGTCGCTGCAAATGATCGAAGTCGGGAGTTCCATTTATTTGGTCGGGGTAGGGGATCAAGTAACCTTGGTTGATAAAATCGACGACCCCGATGAAGTGGCCCGCATCATGGTTTCCTTTCAAGCTGAGCAAACGGCGCGCAACACTTCGGTGTCTGCCTGGATTCAGAACATAGTCGGAAGCTTTCGCAAATCGAAGCAACCAACTTCCGATGATTCGGAACAATTGACCGCTTCTTTTCACGAAGTATTTCAACAGAAAATGAACCAGATGCCAAATCGGAAGCAGATGGTGGAAAATTTGCTTCGTGACGACGAAAATCATACAGATCGGTCGATGGACAAATGAACAAAAAATTGTGGGTCAGCTTTTTGGCTGTACAGTTGCTCGTCATGGTATTCGCTTCCGTTGCATTTGCCGCTGATCCGATTCCGAACATAGATATTAAAATCGGCGATTCGGACGGAGCCGGCGGCGGCTCGAGCGCATTATCCATATTATTGCTCATCACCGTATTGAGCATCGCGCCGGCCATACTCATATTGATGACAAGCTTTACGCGTATCGTGATCGTGCTCGGGTTCGTTCGCACGTCGCTCGGAACCCAGCAAATGCCGCCCAACCAAATCTTGATTGGACTCGCCTTGTTTATGACCTTGTTCGTCATGTCTCCGACACTCGGGGAGATCAACAAAGTCGCGCTGCAGCCATATCTGGCGAAGCAAATAACGCAGACTGAAGCGCTGGATAAAGCCGCCGTTCCGATCAAGAAATTTATGGCATCCCATACGCGGGAGAAAGATTTGTTGTTGTTTCTCAAATATACGAAGGCTGAAAAGCCGAAGAACTACGAGGACATACCGCTCACGGTTCTTGTGCCGGCCTTTGCGATTAGTGAACTAAAAACGGCATTCCAGATGGGCTTCATGATCTTTATTCCTTTTCTCGTCATCGACATGGTCGTGTCCAGTACATTGATGGCGATGGGGATGATGATGCTCCCGCCGGTTATGATTTCGCTGCCATTCAAAATATTGCTATTTATTTTGGTGGATGGCTGGTATTTGGTTGTCAAGTCATTGCTGCTCAGCTTCAGCACCTGAGCAAGTATGATTCAGAAGTAGGTGTGGAAGATGAATGCCGATTTTATAATCGGACTTGCCGGTCAAGCGGTATATATCGTTTTAAAAGCAAGCGCGCCGATGTTAGTGCTTGGGCTGGTCGTTGGGCTGATCGTCAGCATCTTCCAGGCGACAACGCAAATCCAAGAACAGACGCTGGCGTTTGTTCCGAAAATTGTCGCCGTGCTGCTTGCTCTGCTCCTATTCGGTCCGTGGATTTTAACGACGCTTGTTGACTTTACATACAATTTATTAAACAACTTGTACAAGTATATCGGATAGGTTGTGAGCAAGTGCAAGGTTTACTGCAATATCTCCCTATTTTTTTGCTGATTTTTTGTCGAATCACATCGTTTTTTGTTGTTGCTCCAATCTTTTCGACAAGAGGGGTACCTGCGCAGTTCAAGATCGGGATCGCGTTTTTCATATCGATCATCATTTTTCTTACATACGGCATCAAACAGCAGTCGGTCAACATCGACGGATTTTATGTTTTATCGATCCTTCGCGAAGTATTGGCTGGACTATTGATCGGGTTTCTAGCTTATTTGTTCTTTACGATTGTCCAGACGGCAGGCTCGTTCGTCGATATGCAGCTCGGTTTCGGCATCGCCAACGTCATCGATCCGATGACCGGCGCTTCAAGTCCGATCTTGAGCAATTTCAAGTTTATGGTTGCGATCCTCCTGTTCCTTGCGATGAACGGGCATCATTTTCTGATTTCAGCCATTATTCAAAGCTATGATTGGGTGCCGCTGTCCAACGAATTATTTACCCGTTTTTATGAAGGCAACATCACCGAATTTCTGGTCCGTACGTTTTCCGACACGTTTGCGCTAGCTTTCCAGATGTCTGCACCGCTAATCGTAGCGATGTTTTTAACCGATGTAGGTCTTGGATTTCTGGCTCGGACGGTGCCGCAATTCAACATTTTCGTAGTGGGCGTTCCGCTCAAAATATTAGTCGGCTTCATGATCTTGATACTGATCATTCCGGGATTTTACGCATTGTTCCAGCAGCTGTTCGCTCATATGTTTGATTCGATTCACCAGTTGCTGCAAATGATTAAGCAGTCCAAACCGAGTGCATAGCGAGACGTAAGGGAGGTTCCCCTGGTGCAACAGCTTCGCTTGCCGTTAGATTTGCAGTTGTTCTCACAGGAAAAGACGGAATCCGCAACACCGCGCAAACGGCAGGAAACGCGCAAAAAAGGCCAAGTGGCCAAAAGCATGGAGCTGCCCGGCGCTTTTATTCTATTATTCGCGTTTATCAGCTTTGCGATGTTCAGCGGTTTTTATAAAGACCGGATCATGAACTTATTCCGAGAAACGTTCTATCAGCATTTAAACACACAGATTACGATTGAAAACGTTAATTCGATGTTTGGAACGCTAGTCGTTCAAGGACTTGTTTTATTGGCGCCCATATTTCTAATTACGGTTTTCGTTGCAATTATGGGCAACTTTATGCAAATCGGCTTCCTGTTGACGGGAGAACCGTTAAAGATAAAGCTGGAGAAGCTGAATCCGATCAGCGGGGCCAAAAATATTTTATCGCTTCGCTCGCTTGTCCAGTTTGCGAAGTCGTTATTGAAGCTGATCGTAATCGGAGTTGTCGTTTACTTAACGCTCATGGGCGAGAAGGAAAAAATCATCGCTCTGGATCACGTGCCGCTTCAGCAAATTTTCTCGTTTGCGGGAAGCCTGACGTTGTCGCTTGGCCTCAAAATCGGAGCGATTCTAGTCGTATTGGCCGTATTCGATTACGCCTATCAACGGTATGAATACGAGAAGAGCATCCGCATGTCGAAGCAGGACATTAAAGACGAATATAAGAAAACCGAAGGGGACCCGCTGATCAAAAGCAAAATCCGCGAGAAGCAACGCCGCATGGCGCTGCAGCGGATGATGCAGGAAGTTCCGAAAGCGGACGTTGTCATTACGAACCCGACGCATTACGCTATCGCCGTTCAATATGTCGCTTCTGAAATGGAAGCCCCCAAAATCATTGCCAAAGGGCAAGATTACATTGCGCTCAAAATTAAAGATATCGCCAAAGAACATGGCGTCGTAACGATGGAAAACAGGCCGCTCGCCAGAGCCTTGTACGATCGCGTCGACATCGGTCAAACGATTCCGGCAGATATGTTCCAAGCCGTGGCTGAAGTGCTGGCTTACGTATATAAACTGAAAGGCAAGGCGAAAAAGTAGCCGAAGGGAGGACGACACAACATGAAGGTGAAAGACTTATTCATATTACTCGGTATTATCGGCATCGTGCTGATGATGGTCGTTCCGATTCCGACAGGTCTGCTCGACGTCCTCTTGATTATTAATATTTCGGCGGCGCTCATGGTTTTGTTGATCGCCATGAATACGCAGGATGCGCTGCAATTTTCGATATTTCCGTCACTCTTGCTTATTACGACATTGTTTCGGCTGGCCCTGAACGTATCGACGACGAGGAATATTTTGGCCAAAGCAAAAGCGGGCCATGTCGTTCAAACGTTCGGCGACTTTGTCGCCGGAGGCGAAATTGCCGTAGGCTTTGTCGTCTTCCTCATTCTGGTTGTCGTCCAGTTTATCGTCATCACGAAAGGCTCCGAACGCGTTGCCGAGGTCGCCGCAAGATTTACGCTCGATGCGATGCCGGGCAAGCAGATGAGTATCGACGCCGATTTGAACGCCGGATTAATCAACGAACAGCAAGCGAGGGAACGTCGCGCGAAGATCGAGAAGGAATCCGACTTCTACGGAGCGATGGACGGTGCGAGCAAGTTCGTGAAAGGGGATGCCATCGCCGGCATCATCATTCTGATCATCAACCTGTTAGGCGGTTTTATCATCGGGATGACGATCCACGGCATGAACTTCAAGCAATCCTTGTCAACTTATTCGGTACTTACGATCGGTGACGGATTGGTCAGCCAAATTCCGGCCTTGCTCATTTCGACCGCCGCCGGTCTCATCGTTACCCGTGCCGCGTCGGAAGGCAATTTGGCCCACGATTTGACGTCTCAATTATTCACGCATCCGAAGCTATTGTATATTGTAGCCGGAACGATCTCCGTACTCGGCATTTTTACGCCGATCGGCATGATTTCGACAATTCCGTTAGCCGGCCTTCTTTGTTTCGCAGCTTATCGGATGCAGAAAAATCTCGATAAGAAGCAAATTGAAGTCGTACAAAGAGAAGAGGAGCAGCAGATCGAGGAAGTGCGAAGCCCGGAGAGCGTCATCAGCTTGCTGCAAGTCGATCCGATCGAATTCGAATTTGGCTACGGATTGATTCCGTTAGCGGATGCTCAGCAAGGCGGGGATCTGCTTGACCGGATCATCATGATCCGCAGGCAATGCGCGCTGGAGCTCGGACTTGTCGTTCCGGTTATCCGAATTCGCGACAATATTCAACTAAAACCGAACGAATACGTCATTAAAATTAAAGGAAACACGGTAGCCCACGGTGAATTATTACTCAATCATTACTTGGCGATGAGTCCGGGCTACGACGACGATTCCGTTACGGGTATCGAAACGACGGAGCCGGCCTTCGGCCTTCCGGCATTATGGATCGACGAATCGACCAAGGAACGTGCAGAGCTTGCCGGTTACACGGTAGTGGATCCGCCGTCCGTTGTTGCAACCCACTTGACCGAGGTCATCAAGCGGCACGCGCATGAAATCGTCGGCCGGCAAGAGACGAAAGCGTTGGTCGACAACGTTAAGGAAACGTACCCTGCGCTTGTGGATGAACTCATTCCTTCCATTTTGTCGCTTGGCGACATTCAGAAGGTACTCACGAAGCTGCTCAAGGAAAAGGTTTCGATTCGCGATATGGTAACCATATTCGAGACATTGGCGGACTACGGAACTTATACGAAAGATCCGGATATATTGGCCGAATACGTCAGACAGGCGTTATCCAGGCAAATTACGCAGCAATATGCGCCGGCAGGCGACTCGCTCAAGGTTATTACAGTGGGGCCGATGCTGGAGAAGAAAATTGCCGAATCGGTCCAACAATCCGAACAAGGCAGTTATGTAGCTCTGGATCCTCCGTCAACTCAGGTGTTATACCAGAAAGTGAACGAGCAAGTAAACCGGGTCATCCAAACCGGACAACAACCGATCATCCTTACTTCGCCTACGATTCGAATGTATTTAAGACAGATATTGGAGCGCACCATGAACGAAATACCGATTTTATCGTATAGCGAGCTTGAACCGAATGTTGAAATTCAGAGCGTAGGGGTGGTGAACATATGAGAGTGAAGCGATACGTTGTCGATTCGATGCCGGATGCGCTTCAGCAAATTCGCAGCGAACTTGGCAAGGACGCCGTAATTCTAAATACGAAGGAAGTGCGTCTTGGCGGATTTCTCGGTCTGTTCAGCAAGAAGAAGATCGAAGTGATCGCCGCTACGGATGCGGCAAATGCTCCTAGTTCGAAACGGACGCCGGAAGCAACGCCGATGGCGGCAACCTACGGTTCAGCGGTTAACAAAATGACGATGACGATTCCGGCGGCTTCCTCGAAGCCGCTTGCTGCCCCGGCCGAACCTGCCGTAGCCGTTGCCGAACCGCCGGCCGCATATGCGCCTAAATCGGATCAGCACGCAGTGAACAATTTTGCGGCTGCCATTGCAGCCGCTTCATCCAGAGAAAAGTTCGTAGCGGAATCGCCGCCGGTCAAGCCAGGGCAAGCCGATGCAACGAGACGCGAAGACATCATGGAAGAAATTCGCCAGGTCAAAGAAATGATGCGGAAGCTTTCTCTACAACAATTGCCGCAATCGACGAAACCGGAATCGCTGAGGCGATATGAAGAACGATTGCTCGGGCAAGAAGTATCTCCTGAGATCGTTCAACAGCTCGTATACGGAGAAGAACAAGAATCGGCTTCGCACGACCCGGATATGTCCGTTCAAGATGCCGAAAATCTGGTCCGCGATCGACTGATGTCGTTTTTTGCTGAACGAACGTCGGCAAGCATTCGGAATGATACGCGCATTGTTCATATCGTAGGACCGACAGGTGTCGGCAAAACGACCACGATTGCCAAACTTGCTGCAGAGCAAGTATTAAAATACCAGCGTAAAGTCGGTTTTATTACATCGGATACGTACCGCATTGCCGCGGTAGAACAATTGCGAACGTACGCCAACATTTTAAATGTACCGGTGGAGGTCGTTTTTTCGCCGTTAGAGCTTACGAAAGCGTACAAGCAATTGGAGGACCGCGATATTATTTTTATGGACACGGCCGGCCGAAACTTCCGCAACGAGATGTATGTATCGGAGCTGAACAGCCTGCTGGCGTCTAGCGGTCCAAGCGAGACGTATCTTGTTCTGAGCCTGACGATGAAGTACCGCGACATGAAGGCCATCGCCGATAACTTTAACAAGTTTAAACTGGATAAAGTGTTGTTCACCAAAATGGACGAAACGGATTCGTACGGCTCCATCGTCAATCTGCTTCACGAATACCCGTTACAGCTCTCGTACGTAACAAACGGTCAGAATGTACCCGACGACATCTCACTCGCGAATACCGACAAAATCGTCGACCTGCTGATGGAGGATTCGCTCGATGACTGATCAGGCACAAGCGCTAAGAAACCTGGTGAAATCGCAGCATGAGACAAGTGCCAAATCAACGAAAATCATTACGGTTACAAGCGGCAAGGGGGGCGTCGGCAAGTCGAATTTCACTTTGAATTTCGCGTTGACGCTGCAGTCGAAAGGATATAGCGTGTTGATCTTCGATGCGGATATCGGGCTTGCCAATATCGACGTGTTGATGGGGGTTTCCTCCAAGTACAGCTTGTACCATTTGCTCAAGCGGGAAAAAACGATATGGGAAATTATCGGCACCGGCCCCCGCAACGTTAAATTTATTGCCGGCGGTTCAGGCTTCAACGATTTGCTTCGATTGACGGATGACGAGTTGGATTATTTCGCATCGCAGGTTGAAGAATTGAACGGGCATGTCGACTTTATTTTATTCGACACGGGTGCCGGGTTATCGAAGGAGACGCTCAAGTTTATCGTCGCGGCTCAGGAAACGATCGTTGTCACGACGCCGGAGCCAACGGCGATTACGGATGCTTATGCCATCATCAAAATGGTAAACTCGATGAACTACAATGTCGACTTCAAGCTCGTCGTCAATCGTGTCGCCGACATCCGAGAAGGCAGGCAAACCGCCGAAAAGATCAGTTTGGTCGCCAAGCAATTTTTGAATTTGGACATCCCGTCTTTAGGATATGTGCCTGATGACGGCAATGTAATGAAAGCCGTCAAGAAACAAGTGCCGTTTTCGCTTGCGTTTCCGAACAGCCCGGCTGTGAAGGGTATTGAAGATATCGCGTCGCGCTTTATTTCCAGGCAAGTCCCGGCCGATCATCAGCAAGGCGGGATAAAAGGATTTTTCAACAAGATGAAGAAGCTGATCCAATAATCCATTGCGTGAGGAACGTGAAGTTGAAAGGAGCGATGACCATGCCGGCGTACAAAGTGCTTGTAGTGGACGATTCCGCATTCATGCGCAAGATGATCAGCGACATGATTTCCGAGGTTCCGCAATTTCAAGTTATCGCAACCGCCAAAAACGGCAAGGACGCCGTCGAGAAAGTGAAAGAACTTAATCCGGACGTCGTCACGATGGATGTAGAAATGCCCGAAATGAACGGTCTGCAAGCCGTTAAAGCAATCATGGAGGATCATCCCGTTCCGATCATCATGTTGAGCAGTTTGACTGAAGCCGGTGCCAAAGAAACGATAATGGCATTGGAGTTCGGAGCGATCGATTTTATCAGGAAACCTTCGGGGTCCATCTCCCTTGATGTATATAAAGTAAGCTCCTTATTAGCGGAAAAGCTGAAGGTCGCCGTTGGTACGAAGGTACGCAAGATCGAAGCGGCGCCATCGCGTCCGCTGTTTAGACCGGCGCAACCTGCAATGAGACCGCCGGGACAAGTCGCTAAACCGGAAATGCCGAAAGCGCCGGATTCACCGGAACGATCATCTTCCGCTTCGCACAAGTTTACCCAGATCGTCGCGATCGGCACGTCAACGGGAGGACCCAGAGCGTTGCAGCAAGTATTAAGCGGAATACCGGAACGATTCCCGGCACCAATCCTGATCGTTCAGCACATGCCTCCGAATTTCACCAAATCGCTCGCTCATCGGCTGGATACGTTATCACCGATACACGTTGTCGAAGCGGAGGATGGTATGGTCGTCCACAGCGGCACGGCGTACATCGCGCCGGGAGGATATCATATGAGTCTGTTGCATGAGTCAACCGGCAGCTATCGGATTCGATTGTCCAAAGACGAACCGAGAAACGGACACCGCCCTTCTGTAGAAGTATTATTCGAGTCGTTGCTGCCGTTTAAGGAATTAACCCGGCACGTCGTGATCATGACCGGCATGGGCAGTGACGGAGCGCGTGCGATGCAGACACTGAAGGCGGCCGGAGTGGAATCTACCATTGCCGAGTCTGAAGAAACATGTGTCGTATACGGCATGCCCCGTGCCGCCGTTGAGTTGAACTGCGTGAAATATGTTCTGCCGTTGCCAGAAATTTCGGAAAAACTCATTCACTTAGTGGAGACCTAGGAGGTGTTCGATTTGGAAATGAATCAATATTTATCGATGTTTATTGATGAATCGAATGATCATTTGCAGTCATTAAACGAGAACTTGCTTCAGCTTGAAAGCTCGCCTGAGGATTTGTCGATCGTTCAGAACATATTTCGTTCAGCGCATACGCTGAAAGGGATGTCGGCGACGATGGGCTTCGAGGATTTGGCCAAACTGACGCACGAGATGGAGAACGTACTGGATTTGGTTCGCAATTCGAAACTGAAAATGGACAGCTTTATTTTCGATACGTTGTTCAAAGGTTTGGACGCACTCGAGCATATGGTTCAAGACATTGTCCAAGGCGGCACCGGACAGGCAGACGTATCTCATATCGTCGCGTCTCTCGTCAAAATCGTCATGCCGGAATACGTAATGGGCAATTCGGCGCCGGCTGCCGCGAAACCGGATGTTCCGTCCGCAGGCACCTCTACCGCAAACGGTACCGATTTGGATGCGTTTCAGCTATCCATTCTGCAGCAGTCGATCGAGACCGGATTCCGCCCATTTTACATCGAAGTGTCGATTGCGGAAAACTGCCTGCTGAAAGCCGCGCGAGCGTACATGGTATTCAACGCGTTGGAACAGAACGGGGAGATCGTCAAATCCAACCCGTCCGTCCAAGACATCGAGCAAGAAAAGTTCGACAGCAAATTTTCGATCTATTACATTTCCAAATCGGAACAACCCTACATACATAAAATTGTTTCGGATATTTCCGAAATCGAATCGGTACAAATCACTGCTTTTGACGAAGCGACATTAGACGAACTAACACGTTCTCGGGCCGAAACGGCGGCCGCTGCAACTGCTGCGGTGAATAGCGCTCCAGAGCAGAAAGCCGCTTCGGCGGCGCAGGCCGGGCGTCCTGCATCCGGCCAGCAAAACGCGGCGCCGGTGGCGAATCGAACAATCCGTGTCGATATCGAGCGATTGGATGCGCTTATGAACCTATTCAGCGAGATGCTGATCGACCGGGTCCGATTGGAGCAACTCGCGAGTGAAATTCGTCGCAACGAGCTCACGGAGACGGTGGAGCATATGGCGAGAGTGAGCACCGACCTGCAGAACATCGTGCTGAAGCTGCGGATGGTACCGGTAGACACCGTATTCAACCGTTTCCCGCGAATGGTTCGCGACTTGGCTAAATCGATGGACAAAAAAGTCGATCTCATCATAACCGGCGCGGAAACCGAGCTTGACCGGACAGTCATTGACGAAATCGGCGACCCGCTCGTCCACTTGCTGCGCAACTCCGCGGATCATGGCGTCGAGCCTGTCGAGGATCGTATCAAAGCCGGCAAGTCCGAGATAGGAACGATTCATCTGCGAGCGTTCCATAGCGGAAACCACGTATTTATCGAGATCGAGGACGACGGCAGAGGCATTAACCGCGACAAAGTGCTGCAAATCGCTTTGAAGAACGGAGTCATTACTCAAGAACAAAGCAAAAAAATGTCCGATGACGAGATCAATCACTTGTTGTTCGCACCGGGCTTTAGTACGGCCGACAAAATTTCCGACATTTCCGGTCGGGGCGTCGGGCTGGACGTCGTCAAAACGAAAATCGCTTCTTTGGGCGGTCATGTCAATGTCGAGTCCACATGGGGATCGGGCACGAAGTTTTCGGTTCAATTGCCGCTTACGTTATCGATCATTTCGGCGATGCTGATTAAGCTCGGCAACGAAAAATACGCGATACCGTTATCTTCGATCGTCGAGACGGCAATCATTACGAAGGATCAAGTTCGCACGATTCATGGCAATAAAATGTTCGAATACCGCAACTCGGTCATTCCGTTATTATCGTTAGCCAATGTGTTCGAATCGCCGGATTACAGCGAAAGTGAAGAATCGGAGACTGAAATCGTGGTCATTCGCAAGGGCGACAAAATGGCTGCGCTTATGGTCGAGGAATTTATCGGGCAAAGCGAAATCGTCCTGAAAACGTTGGGCAAATACTTGACGAATCTTTACGCGATTTCCGGCGCTACGATATTAGGCGACGGGCAGGTTGCATTGATTATCGATCCGAATGCACTTATTAAATAATAGAAACTAAGCGAATGCTTACGAAGCAAGTTTTGTTGCGAAGCAAAGTCCAAGAAGTATGTACTCCACAAAACTTTTAGGAGGAATCATCATGGGTCAAGAATTAAAAGTGATCGTATTTACGTTAGGGCATGAAGAATACGGGATCGAGGTCGACAAGGTCCAAACGATCGAACGGATGTCGCCGATTACCCGCGTTCCTAAAACACCGGCTTTCGTCAAGGGTGTAATCAACCTCCGCGGAGTCGTGGTGCCAATCATCGACCTGCGCGGCCGTTTCGGTCTTCCGGAAAGCGATTATACGGAAAATACACGGATCATCAATGTCGCGGTCAAAGATTTGGAGGTCGGTTTCATCGTTGATTCGGCGAACGACGTTATCGATATCGATAGCGATACGATCGAGAACCCTCCGGAAGTCGTTGGCGGCATCAAAGCGAAATATTTGCGCGGCGTAGCCAAAGTGTCCGATCAGCGCTTGCTGATCATGCTGAACTTGGATGAAGTATTGAATAAAAGCGAAATTATCCAACTGGAAAGCGTTGAGGGTTAAGGCGTGGACTTGTTCAAACATGCGCCTGAATTTAAGCTAGACGTTCTGAAGGAAGTCGGCAATATTGGCGCCGGAAATGCCGCCACCGCATTGTCGACTCTCCTGGACAAGCCTGTCGATATGGAAGTCCCCACCGTCAGCATCGTGCCGTTCGATGAAATCGCGGAACGGGTTGGAGGTTCCGAAGAGGTCGTTATCGCGATCTTTTTGCGAGTGGAGGGGGAGGCTCCGGGCAATATGTTTTTCCTGCTTACTCAAGAATCGGCCAAGCGGTTATTAAAAAACTTAGCCGGTATCGAGGTGGAGGACGAGAACGTTTACTCGGAGATGGAGTTGTCCGCACTTTCCGAGATCGGCAATATTTTAGCCGGCTCCTACTTGTCTTCTTTGGCAGATTTCACGAAATTGAACATGACGCCGACCGTTCCGTCGCTAGCCATCGATATGGCCGGAGCCATATTAGCATACGGACTGCTGCAATACGGAACGATGGGGGACGATGCGCTCTTGATCGATACGCGGTTTTTAGAGGATAAGGATGAAATGAAGGGACACTTTTTCCTCATCCCGGATCCGGACTCTTTTGCAAAAATATTCGGCGCATTGGGAGTACCACTCGAATGATCCAAGACAATGTCATCAAGATCGGCATGGCGGATTTGAACGTTGCTTCCGGCACGGGATTATTGAGGACGACGGGTCTCGGTTCCTGTGTTGGCGTAACGATTTACGATCCGAAAACGAAGGTCGGAGGGATGGCTCACATTATGCTTCCTTCCTCGGAAATTGCCAAAGAAGGCCAACTGAACGTCGCCAAATATGCCGATACCGCTGTGCCTGAACTCATCAAAAGAATGACGATGCTAGGCGCACTCGTTTCGAGGATGGAGGCGAAGTTAGCCGGAGGCGCGCAAATGTTCGCATTCTCGACGAATTCGGATACAATGCGCATCGGTCCACGCAACGTTGAGTCCAGCATCGCCATGCTGAAGCAATTTTCAATTCCGATTAAAGCAGAAGATACGGGAAGCAACTATGGAAGAACGATCGAATTTGATTGCGCCACCGGAATCCTGCACATCCGCAGCGTCCAGCAAGGCGTGAAGGAGATATAAGCAATGATAGGGACGATGCGTTGGAATTTGACCATCGGCTTAGCCGGAACGATATTTACGTTTTTGTTTTCCGTTGGCAACAATCCGCTCGAGACGACGCTGCTGCGCTCGTTTTACACGTTTTTGATCCTGTTCGTCATCGGATTCGCCATTCGTTTTTTGCTTGGAGCCGTAGGCGTCAACAGCTTGCAGTCCCGGCACGTCGCCGAGGAACAATACATCGGATCGAGGTTCGACATGACGACACCTGAAGAATCCGATTCATTGCAGCATGCGATCAAAGAAAACATACATACGAACAACGAAAAAGAACAATTCGCACCGCTGCAGCCGCCGAGACTTGTTACGAAAAAAGAGATGCCGGCGGAAGAAATGGCCCAAGCGATCCGCCAATTAAGCGAACAATAAGCGGGTTTCTTAATACGAAGTGGCTTTCTAACGAAAGCCTAGTGAATGCTTACGAAGTGGCTTTCTAACGAAAGCCTTTAGGAGGGCGTATCCATGATCGAGCAAAAAACTTCACATCTGACCAATATGGACGTCTGGAAAGAGTGGAAGGAGAACGGCCACATCGAAGCGAAAAAGACATTGATCGAAAATTATTTGCCGCTTGTCGATTATGTCTCTAATCGTCTTGCCATCGGCTTGCCGAAAAATGTCGCCAAGGAAGATTTGGCAAGCTACGGTACGATGGGATTGATCGACGCGATCGAGAAGTTCGACTATCAACGCGGCTTGCAGTTTGAAACGTACGCTTCGTGGCGCATCCGCGGTGCGATCATCGACGGTCTCCGGCAGGGGGATTGGGTTCCTCGCTCCGTGCGGGAGAAAGCCAAAAAAATCGAGGAAGCCTATCAAAAGCTGGAACAGCAGCACTTGCGCTCGGTGACCGATGCGGAAATGAGCGCTTATTTGAATGTCTCGGAACGCGAGTTTCAGCAAATGCTTCAAGACATCGCGGTGACGACGATCTGCTCGCTCGAGGACCCGATCCGCGAGGAAGAATCGGAGACCCGGCTGTCGCTGCTCATTGATGAGAAGGCGAAAAATCCGGAATATAAAGTCAACGAATTTTATTTGCGCGAATCGCTTGTGAAAGCTATTGATAAATTAACCGACAAAGAACGTACGGTCGTTTCTTTGTTTTATTTCGAAGACTTGTCGCTAAGCGAAATTGCAGAAGTGATGTCGCTATCTCCATCGCGAATCTCGCAGCTGCATTCCAAGGCGATTTTGAGATTAAGAGGCTCGCTGGTTAAATACAAAAACCAATTGATGCAGCATTAGTGCCGAATCAGCAATAAGAAAGGGGAAACGAACATGAGTGAGTCATATCCGTTAGATCATTATATTACCATCTCATGCTCGGACGACAAATTAAACGCCTACTTATCGTTTTCCGATGTGGACGAACGGTTTTCATGCACGATGCAGCAGCTAGAGGATTTGCTTCAAAGCCATGTGATCAAGTTCGGCGTTCAATATGACGTTCTATCGAAAATTGCTGCGAATCCGCAGATTTATTTTACAACCAAGACGCTTATTGCTACAGGAGAATCGCCTACAGACGGCGCTGACGGATATATCAAATTGCTCTACGATCTCGACGACCAAGACAAAAAGCCTGCCGAGCTTGAAGACGGCAAGGTCGATTATAGAGAAGTCACTCAGTTAAAAAACGTGCGTAAAGGACAGCGTATCGCCGAAAGGGTTCCGGCTAAGGAAGGCAAACCGGGACGGGCGGTTACAGGCGAACCGCTGTACGGGAAATCGGGGAAGGAAGCCCGTTTCAAAATCGGCAAAAACGTCGTTGTCGATCCGGAGCAAACGTCCATGTATGCTTCGATCGACGGGTTGATCACAAAAACCGACCGCGACAAAATCAATGTATTCCCGATCTATGAAGTAAACGGCGATGTGGATTACAATATAGGTAATATTGACTTCGTCGGTACCGTTGTCATTCGCGGCAACGTGCTGACCGGCTTCAAAATCCGGGCATCCGGAGATGTTCGGGTTATCGGCGGAATCGAGGGCGCCGACATCGAGGCGGAAGGCTCGGTCGAAGTATCCGGCGGCATAATCGCTCACAATAAAGGCTCCATCAAAGCCGGCAAAAACGTGAAATGTTCTTTCATGCAGGAGGCCAATGTAACCGCGGGTGAAGATGTGCTGGTAGCCCAAAGCATCATGCATTCGCAAGTCCGTGCAGGACGAAACGTCTTTTGCAACGGACCCAAAGGTTTGATCGTGGGAGGAACGATACAAGCCGGGGAGAAGGTAACGGCGAGAACGATCGGAAACACCATGTCGACCGTAACCGTGCTGGAGGTAGGCGTCTTGCCTGAGCTGCGTAATGAACTGACTCAACTTCGCGTTCAATTGAAGAGCAATATCGAAAGTTTGGAGAAAACGGAAAAGGCATTGGGGTTGTTAGACCAAATGGCCTCTGCGGGTCAGTTGGCACAGGATAAGATTGCGCTTCGCATGAAACTTAGCTTAACGAAAAGGCAAACGGCGGAAGAACAATCCGAGCTTCGCGACCGTATTTTTGCCATTGAAAAAACGCTTGAGGATACGTCAAAGGCTAAGATCGAGGTCATTTCCATGATTTACGGCGGTGTCAAAATCGTCATCGGACGCTATACTCGCTTCATTAAAGATAGTTCGCAGCGAGTCACCTTCCGATTCCATGACGGTGATATCGTCGTTGTTTCCAATGTATAATGTCCTGAGCGTTAGTTCGAATCGTTGTACATACGATACCGTGACGGAGGCGAGCGAATGAGCCTGAAATCAATCGAGATGCAAATTGCGATTCCGCGCACGGCCGAGGCGGGAATGGTGCAAAACCAGCTTCTGCACAAGCCGGTTGCGGATCAGACGAATTTGGCGGAGCAAGCCTCCAAAATGACGGAGGAAATGCGCCATAAAAACGGAAAAGTCGATGAAACGACAGGCTTAAACATTCGGGAAAAGCAGCAGCGGGATCAGCCCAGGAAACCGAATAAGCGTTACGGCAAAAATAACAATCAGGCGAAAGAGGAAGAAGCGGAGCGCGTGGAGCATCCGTATAAAGGGCATCATATCGACTTGTCTTTGTAACCGGATCAACTAATTTATAACGAACAGGTGATAGCTTTGGAATTGGCACCTTGGCATTACATCGTCATATTGGGCTTGTTTGTAATCGTATTTGCTTTGATCCGGACAAAATCGGAGCCGAAACAAGGACAAACACTGAATATGAAAGAAATCGAAGAAACGATCGAACATTTTATGGCCGAGCTGGAAGCGGAGAACAAAGAACTGCTGAAGCTGGTTGCCGATTCGAAACAGGATAGCGAGCATAAAACCTCGAGCCTGCTTCGGAAAATCGACGATTTGGAACGAAAGCATGCGGAGCTTCAGCGGGCTTTGGATGATCATAGTCAACTATTCAAACAAAGATTGGACCAGGAACGCAACGAACGGGAGCAATGGCAATTGCGTATGAATGGTTCTGCCGCAACGGTCGCGGCAGCGGCTGAAGTTCACGCGGAAGCCTTGACCGAAGTAGTTATGGAAGAACCTCCGATTGCGATGAATATGAAAGCTCGCTATCATGAGCTTTTTGCTTTATACGAGCAAGGCAAAGGCATCGACTACATCGCCAAAAAAATCGGGATGAACCGAGGAGAAGTCCAGCTCATTATCGAACTTGGCCGGCAGGAGGAGCAGCTTCGTGTTTAACAACAGACGTTTTCTCATCGGTCTTGGCGCCGGAATGGTCGCAGGAGCCGTGCTGCTGCAGCTGATGCTTATCGGTGAGCGTCGTGTCGGCGATCCTGCACAAGCGGTTCCGCTTTCAAAAGACAATATATCCGAAAGAGCCGAGGAACTCGGCTTCAAAGTATATGCCTCGGACGAAGTGCTGTACTCGAAGAAGGAATACGACGAGCTGGCGAAGCAGAAGGAACAGCTTGCAAGCGAGCTGGAAGCCATGAAAAAAACAAAGGCTGAATCGACTGTGCAATCGCAACAATCGCCTCCGGCGGAAGCGGAATCTACAAAGCGGCCCGCAGCGACTCAAGAAACGACAACACCCGAAAAAGCAACGCTCGTGATCAAACCCGGCATGAACGCCGGAAGTACGGCAAAAGCTTTGAAAGAGCTCGGCATTATCGATAATGCCGATACCTTCTACAATCGTATTCGAGCACTTAAGAAACAAAAATTCATTCGGACAGGTACTTATGAATTCGCATTGTCGACGCCGATCGACGATATCATTCGGACGATCACGACTCGTCCCGCTTCTTAACATCCCTCCCACGCGATCGAAGTCGCCGGAGGGTTTTTGTTTTTGCTGCAATCGCTTAAACCGCACGAAAAGTCGAAAATTCGCCGTGTCGCAGTTGCATATGCTCCTTCAGTTATGGTATAGTAATTGACGGTGTTAAAAACACACGGGGTTCAATTCGAAGGACGGTGCTTTTGGTCGCCAAAAGTTTTCTTCGGAAATGCGAACCGCGGAGGATACCAAACAAACCACATTGAGGAGGTGCGTGAAGATGGCAGTGATCTCCATGAAACAGCTTCTTGAAGCTGGGGTTCACTTCGGGCATCAAACCCGTCGTTGGAATCCAAAGATGGATCGATATATCTTCACCGAAAGAAACGGAATTTACATTATTGACTTGCAAAAAACGGTTAAAAAAGTTGAGGAAGCTTACAACTTTGTCCGTTCGGTAGCTGAAGAGGGCGGCACGATGCTGTTCGTCGGCACGAAGAAACAAGCGCAAGATTCTGTGAAAGAAGAAGCAGAACGTTGCGGCATGTACTACATCAACCAAAGATGGCTCGGCGGTACGCTGACTAACTTCCAAACGATTCAAAAACGGATCGACCGCTTGCACAAGCTGGAGCGCATGGAAGCAGACGGAACATTCGCCGTTCTTCCGAAGAAAGAAGTTATTTTGCTCCGCAAAGAGCAAGAGCGTCTTGAGAAATTCCTCGGCGGCATCAAGAACATGAAACAACTGCCTAGCGCATTGTTCATCATTGATCCTCGCAAAGAGCGCATTGCAGTTGCGGAAGCACGCAAATTGGGTATTCCAATCGTAGGTATCGTTGATACGAACTGCGATCCGGACGAAATCGATTACGTGATCCCTGGTAACGACGATGCAATCCGTGCCGTTAAATTGCTGACTTCGAAAATCGCCGACGCGGTTATCGAATCGCAACAAGGCGAGCAAACAACGGCTTAATTCGATACGAAACGGAAGAAAGGGTAGTGAAGGTGCTAAACCTTTTGCTGCCCTTTTCTTGAATCTATTTCCGTACGTCTATGCGGCGGATATTATTATGAAAATGACGGGGGTAATTGTACATGGCAGCAGTAAGTGCAGCATTGGTGAAAGAACTTCGTGAAAAAACGGGAGCAGGATTGCTCGATTGCAAAAAAGCGCTGGAAGAAGCTAACGGCGATTTGACGAAAGCTTCCGAGCTTCTGCGTGAAAAAGGTCTGGCCGCTGCGGCTAACAAAGCAGGCCGTATCGCTACGGAAGGCGTTGTTGAATCGTATATCCACGCCGGCGGACGTATCGGCGTTCTTGTTGAAATCAACTGCGAAACCGACTTCGTCGCAAAAACAGATCAATTCCGTGATTTTGCACGCGATATCGCAATGCAAATTGCGGCAGCAAATCCAAAATTCGTTCGTCGCGAAGAAGTTCCTCAAGAAGAGCTGGACAAAGAGCGCGAAATCTTGAAAGCTCAAGCGCTGAACGAAGGAAAACCTGCGCACATCGTTGAAAAAATGGTTGACGGCCGCATCGGCAAATATTATGAAGAGTTCTGCTTGATGGAGCAAGCTTTCATCAAAGACCCGGACAAAACGATTTCGACGCTGCTCAAAGAAAAAGTATCGACGATCGGCGAAAACATTTCGATCCGCCGTTTCGCGCGTTTTGAACTTGGCGAAGGCCTTGAGAAAAAACAAGACAACTTCGTAGAAGAAGTTATGTCCCAAGCGAAACTGTAAACCGATAGTTTCAAAAGCGAAATATGTATAGCAAGATCAGAGATGGAACACGAAGTGTTCCTTCTTTTGTAAACAATGGACAATGCTCGTGAATTGATATGCCGTAAACGGCATGTTCGGGAATGGAGGAAACAAAGTTGGAGCGACCGGTTTTTAAACGGATCGTCTTGAAAGTAAGCGGAGAGTCGTTATCGGGACAAAACGGTTACGGAATCGACGCGGAGACGATTTCTTCAATCGCCGAACAGGTGAAGGAAGTTGTGGAACTGAATGTGGAGGTTGCGATCGTATGCGGCGGCGGCAATATCTGGCGGGGAATCGCCGGCAGCGCCAAAGGCATCGACCGGGCAACGGCCGATTATATGGGGATGCTTGCGACTGTAATGAATTCCTTGGCGCTGCAAGATGCGCTGGAGCAGATCGGCGTACCGACGCGGGTTCAAACCTCGATTGCCATGCAGCAAATTGCCGAGCCGTACATTCGCCGGCGGGCGATTCGCCATCTGGAGAAAGGCAGAGTCGTTATTTTTGCCGCGGGAACGGGCAATCCTTTCTTCTCCACCGATACGACGGCGGCACTTCGCGCAGCGGAGATCGAAGCCGAAGTTATTTTGATGGCGAAGAACAAAGTCGACGGCGTATATTCTGCCGATCCGTTCAAAGATGCGTCTGCGGAAAAGTTCGAGCAACTGACTTATATGGAAGTGCTGAACCGCAACCTTGGCGTCATGGACTCGACAGCATCGTCACTTTGTATGGACAATAACATTCCGCTGATCGTTTTTGCGATTACGGAGCAAGGCAATATCAAGCGCGTCGTGCTGGGCGAAAAAATCGGTACGATCGTAAAAGGGAGTGTTGATTAATGCCACAATCGATCAAAAAAAATGCGGAAGAACGGATGGAAAAAGCAATCGCTGCATTAAAGCGCGATTTGGCCACTCAACGTGCCGGGCGAGCAACGCCGGCGCTGCTTGATCGGGTGCAGGTGGAATATTACGGTTCGATGACGCCGGTCAGCCAAATGGCAGGCATTACGACGCCGGATTCCCGTACTTTGATTATTCAGCCTTGGGACAAAACCGTTATGGGCGCCATCGAAAAAGCGATCCTGAAATCGGATCTTGGCATTACCCCGTCGAACGACGGAACGGTCATTCGAATCGTTATCCCACCGCTGACGGAAGAGCGCCGGGTGGAGCTCGTCAAAGCAACGAAAAAATACGGTGAAGAAGCCAAAGTGGCGATCCGCAACATTCGCCGCGATGCAAACGACGAGATCAAGAAGCTGGAGAAAAGCACGATTTCCGAAGATGAGTCCCGTCGCCATCAGGACGACATCCAAAAGACGACAGACAAGTTCACGGCAGAAGTCGACAAAGTGCTCGCCGCCAAAGAAAAGGAAATACTGGAAGTATAAGTTGTATGGCAACCCCTCCGAAGCGGTGGGGTTTATGTCATTGTTGCAATCGGTTATTGGGGGATATGGGATGATTGAACGATTCCAAAGATGGCTGGGCAACTACAACAAACCGCAACCCGAACCGGATTTAGCCGCTGACAAAATTCCGGAGCATGTCGCCATCATTATGGACGGCAACGGCCGATGGGCCAAAAGCCGCGGGTTGCCGCGGGTTGCAGGTCACCATTCCGGAATGAAAGCGGTGAAGCGCGTTACGATCGCGGCAGATCGTATCGGCGTGAAATATTTGACGTTATATGCTTTCTCCACTGAAAATTGGAAACGGCCGAAAGATGAGGTCGATTTCCTCATGAAGCTGCCGCAAGAGTTTTTAGCCATCGAACTTGATGAATTAATCGAAAAAAACGTTCAAGTCCGGATGATGGGATACCGGGAGGAGCTTCCCGACCATACGATCCGCGCTTTGGAAGAGGCTGAACGAAAAACGAAATCGAATACGGGACTCGTCCTGAATTTTGCTTTGAATTACGGCGGCCGTAAAGAATTGGTTGAAGCGGCAATCCAGATCGGCAAACTGGTGGAGTCCGGCAAGCTGCGAAGCTCGGACATCTCGCCGGAATGGGTGGAAAAGCAGTTGTTGTCGCATTCGATACCCGATCCGGACTTGCTCATCCGCACAAGCGGCGAAATGCGCATTAGCAATTTTATGCTATGGCAATTGGCGTATAGCGAGTTGTGGTTCACCGATATCTATTGGCCGGAGTTTACCGAGGAACATTTCTATGAAGCAATTCTAGAGTATCAGAGAAGAGCACGCAGGTACGGAGGATTGTAGCTTGCAACGGAGGTGGCGGACGTTTGAAGCAGCGCATCATTACTGGCGCATTGGCCGGAGCGGTGTTTTTGGCCTTTTTACTGCTTGGCGGGGCTTGGTTCAATACGCTTGTTCTGCTACTGGCGGTTATCGGATATTACGAATTTGTCCGCATGAACGGATTCAAAGCGCTACAAATATGGTCTATCGCCGGCTTTATCGGGATCGTTTATGTGGTATTCCCGCATAATCTGCTCCCGTTTAGCCTTCATTTTTCCGGAACCGAAGCGATATGGCTATTGACGCTTGTCCTTCTGGCCGCTACCGTATGGACAAAAAACAAAGAGACGATCGATCGGGTAGCCTTGCTGCTCATCGGCGTTGTATACATAGGCATTGGATTTCGTTATATGCAGCTAACGATGGACATGCAGCATGGCTTGTTTTGGACGCTGCTTGTGTTATGTTGTATCGTAGTCACCGACTCCGGCGCTTATTTCACGGGACGTGCGATTGGTAAAAGGCCGTTATGGCCTGCCATCAGTCCGAAGAAAACAGTGGAAGGCACCGTCGGCGGGCTCGTCATTTCCGTTATCGTTGCCGTCATTTTCGCGTTATCGGCGCCATCGCTGCTGTCGATCCCGAATGCGATCGGCATTGGCGTGGCAGCGGCGATATTCGGGCAGCTCGGCGATTTGATCGAATCCGCTTATAAACGGTTTCGCGGCGTGAAAGATTCGGGCACCATTCTCCCGGGACATGGCGGCGTATTGGATCGATGCGACAGCTGGCTGATCGTGTTTCCGATCGTTCATATACTCGGCATGCTGCCGCATTAAGATGCCGCTTACTTTGTCACATTGATTGAAGTTGAGGTGGAATAACGCTTGAAGAAGATCTCGATATTGGGATCGACGGGTTCCATCGGTACGCAAACGTTGGACGTCATATCTCAGCTCCCGGACATGTTCCGGGTAGAAGCATTAGCGGCAGGCAATAATGCCGCTTTAATTATAGAACAAGCCAATCGTTTTCGACCTGATCTTGTATCGGTGGGGAGCAAAGCCGTGGCGGATCAAATTCGGTCAAGCTTGCCTTCTGGCACGAAGCTGTTATACGGCGATGAAGGAATGCTCGAAGCGGCTGCGGGCAATGATGCGGATATGGTCGTTACCGCAATGGTCGGCAGCGTGGGGTTAAAACCGACTTTGGCCGCAATCGAGGCCGGGAAGCAGATTGGTCTCGCTAACAAAGAAACGTTAGTGACCGCAGGCCATCTGGTTACAGCCTTGGCGGAAAAACGCGGCGTATCGCTTCTGCCGATCGACAGCGAGCATTCGGCGATATTTCAATGCTTGCAAGGAGAGTCGTATCAGGATATACGTAAGATCACATTGACCGCTTCCGGCGGCTCCTTTCGCGATCGAACGCGAGACGAGTTGCATGGCGTGACTGTAGAGCAAGCGCTTCGTCATCCGAATTGGTCGATGGGCGCCAAAATCACGATCGACTCCGCGACGATGGTCAATAAGGGGCTTGAAGTGATCGAGGCGCATTGGCTGTTCAAGCTGCCGTATGATCAAATCGAGGTGCTTCTTCATCCGGAAAGCATCATCCATTCGTTCGTTGAGTTCAACGACTATAGCATAATCGCACAGATGGGCAATCCTGACATGCGGGTGCCGATTCAATACGCTCTAACCTATCCCGGGCGCCGTCCCACGCCTACCAAGCCGCTGCAGCTTGCGGAAATCGGCAAGCTGACTTTCCGGACCATGGATTTCGAGCGATATCCGTGTGTAAGAATGGCATTCGAATGCGGCCGCATCGGGGGTACGGCAACAACGGTGTTCAACGCGGCGAATGAAGTGGCCGTCGCTCGTTTTCTGAATGGCGAAATCGGATTTTTGCATATCGAGCAGTTGATCGAACGAGCTCTTGAAAAGCATACGGTAATCGCTAATCCCGATTTGGAAACGATACGGGAAGTAGATGCTTGGGCAAGGGCGGAAGCTAGCAAGTGAAAGTAAAGCCGACTATGGACTGATTGAAGGGAAACGGAAATCCGCAACGGATTGCGGGCCCGTTTCTTCTTAGCATTTTTTAGAAAATTTGCGTCTCTTGTGCTGCGGCAATGAATAATGTTAATCTAAGGACATACTACGGTATGCATGGCAGAACGAATAACCTTAAACCTTGCCAACGCTAACGATGAGAGGATGGGGTACGTTGACTCCACAGGTTTTGTTCTTAACGGTGCTCGTGTTTTTCGTGCTGGTGACAATCCACGAATGGGGACATTTTTATTTTGCCAAACGGGCCGGCATTTTGGTACGCGAATTCGCCATCGGCTTCGGACCGAAGCTGTTTTCGTATAAAAAAGGAGAAACTCGCTATACGCTCAGACTGCTGCCTTTAGGCGGATATGTCCGAATGGCGGGCGAAGATCCGGAAATTGTACAAATTCAGCAGGGTCAAACGATCGCCCTACAATTGAAGCAAGAGCAAGTCACTCATTTTTTTCTCGACCGTTTGGACGAACGTTCGGACATCGTCCGCGGCGAGGTTGTGAAAATCGATCTTGAAAAGGATCTCTTCGTTGAGCTCGATGTTGAAGGCGACAAAGTTTCTTACCCGATTCATCCGCAGGCGATGATGGTCTCTAAAGGGAGAGAAACGCAAATTGCGCCGATCGACCGTCAATTCGGAAGCAAGACAGTAGGACAGCGCGCGCTTGCGATTTTTGCGGGACCGCTCATGAACTTTTTTTTGGCGTTTGTGTTATTCGGACTCGTTGTCACGATGTCCGGCGTTACCGTGGATAATCCAACGTTCGTAAAAATCGGCAAAGTGTCTGAAGGAATGCCTGCCGACAAAGCGGGACTACAAACCGACGACATCATTCAGACGGTGAATGGCGTTCAAATTGGCGCCGATCGCGAGAAATTGATCGACCTGATCGCCCAATCGCCGGAGAAGAAGATGACCTGGGTCGTATTGCGCAACAATGAACCGGTCACGCTGGACATGACGCCGGAGAAAAAAGAAGGAATCGGCAAGGTCGGCATCGAAATTTTATTACCGACACGTTCCGCTTCGTTCACGGAAACGATCAAGTTCGCTTGGAACTCGATGACGGACACGACTTCAAAAATTTTAATCGGATTTAAGAAGCTCGTAACCGGAGATTTTCGTCTTGACGATTTGGGCGGTCCTGTACGTACGTTCGAAGTGACGGGGCAATTCGCCAAGGCGGGAATTACCCAGCTGACCTATTGGGCTGGCATTCTCAGTTTATACCTCGGCATATTCAACTTGCTGCCGTTCCCTGCGTTGGACGGAAGCCGGCTCGTGTTTCTCGGTTTTGAAGCGGTACGCGGCAAGCCGGTGGATCCGAACCGGGAAAGCATGGTGCATTTCATCGGATTTGCGATGCTGATGCTGCTGATGTTGGCCGTGACGTACAACGATATTTTGCGATTGTTTAAAAGTTAATGGTTTGAAGTTCATCGGCCTCCTTCGGGAGGCCTGATTTCAGGGCTTTTAGGAGGATCACATGTCAAAAGAATCAAAAGACAAACAATTCGTTACCGAAATTACGCCGCAGAGCGAAGACTTCTCGCGCTGGTACATCGATGTCATTAAAAAAGCGGAGCTGATGGATTATTCGCCGGTTCGCGGCTGCATCGTGTTCCGTCCGGAAGGCTACGAGCTGTGGGAAAATTGCCAACGGGAGCTGGATGCAAGATTCAAGGAAACCGGACACCGCAATGCTTATTTCCCGTTATTCATTCCGGAAAGCTTCTTCCAGAAGGAAAAAGAACACGTCGAAGGCTTTAATCCGGAGCTGCCATGGGTAACCGAAGCGGCCGGAGAGAAGCTGGAAGAGCGGCTTGCGATTCGTCCGACGTCCGAAACGATGATCGGCCATATGTACGCCAAATGGATTCATTCCTACCGCGATTTGCCGGTACTGATCAATCAATGGGCCAACGTCGTGCGTTGGGAGAAACGGACGCTGCCGTTCCTGCGGACAAGCGAATTCCTGTGGCAGGAAGGACACACCGCGCACGAAACAGAAGAAGAAGCTAGACAAGAAACGATGCAAATGCTTGAGATTTATCGGGACTTTGTCGAAAACTTCTTGGCCATTCCGGTTATCGTCGGACAAAAAACGCCGTCCGAAAAATTCGCAGGCGCCGTCGATACATATTCGATCGAAGCGATGATGAAAGACGGCCGCGCGGTACAAGCCGGTACGTCGCATTACTTGGGCACGAACTTTGCGGTTGCGTTCGATATTAAGTTTCTTGACCGCGAAAACCAGCAGCAATTTTGCCATACGACGTCGTGGGGCGTCAGCACCCGGCTCATCGGCGCACTCATCATGGTGCACGGCGACGACCGCGGACTTGCTTTGCCGCCGAAGGTCGCTCCGACGCAGGTCATCATGATTCCGATCGGCCCGCCAAAAACACGCGAGCAAGTCGTAGGACGAACGGATGAACTGTTTGCCGAGCTGAAAAAAGCCGGAATCCGCGTTCGCGTCGACGATCGCGCGGACGTGAGCCCGGGCTGGAAGTTCAACGAATACGAAATGCGCGGCGTGCCGCTTCGTTTCGAGCTTGGACCACGCGATATGGAGAATGGACAAGCCGTTCTTGTTTCCCGGATTTCCGGCGAAAAGCGCGTTGTCAAACAAGAAAATCTCGTTGCCGAAGTGCAGCAAATGCTAGACGAGATTCAGCAAGACATGTTTAATCGTGCGCAGCAATTCCGGGAAAGCAACTTCTCGAGCGTCGACACCCTTGACGAGATGAAGACACTTATGGAAGAGCGACGCGGCTTCACGTTAGCCGGCTGGTGCGGTTCCGCAGCCTGCGAGAAGCAGGTGAAGGAAGAAACCGGCGCGACGAGCCGCAACATTCCTTTTGCTCCGGCAGAAGAGAAGAAAACCTGTCTCGTGTGCGGTGAACAGGCGCAGCACACCGTCGTATTTGCACGAGCATACTAAAAACTAGCAAAAGGGCTGCCGATTACGAAATAGAGGCAACCCTTTTGCGCACACCAGGGGGAAAAGATGAGCAATCTTGCCGAAAAAAGAAGCCGCTTCGAGCTGCTGATGAAGCAGGCGGAGCTGCCTTACGACATGATCGATCAGTTTTTCTCGGACGGTTATATCGATAAAGTAGAGTGCAGCCGGACGAACCGAGAGTGGACCTTTCATCTTCATAAAAAACAAATCGTGCCCGCAGCCGCCTACCGGACATTTTGCAAATTAATTCAGCAAAAATTCGCGCACATCGCTTCGATCGATTTCATTCTGCATTATGACAACGAAGTGGCTCATGCCGCCATTGCGGAGCAGTACTGGGGTTTGTTCATCGAGTGGATCCAACAGCATGCGGCATCCGTCAACGGCTGGATGGCGAAAGCCAAGATGGAGCCGGACGGTCAGCTGATCAGCGTGACGCTGATGGATACGACCGGACTTGAGCTCGCCAAGAAAAAAGGGATCGATCAGGCGATCGTACGATTTTATGAGCAATATTTCAACCGGACCTTCCGGGTCAAGATGCAAGTCGGCGAATCAAACACCGAGGAATACGAGCGCTTCGTGCAGAAGATCGAGGAAGAGGAACGGAATGTCGTTCAGCAGCTGATGACCGCGATCGATAAGGAAGCGGAGTCGACCTTCGGACCGCCGGATCAGGAGCTGAAGCTGTCGATCGGCTACGATATCAAAGACCAGCCGGTGCCGTTGCAGGAAATCGTGGACGAGGAGAAAAAAGTAACCGTCCAAGGTACCGTATTCGGCCTTGAGGTCAAGGAGCTGCGTAACGGCAATACGTTGTACCAGTTTAATATTACGGACTTTTCCGATTCCTTAATGATGAAAGTGTTCGCACGTAACAAAGAAGACGTCAAAGTGTTAAACTTGCTCGCCAACGGCAAATGGATCAAAGCGCGCGGCCGCGTCGAATACGACCGGTTTATGACCATACCCGAGCTCGTCATGATTCCGTCGGACTTAAACGAAGTCGGCGCTCCGCCTGATCGAAAGGACGATGCGGAAGAGAAGCGCGTCGAGTTTCATCTGCATACTACGATGAGCACGATGGACGCCATCACTTCGGTAGACACTTATATTAAAACCGCTGCGAAGTGGGGCCATAAGGCGATCGCCATTTCGGACCACAGCAACGTGCAATGTTATCCGGAGGCGGCCAAAGCCGGGAAAAAACACGGCATTAAAGTCATTTATGGCGTCGAAGCAAACGTTGTGGACGATGCGGTGCCGATCGTGCTGAATCCGATTGAGCTCGACTTAAAAACAGCGACTTATATCGTATTTGACATCGAGACGACGGGTCTATCCGTCACGAGCAATAAAATTATCGAAATCGCCGCGGTCAAAATGACGGAAGGCAAAGAAATCGACCGCTATGCCAAGTTCGTCAATCCGCACGAGAAAATTCCGTACAATATTCAACAGCTGACGAACATTACGGACGAGATGGTCAAGGATGCGCCGGAGCTTGATGAAGTCATGCGAGGTTTCCTCGATTTTATCGGTGACGCCGTTCTGGTCGCGCACAACGCGAAGTTCGACAACGGTTTTATCCAAGCCGCATGCCGCCAGCTTGGACTGCCGCCGGTAACGAACCCGGTGCTGGATACGCTGGAATTGGCGAGATTGCTGCATCCGGCGATGAAGAACCATCGACTTAATACGCTTTGCGACAAATATAAGGTCAGTTTGGAGAATCATCACCGCGCGATCGACGACTCCATTGCGCTCGGCGGCGTTTTGTTCGGCTTATTGAACGATGCGGGCCAACGCGAGATTACGGACCTGAACCGGCTTAACGATTTTGTCGGTAAAGATTTAAGCAATACCCGTCCGTTCCACTGCAACATCTATGCTCTGAACGGAATCGGCAAGAAGAACTTATATAAACTTATAACGATGTCGCATACGGAATATTTCAAGAGGGTAGCCTGCATCCCGCGCAGCAAGCTTGTGGCAATGCGCGAAGGTCTGCTGGTCGTATCGGGTTGCGAAAAAGGCGAGCTATTCGAAACCGTACTGAACAAATCGCTCGAAGAGGCCGAGCAGGTGGCCGATTTTTACGACGTGCTGGAGATCCAGCCGATCGGATTGTACATGCATCTGGTCGACAAAGGGCTTGTCGGAAGCAAAGAGCAAATCGAGCTTGCGCTTAAACGAATATGCGATATCGGGTATAAGCAGAACAAACCGGTTATCGCAACGGGCAACGTGCATTATTTGCATCCGCGGGAGAAGCTGTTCCGCGATATTACGATTCACGGCATTACAGGCTTCAGTCCGCTGAAGGATATGAAGAAGCCGGACGTTCATTTCAGGACGACGAACGAAATGCTGGAGGAGTTCGCCTTTTTAGGCGAGGAGAAGGCGCGCGAGGTCGTCATCACGAATACGAACGAGCTGGCGGATCGGTTCGAGGAGATTGAGCTGTTCCCTTCGAAGGGCGGTCCGTCCGACAACGGCTTGTTCACGCCGATTTTCGAAGGCGCGGACGACGAAATCCGGAACAAGTGCTACGATACGGCCAAGCGGTTGTACGGCGAGCCGATTCCCGACCTTATTGTCAAAAGGCTTGAGAAGGAGCTTGTCCCGATCATCAAATACGGTTTTGCGGCGAACTATCTCATTTCCGAGCGATTGGTCAAAAAATCGAATGAAGACGGCTATCTTGTCGGTTCCCGGGGTTCCGTCGGATCCTCCATCGTCGCGACGTTCCTTGGCATCTCCGAGGTTAACCCTTTGCCGCCGCATTATATTTGCCGCAATCCGGAATGCAAGCACAGCGAATGGTTTACCGACGGCAGCGTCATGAGCGGCTTCGACCTGAAGGACAAAGATTGCCCGAACTGCGGTCAACCGCTGAAGGGCGAAGGGCAGGATATTCCGTTCGAAACGTTCCTTGGCTTTAAGGGCGACAAGGTTCCCGATATCGACTTGAACTTCTCGGGCGATTATCAGCCGATTGCCCATAA
Organism: Paenibacillus sp. sgz302148; assembly: GCF_056120465.1. Taxonomy (NCBI): domain Bacteria; kingdom Bacillati; phylum Bacillota; class Bacilli; order Caryophanales; family Paenibacillaceae; genus Paenibacillus; species Paenibacillus sp. sgz302148. The sequence continues at coordinate 91,071 of NZ_JBVYOJ010000015.1, forward strand.
CTATACGAAAGTATTGTTCGGCGATAAGGCCGTGTTCCGCGCGGGAACGATCGGTACGGTCGCCGAAAAAACCGCCTTCGGCTTCGCCAAAAAGTACGAAGAGGAGCACGGCAAAAAATGGCGAGGTGCCGAGCTGAACCGTCTGGCCAGCGGCTGTACGGGTGTCAAGCGGAGCACCGGCCAGCATCCCGGCGGCATCGTCGTCGTGCCGGACTATATCGAGGTCGAGGAGGTCACGCCGGTGCAGTTTCCGGCGGACGACGTGAATGCCGAGTGGAAAACGACCCACTTCGATTATCACGCCTTCGAGAACAATTTGCTGAAGCTCGATATTCTAGGACACGACGATCCGACGATGATGCGGATGCTGCAGGATTTGACCGGAATCGATCCGACGTCCATCCCGATGAACGACGAGAAGGTCATGAGCATTTTCAGCTCAACGGAAGCGCTTGGCGTATCTCCCGAGCAAATTCGGTCCCAGGTCGCGACGTACGGCGTCCCGGAGATGGGAACGAAGTTCGTGCGGCAGATGCTTGTCGAGTGTCAGCCGAAGTCGTTTGCGGATTTGCTGCAAATTTCGGGGCTCTCGCACGGCACCGGCGTTTGGCTCGGCAACGCGCAGGAATTGATTCGCAACAATACTTGCACGATCAAGACGGTAATCGGTTGTCGTGACGAGATTATGTTGTTTCTTATTTATAAAGCGGGAATGGAAGCGGGCCTCGCCTTTAAGATCACGGAAAGCGTGCGGAAAGGCAAAGGACTGACGCAGGAATGGATCGAAGAAATGAAAAACTGCAAGGTTCCCGCCTGGTACATCGATTCTTGCCTGAAGATCCAGTACATGTTCCCGAAGGCGCACGCCGCCGCTTACGTCATCTCTGCTGTTCGGACCGCATACTTCAAGGTATATTATCCGATCCAATACTACGCGACTTATTTTACGGTTCGCGCCGAGGATTTTGACATTGAATTATGCTGCCAAGGCTATGACGCCATTCAGAAGAAGATTATCGAAATCGAGGAGAAGGGCTTCCAGGCGACGACCAAGGAGAAGAGCATGCTGTCCATCTTGGAAATGGCGCTGGAAATGACGGCGCGCGGTCTATCGTTCAAGAACATCGATTTGTACCGTTCGGATGCGACGAAATTCATCGTGGACGGCGATTCGCTCATCCCGCCTTTTTCCGCCCTGCAGGGCATCGGCGAAAACGCCGCCCGCAACATTGCGGCATCTAGGAAAGACGGTGATTTCTTGTCGGTGGAAGATTTTCAATCGCGGTCAAAGGCGAGCAAGACGATCATCGAGCTGCTGACGGGCTTGGGAGTTTTCCGCGGATTACCGGAATCCAACCAGTTGTCGCTATTTTGATATAGAGGACTCATCGTCATATCGTATTTCAACGGGAAGCGAAACGACGGTCGGACACGAATGCGGATTATCTTTGATAAGGATTTATCACTTGTCAGGTAATATTGTGTTATGCTATAATTTTTCTGGCAATAATGATGATACATTCGCTAACGAAGAGTGGGGCAACCCACTCTTTACATTTTAATATGCGACAACTCAGGGAGGTTCAAGCATTTGAGTTCAACCAAAATCAAGGCCATCGTCGAAGAGATGGTGGAGCCGTTTTTAACGGCCAACGGGTTCGAACTGGTGGACATCGAATATGTGAAGGAAGGCAGCAATTGGTTCCTTCGCGTGTTCTTGGACAAGGAAGGCGGCATCGACATCGAGGACTGCGGCCGGGTCAGCGAGTTTCTAAGCGAGAAGCTGGACGAGAAGGATCCGATTTCCGAAGCATATTTTCTCGAAGTATCGTCTCCAGGCGCAGAGCGCCCTTTGAAGAAGCTTGACGATTTTCACAAGGCTGTCGACAAGCATGTATTCGTCACGACTTATGAGCCGGTCGACGGTTTCAAGGAATTCGAAGGCAAGCTGCTGAGCTTTGACGGAGAACAACTTGTCATCGAAGCAGGCAAGAAGAAATTCACGGTACCGTACAACAAAGTGGCTGGCGCTAGGCTCGCCATCGTATTGTAACGATAGATTGTTTCTAATTATGAAAGGGGGAACTCCTGGCAATGAGCATGGATTTTATCGAGGCGTTGTCGGAAATCGAAAGAGAAAAAGGAATTAGCAAGGACGTATTGCTGGAAGCGATCGAAGCGGCGCTCATCTCAAGCTACAAAAGAAACTTCAACACGGCGCAAAACGTACGTGTCGATATCAATCGGATGACCGGAGTCATTAAAGTATATGCCCGCAAAACGGTAGTCGAAGAGGTGCTGGACCCGCGTCTCGAAATTTCGGTGTCCGCCGCGCGTGAAATCAACCCGAACTTCCAATTGGGCGACATTTCGGAAATCGAAGTGACGCCGCGGGATTTCGGGCGGATTGCCGCTCAAACGGCGAAGCAGGTCGTCACGCAGCGCATTCGCGAAGCGGAACGCGGCCTGATCTATAACGCGTTTATCGAGAAGGAAGAAGACATTGTTACCGGCATCGTGCAGCGCCAGGATCAACGCAACGTATATATCGATCTGGGCAAAGTCGAAGCGGTGCTTCCTTTGAACGAATTGATGCCGACGGAGCGTTTCCAGCACGGGGACCGTGTCAAAGCCTACATTACGAAGGTGGAGAACACGACGAAGGGGCCGCAAATTATTTTGTCGCGTACGCATCCCGGGTTGCTGAAGCGGTTGTTCGAGCTGGAAGTTCCGGAAATTTTCGACGGCGTCGTAGAAATTCGCTCCGTTGCGCGGGAAGCGGGCTATCGCTCGAAAATCGCAGTGTATTCCCGCAACCCGGACGTCGATCCCGTCGGATCGTGCGTAGGTCCGAAAGGAACTCGCGTGCAAACGATCGTGGGCGAGCTGAAAGGCGAAAAAATCGACATCGTCCGCTGGTCCGAGAATGTGCCGGATTACGTTGCCAATGCGCTAAGTCCTTCGAAGGTGCTTGAAGTTAACGTATATGAGCAAGAGAAAGTGGCGCGAGTGATCGTGCCGGACTATCAGCTGTCGCTGGCGATCGGCATCAAAGGGCAAAACGCGCGTCTGGCCGCCAAGCTTACTAGCTGGAAAATCGATATCAAAAGCGAAACGCAAGCCGAGCAGGAATTCGGCAGACCGCGCACTTCGTCCGAAGAGATGCATCAGGATTCCATTTCGATTTGATATCGTAAAAGCAACGGTGCGGGGGGATTCCATTGAAACCAAGAAAAATACCTTTGCGCAAATGCGTCGCTTGCCAAGAAATGATGGCGAAAAAAGAGCTTATCCGCGTCGTGCGCACGCCGCAAGACGAAATTCTAATAGACCTCACGGGAAAAAAAGCGGGGCGCGGAGCCTATTTGTGCGGAAAAAGATCGTGCTTTAAGCTGGTGAAAAAAAATAAAGCGCTGGACCGCGCGTTGAAATCGCAGGTAAGCGCCGAAATTTACGACCGGCTGGAACAAGATTTTATCCGTGTCGAGGACGAATTTATTGCAAGCAAAGCTGTGGTGACGGACGATGACGAATAACACACGCGTTTTGTCGCATTTGGGCATGGCTAGACGGGCCGGCAAGCTTGTGGCCGGAGATGAAAGCGTCATGGCTTCGATTCGATCGGGCGAGGCGAAGCTAGTCATTGTCGCCGCGGATGCGGCGGATAACGCGAGAAAAAAATATCGCGACAAATGCGATTATTACAAGGTCGACGTTTACGAACAGTTTACCCGGGCGGAGCTCGGCGCGAGCATCGGACAGGAGGGACGAGTTGTTCTGTCGGTGACCGATGCCGGTTTTGCGCGCATGATTCGCGAGGCGATATGCAAACCTACGGAGGTGGAATAATATTGACCAACAAACAACTGCGCGTTTACGAATATGCCAAATCTTTAAATATGAGCAGTAAAGAAATTATTACGATCTTAAAACGGCTGAATATTCCCGTTAACAATCATATGAGCGTTATGGAAAATGATACGGTGAGTCGTGTCGAAGGTTTTTTTAGGGACATCAAAGCGAATGCGGCCGCCAAGCGCGCGGCGGAAACGGGCTCGAACCAAACTGCACGCACGTCAGGCCAGCAGGCTGTGAAGCCGCAACCGAACCCGCAACAAGGCAATCAACAATCGACCCTTAAACAATCGGATCGACCGCAACAACAAAAACAGCCAGAAAAGCAGGTGCCTATGAATCAGCAGAGAACGTCTGCTCCGAACCGACCTCAAGGACAAGGGAACAACCCGACGGGCGGCGGACAGCATAACGGAAACCAACAACGGAGAGACCAAGTACAACAAGGGAACGGCGGCACGGAGCAATCTTCACGTCCGCAGAACGAGCAAGGACAGCAATCGGAGCAACAGAACGTGTCGGCTCAGCAAGGACAGCAAGGGCAAGCGTCATACCAGCAGCGCCCGTATAATAACCAGAACCAACAGCAACGCCCTCAAAACCGCAATTATCAAGGCGGAGGCCAAGGCGGAAGACCGCAAGGTGGCCAAGGGGGAAGACCGGATCAAAGAACGGGCATGGGTCAAGGCGGAAGACCGCAAGGCGCAGGCCAAGGCGGAAGACCGCAAGGCGCAGGTCAAGGTGGAAGACCGCAAGGCGCAGGCCAAGGCGGAAGACCGCAAGGCGGGGGCCAAGGTGGAAGACCGGATCAGCGCGGCAACGACACAAGAAACCCGAATCGCCCGAGCGGCGGCGGCAATTTTGGCGGCGGGCAAGGCGCGAACCGTCCAAGTGGCGGCGGTGCTGGCGGCGGTCGTCCCGGAGGTCAGAACCGCGGTTTCGAACCGCGCGGCTCATTCGCTCCGAAACCGCCTGAAGATGCTACGAATTCAGGCGGCAATCGCTTCGCGAAGAAACCGAACCGTCCGAATCAAGGTCAGAACAAACGTTTTGAAGATAAACCAAACGGCTTCAAATCTGGACCGTCTTTCAATAAAGGCAAAAACAACAAGGGCCGTCATCAAGCGCAGCCAGAGAAAAAGGAAAAAATCGACAATACACCGAAGAAAATCATTGTACGCGGTACGATGACGGTTGGCGAATTGGCGAAGCTGCTTCATAAGGATGCGTCGGAAGTTATCAAAAAACTGATTTTCCTAGGCATTCTTGCAACAATTAACCAAGAAATAGATCTGGATGCCATCCAATTAATCGCAACGGAATTTAATGTTGAGGTTGAACTGAAAATTCCGGTTGAAGAAGATCGTTTCGAAACGTTCGAAGAGAAGGACGAGGATGAGGATCTTCTGGAACGTCCGCCTGTCGTCACCATCATGGGTCACGTCGATCATGGTAAAACGACGCTGCTTGACGCCATCCGCCATACGAACGTAACGCTTGGCGAAGCCGGCGGCATTACGCAGCATATCGGCGCATACCAAGTTGAAGTCAAAGGCAAAAAAATTACGTTCTTGGATACGCCTGGTCACGAAGCGTTCACGTCGATGCGTGCACGCGGCGCCCAAGTTACCGATATAACGATTCTTGTCGTAGCGGCGGACGACGGCGTCATGCCGCAAACGGTTGAGGCGATCAACCATGCGAAAGCAGCCGGCGTGCCGATTATCGTGGCCGTGAACAAAATCGATAAGCCGGACGCCAATCCGGAGCGCATCAAGCAAGAGTTGACCGAGTATGAGCTTGTTCCCGAAGAATGGGGCGGCGAGACGATTTTCGTCAACCTTTCCGCGAAACAACGCATGGGCCTCGAAGAACTGCTTGAAATGATTCTGCTCGTTGCCGAAGTGAACGACTTCAAAGCGAATCCGAACAAACGGGCTCGCGGTACGGTTATCGAAGCCGAGCTGGATAAAGGTAAAGGTCCTGTTGCTCGCGTACTCGTGCAGCACGGAACGCTTAAAGTCGGCGATGCGTTTGTAGCCGGCGTATGCTTCGGCCGCGTTCGGGCCATGGTAAATGATAAGGGTCGCCGCTTGAAAGAAGCCGGACCTTCGACGCCGGTCGAGATTACCGGTTTGACCGAAGTACCGCTTGCCGGCGATCCGTTCATCGTGTTCGAGGACGAGCGCAAAGCACGCGACATCGCGGAGAAACGGGCGATCACGCTCCGTCAAAGCGAAATGGGTGCCAATACGCGCGTGACGCTGGACGATCTCTATAAGCATATCAAGGACGGCGAAATCAAGGACTTGAACGTCATCATCAAAGGGGACGTGCAAGGGTCCGTCGAAGCGCTCAAAGGCTCGCTCGCGAAAATCGAAGTGGAAGGCGTTCGCGTCAAAATCCTTCACAGCGGCGCCGGTGCGATTACCGAGTCCGATATTACGCTCGCTTCCGCATCCAATGCGATCGTCATCGGCTTTAACGTACGTCCGGAGCCTATGGCCAAAGCTGCAGCCGATCAGGAGAAAGTCGACATTCGTCTGCACCGCGTCATCTACAGCGCGATCGAAGAAATCGAAGCCGCGATGAAAGGCATGCTCGATCCGGTGTACAAGGAAAATGTCATCGGCCACGCCGAAGTGCGCAATCTGTTCAAAGTGAGCAAGGTCGGCACGATTGCAGGTTGTATGGTAACTTCCGGCAAAGTGTCCCGCAATGCGGAAGCCCGCGTTATTCGCAGCGGAATCGTTGTGCACGAAGGGAAAATCGATTCCCTCAAACGATTCAAGGACGACGCGAAGGAAGTATCGCAAGGCTACGAGTGCGGGATCACGTTAGATCGCTTCAATGACCTCAAAGAAGGCGACGTTATCGAAGCGTTTGTGATGGAAACAGTAGAGAGGTGACCTAAAGCATGGCCAAAATTCGTGTGGGTAGAATGGGCGAACAAATCAAGAAAGAGATGAGCCTACTCATCCAGACCGAGCTGAAAGACCCTCGAATCGGCTTCGTTACCGTAACCGGTGTTGAAGTGACAAGCGATTTGTCGCAGGCGAAAATATATTTGAGCGTTCTGGGCACCGATCAGCAGAAGGAAGAAACGCTGCACGCATTGGCAAGAAGCAAAGGCTTCTTGCGTAGCGAGCTCGGCAAACGGATTCGGATGCGGCATACGCCGGAACTTCTGTTCAAATTCGATACGTCGATCGAATACGGCAGCCGTATCGAGAAATTGCTTGAACAAGTCAATGGCGGAGAAGCGCAAATATGAGCGCCGCCATGGATGCCGCTTATGCCGAACAGCTAAGCGCGGCAAAACGATTCATCGAACAAAACGACGATTTCCTCGTCGTGGCTCACGTTCAGCCTGACGGCGATGCGATCAGCTCGACCGCAGCCGTAGGCTGGATGCTGGAGCGATTGAATAAGAAGTATGTCATGATCAACGAGGGCAGCGTTCCGCTCAAGTTCCGCTATATGTGGGGCAGCGAGCGGATCGCGGATCTCGGAAGCGATCGGCCGAACAGGACATTCAAGCATGCCATTAGCGTTGATTGCGCCGATTTCGCCCGCATTGGCGCGGTTCGGGAGCTGTTTGAAGAAGACGTTCAACTGCTTAATATCGATCACCATCCGACGAACGACGGATTTGGCGCCGTGAACGTATTGAAGACGGACGCAGCGGCAACCGTCGAGATTTTGACCGATTTGATGGATATGCTGGATCTGCCATGGGAATCCGAGTTTGCGACGTTGATTTACAGCGGATTGTTGACCGATACGGGCGGATTTCGCTACTCCAATACGTCGCCCAAGGTGATGAATATCGCATCGCGGCTGCTGCAGTACGGAGCGGAAGGTCCGAAGCTGGCCGAGCATCTGCTCGAGAAAGTTTCCATGGCGCACATCAGACTGCTTCAGCGGGCTTTATCTCGGCTATCCTTTTCCAAGGATAATCAGATCGGTTGGCTTTATGTCGTTTCCGAGGACTACGCGGAAACCGGGGCGACCAAAGAGGAGACTGAAGGGCTGGTCAATTACGCACGGAATATTGAAGGCGTAGAAGTCGGCATATTATTCCGGGAGACGGGACCCGATACGGTGAAGGTGAGCATGCGTTCCAACAGTCGGACGAACGTGGCGGCAATCGCGCAATCGTTCGGCGGCGGAGGGCATATCCGGGCCGCGGGCTGTACCATTCGCGGTTCGATAAACGAGGCAATAGAACAAATCGTTAAGGCAGTTGAACTTGCATTATGACAAATTCCGAAACGCCGGACCTTTATAACGGCATTCTTCCGGTGCTTAAGCCGGTTCAATTTACTTCGCACGACGTAGTTGCCAAAGTACGCCGCATCCTGAGAACGAAGCGAATCGGCCATACCGGTACGCTCGATCCTCAGGTGACGGGCGTGCTGCCTTTATGTATCGGCAAAGCGACCCGATTGGTCGAGTATATTCAAGATTTGCCGAAGGAATACGAAGCGGTTGTTCGCTTCGGGGTTTCCACCGATACGGAAGACTTGACCGGCGAAGTGATCGAGTCCTTGGATCGCGTCGAATTGACAGGGCATCAAATCGAACAAGCCATTGTTTCGTTCATTGGCGAAATCGATCAAGTCCCGCCGATGTATTCGGCCGTGAAAGTCGACGGCAAACGGTTGTACGAATTGGCCCGCGAGGGACAGGTCGTCGAGCGTAAATCAAGGAAGGTTACCGTTCATCAAATCGATATCATGCAGATCGACACAAGCTTGCCTCATCCTGAAGTTCGTTTTCGCGTCCGCTGCTCCAAAGGCACCTATATCCGTACCTTATGCGTAGATATCGGCCGCAAGCTGGGGGTTCCGGCTGCTATGGCGGAGTTGACGCGTACGGCTACAGGATTTATCACGCTTGATCGCTGCTTGACCTTCGAGGAGATTGAACGGTTACATAATGAGGGGATATTATCGGACAGCATGATCGCGCCCGATGAAGCGATCGCCCACATCCCGTCTGCCGAGGTTGCGCCGGCGAAAGTAGCGGCGGCATACCAAGGGCAGAAGATCAGCAGCGGGATGCTAAGTCCGAAACCTGCTTCGGCAGGCCCTTTGCGGTTGTACGCACCGGCTCCGGATTCACGGTTTATCGGCATTTTTACCGTCGATGACGGTCTAAGATTCATTAAGCCAGCCAAAGTATTCACATAGCATGAAGAATTGCAGGTGTCATACGTAATGGAAACGATTCGTATATCGTATCCGCTTCAGCCCGAAGCGATCACCCACGTAACCGGACCGCAAGTGATGGCAATCGGCGAATTTGACGGCATTCATCTTGGCCATCAAGATGTCATTCGCCGGGCGATGGAGATTGCCCGTTCGAAGGGTCTGCCGGCTGCGCTCATGACGTTCCATCCACATCCGCGGGAAGTGCTCGGCAAGGAGCAATATTCTCAATATATAACGCCTTTATCGGAAAAATTGAGCTTATTGGAGAAGATCGGCGTCGATCGGGTATATGTCGTGACGTTTGACGAGGCTTTCTCCCAGGTTCGCCCCGATCAATTCGTTCATCAAGTGTTGAACGAGCTTCGTATCGATTCGGTCGTCGTTGGCTTTGACTTCAAGTTCGGCTACCGCGGTGAAGGCACAGCCGAAACGCTGAGAGAGCTCGGGGGACGCGAGCTTCATGTGGAAATCGTTCCTCCGTTCCATCAGGACGGCGAGAAGGTAAGCAGCACCCTTGTACGGGAGCAGCTCGAATCCGGCGGAATCGAAAAAACGAGCCAGCTGCTCGGGCGCAATTATTCGGTTTGCGGTACGGTTGTTCGCGGGGACGGCCGCGGGCGAACGATCGGTTTTCCGACGGCCAACATCGAGCTAAGCGAGCCGTTTATCGTTCCGAGAACCGGCGTTTACGCCGTGGAAGTGATGGTTCGCCAAAAGCGGTATTATGGCGTCATGAACATTGGCTTTAAGCCGACCTTCCAGACGGGGGAACATGCCGTGACTTTAGAAGTTCACATCTTTGATTTTGACGAAATGATTTATGGCGAACCGATTTCCGTCCGATTCAACGCTTATTTGCGTCCCGAGCGAAAATTCGGCTCCAAAGACGAATTGGTCGATCAAATTCATCGGGATGCGGAGCAAGCCAAGTCACTGTTATCGGCGGTTCGTCATCAAGATTAGATTGTTAAGCGCGGCATTTACTTTGCAATTCCGTTTGTGTTATACTAGTACACGTTAATCGAGATCGATATCGATGAACAACAACCTTAGCTCGGATACACGATCTCACCGACGGTTTCGGGGCTAACGGGGATAACAATCGAAGGAGGTGAATAGGATGGCATTAACTCAAGAACGCAAAAATCAGCTGATTCAGGAGCACAAGACTCACGAGTCCGACACAGGATCTCCTGAAGTGCAGATCGCTATCCTAACGGAAAACATTTCGAACTTGACCAGCCACTTGAAAGAGCACAAGAAGGATCATCATTCCCGCCGTGGTCTTTTGAAAATGGTCGGCCAACGCCGTAAACTGTTAGCGTATTTGAAAAACAAAGACGTTAACCGTTACAGCGCTTTGATCGAAAAACTCGGAATCCGCAGATAAAACTGCCAGCCTTAAGCAACCCACGTTGTTCATCGGTGACGGCTTTTGCCGCCCGGTGGACCGCCAGGTTGCTTTTTGCAATGCCAAGAGGAGGTAAATAATGGAAAAGCGTATCGAAATGAGTTTAGGCAATCGCCCCCTCGTGCTGGAAACGGGACGACTGGCGAAGCAGGCTAACGCAGCTGTAACCGTTCGTTATGGCGATACCGTCGTATTATGTACGGTAACGGCATCGAGCCAGCCGAAGGATTTAGACTTTTTCCCATTAACGGTCAACTACGAAGAACGTTTGTACGCCGTCGGCAAAATTCCCGGAGGTTTTATTAAGCGGGAAGGCCGTCCAAGCGAAAAAGCGATTCTAGCCAGCCGTTTGACGGACCGTCCGATTCGTCCGCTATTCCCGGAAGGCTTCCGCAATGACGTGCAAATCGTCAATCTTGTGATGAGCGTGGATCAGGATTGTTCCCCGGAAATCGCGGCAATGATCGGAACGTCCGCGGCGCTTAGCATTTCCGACGTTCCGTTCAACGGACCGATCGGCGGCGTTATCGTAGGCCGGATTGACGGACAATTCATCATTAACCCGACGCCGGAGCAAACGGAAAAAAGCGATATTTACCTTGTCGTAGCCGGAACGAAAGACGCGATCATGATGGTAGAGGCCGAAGCCAACGAAGTGCCTGAAGACATCATGCTTGAAGCGATCATGTTCGGCCATGAAGAAATCAAGAACATCGTCGCCGTCATCGAGCAGCTTACTCAGCTGGCCGGCAAACCGAAGATGGAAGTGAAGCTGCATGCCGTGGACGAAACGGTAAACCGCGAAGTTCGCGATTACGCGCAAGCGCGGCTCGTCGAAGCGGTGAAAATTTCCGAGAAGCATGCAAGACAAGATGCGATTGACGAAATCAATGCGGAAGCGGAGCAATATTTTGCGGAACGCTACATAGAAACTCCGGAATTGATCAAAGACGTCAAGGAAGTTTTGTACGATATCGTCAAAGAAGAAGTGCGCCGATTGATTACGCATGACAAAGTACGTCCGGATGGACGAGCTCTTACCGAGATCCGTCCGATCGAATGCGACGTCGCTTTGCTGCCTCGTACACACGGATCCGGATTGTTCACCCGCGGTCAAACGCAAGCGCTTAGCATTTGTACTTTGGGTGCGCTTGGCGATGTGCAAATCCTCGACGGCATCGACCTTGAGGAAACGAAACGATTCATGCACCATTACAACTTCCCGCCGTTCAGCGTGGGCGAGGCAAGACCGCTTCGTGCGCCGGGCCGCAGGGAGATCGGGCATGGAGCACTGGGCGAACGCGCGTTGTCGAAAGTCATTCCGCCGGAAGCGGATTTCCCTTATACGATCCGCCTTGTTTCCGAGGTATTGGAATCGAACGGATCGACTTCCCAAGCAAGCATTTGCGCAAGCACGCTGGCTATGATGGACGCAGGCGTTCCGATCAAGGCGCCGGTTGCCGGCATTGCAATGGGCTTGATCAAGGACGAGGACCATGTATCGATCCTGACCGACATTCAAGGGATGGAAGACCACCTGGGCGATATGGACTTTAAAGTAGCCGGAACAGCTGCAGGTGTTACCGCGATACAAATGGATATCAAGATCGACGGCATCGACCGGAGCATCTTGAACGATGCGTTAACGCAAGCCCGCGAAGGACGGATGTTCATTCTCGGCAAAATGATGGACCGTATGAAAGAACCGCGCAGCTCGTTGTCGCCATACGCTCCGAAAATTTTGACGATGCAGATCAATCCGGACAAAATCCGCGATGTCATCGGTGCCGGCGGTAAAATCATCAACAAGATTATTGAAGAAACCGGCGTAAAAATCGATATCGAGCAAGACGGCCGCGTGTTTATCGCTTCCTCGAACGAGAAGATGAACGAGAAAGCAAAACAAATTATCGAAGGGATCGTGCGCGAAGTCGTTGTCGGCGAAATCTACGTCGGAACGATCAAGCGGATCGAGAAATTCGGAGCGTTCACGGAAATTTTGCCGGGCAAAGAAGGGCTGATCCACATTTCGCAGCTTTCCACCGAGCGTGTCGCCAAAGTAGAAGATGTCGTCTCCATCGGCGATTCGGTTACGGTCAAAGTAACGGAGATCGATCAACAGGGCCGCATCAACTTATCCCGCAAAGCAACCTTAACCGCACCGCAAGCAGAAAAAGCGGAAAAATAATCATGCCTCACACAAAGAGCCAGAATCGTTCTGTCTCTTTTTTATTTGCTCTCCTGCATAATGCGTGCCGGCTTGTCATACATTTAGGACAAATCGATGGTGAGGGAGAGTCGGCATGAATCGGACGAAGGTTGCCTGGATTATCGTTTTTTTTGTGTTGGCGTTCGGGACGACCGCTTTATCGAACGACATCAACGCTTTTATTCGACAGGCCAAACAGATGAACGATCCATGGCATGCTTTGGCCGTTACTGCGAGTGCCGGGTTCTCAAGCGATGACGGATTGATGGACCGCATTCAGCGGGAGGCGGAGCTGAGGCGCGTGGCGCCGGTCGATGCCCGAATCGATCGGGTATGGAAGGCGATTCCCGGTTACAACGGCCTGGAGGTCGATATCGAACAAACGTATAGGCTGAACCAACTGACACCGCCCGATCAACCGCTTCATCTCGTCTATCGCGAGGTGGCCCCGAAGATTTCGCTGAACGATCTAGGCGCACAGCCGATTTATCGAGGCAATCCGAACAAACCGATGGTTTCTTTGATGATCAACGTTGCATGGGGCAATGAGTACATACAACCGATTCTTAACATTTTGAAAAAAGAACAGGTGAAGGCGACCTTCTTCCTGGATGGCAGCTGGCTGAAAAAAAACGTAGAGGTGGCGAAGCTTATCCAACAGGACGGGCATGAGATGTCCAACCATGCCTACTCCCACCCGAATATGAGCGAGCTCAACCGCAGCCAGGCAACGGATCAAATCATGAAAACCCAAACGCTGCTGACGAAGCATCTTGGCGTCGACAACCGCCTATTTGCGCCGCCTTCGGGCGATTTTAACGATCAAACGGTCAAAATTGCATATGAATATAATATGAAGACGATATTGTGGACGATCGATACGGTGGATTGGAAAAAGCCGAGTCCCGAATGGATCATTCGCAAAATCTCGCAGCGGCTTGAGCCCGGTTCCTTAATTTTGATGCACCCGACGTCTTCTTCAAGCGAAGCGTTAAGCGGCATCATCCAAGAGGTGAAACGGCGCGGCTTCGTGCTTGGTACCGTCAGTCAGCTCATTTCGCCGGACCGCGTGCCGGGCGATTTTAACCTGAAGCGGACGGTGCAATAAGGCTGTCGCGAAGTTGAGCGGCGGCGCTTTTATATGTTATAGTGAGATCATTATGCTCACGATGCCAGTTTTGCCCACAGCAAAACTTAGCCCTTAGGAGGACCCCACTTGATCAAAACAAAACTGCAAAACGGTTTGCGCGTCGTCATGGAGCAAATCCCGACCTCCCGATCCGTCGCGATCGGCATATGGGTAAAGACGGGATCGCGCAACGAAGACGAGCTCAATAACGGAATATCCCATTTTATCGAACATATGTTGTTTAAAGGGACGACAAGGTACAGCGCCAAAGAGATCGCCGAAATATTCGACGGCCTCGGCGGCAATGTCAACGCGTTTACCTCGAAGGAATACACTTGCTATTATGCAAAAGTGCTGGATCAGCATTTGCCGATCGCGATCGACGTATTGTCCGACATGTTCTTCCACTCCACGTTCCTCGCTGAGGAACTGAGCAAGGAGAAAAACGTCATCCTCGAGGAAATCTCGATGTACGAGGATACGCCGGACGACATGGTGCACGATCTCATTTCCAAGGCGGCATATAACGACCATCCGCTCGCTTATTCGATTCTCGGCACGGAAAAGCAGTTATCCCAGATGACCGCGGATCATTTGCGCCAATACATGAATGATAAGTATCATTTGAATAATACGGTGATCAGCATCGCCGGAAATGTCGACGACACGGTCGTGGAGCTCTTGGAGCGACATTTTGGGCATTTTGCCGTGCAAGGTGGAGAATCGTCCACGCAACCGCCTGCATTCGCGGGAGGAATGCTGTTCCATCAGAAGAAGACGGAGCAAAATCACATTTGCATGTCGTTTCCAGGCATCGCGATGACCGACAAACGCATTTATGCGATGGTGCTGCTCAACAATACGCTCGGCGGGGGCATGAGTTCGCGGCTGTTCCAGGAAATACGGGAGAAGCGCGGACTTGCCTATTCGGTATATTCCTATCATTCGTCGCACGCGGACAGCGGCATGTTTACGGTTTATGCAGGAACGGCGCCGAAACAAACGAAAGAAGTGCTGGAAGTCACCTTGGACGTGCTGAGTCAGATGATCGCGAACGGCATGACGGAATCGGAATTGACCAAAGGAAAAGAGCAGCTGAAGGGCAGCTTGATCTTAAGCCTGGAAAGCACGAGCAGCCGCATGAACCGTCTTGGCAAAAACGAGCTGATGCTCGGCAGGCATTACACGCTCGACGAGCTGCTGGAGCAGATCGACTCCGTATCGATGAAGGATGTCGAGTCGCTGATCGGAGAAATGTTCAGCAAGCCGTTTGCTCTGGCCATGGTTGGCGGCACGGATCAACCGATTCAAGGATTCAGGAGGGATTGGCTTGTTTCAAGTTCAAATTAAACGATTGCCCGGCAATGAAGATATTTCATTGCCGGTTCGAATGTCCGAATTAGCGAGCGGTTTCGATTTGCACGCAGCGCTTCCGGAACCGTTGACGCTTCAGCCGGGGGAGAGGGCGCTTATTCCGACCGGGTTTGCGCTCGCTATGCCTGGCGGACTGGAAGCGCAAATCCGTCCGCGAAGCGGCCTTGCCTACAAGCATGGCATTACATGCTTGAACACGCCGGGAACGATCGATGCCGATTACCGCGGCGAAGTCAAAGTATTGCTCATCAATCTTGGCCAGCAGCCGTTTACGATTGAGCGGCACGAGCGCATCGCGCAGATGGTATTCCAAACCGTGCCGCAAACGCAGCTTATCGAAGTGGACGAGCTGTCCGAAACGGTGCGCGGATCCGGCGGTTTTGGCCATACGGGCGTATAGTATATTTTTCTACTCGAACACTCTCATCCTGAGGGTGTTTTTTGTTTTCCTTTTGTTTTCCGCAACGAATCGTAGGCTCTTTACGTTCAACCTTAAGCATCATAGAAAAGCATGCACGGCAGTTGGCTAGGCGTTCGTTTCGTCACCCATCTTTGGGCTACCGCATACACTGCTGTATAGGTAGCGTCATTGAAAGGAGTGAAGTAGGCTGATGCTGACAGGAGTCCAGGTTATTTTTGTCGGCGGAGACGCCCGGCAGCTGGAAGTAATCCAAACCTTGTCCGGACTGGATGCATCCGTGACGTTGATCGGATTCGATAATCTGCAAAATCAATACAGCGGCGTAACCCGCTCCCGGATGACGCCGGAAATGCTGGAAAAGGCGAACGCCCTTATTTTGCCGGTTGTCGGAACGGACGACGCGGGGAATATCGAGGCGATTTTCGCATCGGAGGACTTGCGTTTGACCGACGAATACATGAGTCATCTTCCGAAGCATGCCAAAGTGTATACAGGCATGGCGAAGCCATACTTGAAGATGCTGTGTGCGCAGCAGGGAATTCAACTCGTCGAATTGTTCGACAGAGACGACGTGGCGATATACAATTCCATACCGACCGCTGAAGGAGCCCTCATGATGGCGATTCAGAACACGGATATAACCCTTCACGGCTCATGCTGCATGGTACTCGGCATGGGCAGGACGGGGTTCACGCTGGCTCGGGTATTGCAGGGGTTAGGTGCGAAAGTGAAGATGGGCGTCCGCCGCGAGGAGCACTTCGCACGCGCTTGGGAGATGGGTTTTGAGCCTTTCTACACCAAGGATCTATTGCATCAAGTTACCAATATTGACTTGCTTTTTAATACAATACCGACTATGATAGTCACAGCGCAGATTATTGCGAATATGCCCAATCGAGCAGTCATCATTGACCTTGCTTCGAAGCCCGGAGGAACCGATTTCCGGTTTGCCGAGAAGCGCGGAATCAAAGCGATGCTTGCCCCCGGATTGCCTGGTATTGTCGCTCCGAAGTCAGCTGGACGGATCATAGCCAAATGTATTAGCCAGTTGCTGTTGGATGACCATGACAATCGGGGGAATGTATAATGGATTGGCACGGAATAACGGTCGGATACGCACTGTCAGGCTCACACTGCACCTTGCCGGAAGTCATGCCGCAGATCAAGCGGTTCGTCGATGCCGGGGCTCGAGTGATTCCGATCGTATCGAATACGATCATGACAACGGACACACGCTTCGGGACGTCGGAGCATTGGCAGAAGGAGATCAAGGAGATTACCGGCAACGAGATCATCTCCACGATTGTCGACGCTGAGCCGCTTGGCCCGTCGAAGCTGCTCGATGTTTTGCTGATCGCCCCTTGTACGGGCAATACGACAAGCCGACTGGCGAACGCGATGACGGATAGTCCCGTATTGATGGCAGCCAAAGCGCAAATGCGCAATCAGAGGCCGCTTGTATTGGCCATTTCCACGAATGACGGCTTAGGCTTGAATGCTGCGAACATTGCCAAGCTGCTTGTCGCCAAGAACATTTATTTCGTTCCGTTCGGCCAAGACGCACCGTTGCAAAAGCCGAATTCGCTCGTCGCCCGAATGGATCTGGCGATGGAAGCCTGTGAAGCCGCGCTGCAGGGGAAACAGCTGCAGCCGATGGTCATCGAACGATTTAATTACCGTTAAACAACAATATCGGGGGAGTTGCGATGCGAATTTTGGTTCAAAAATTCGGAGGCACTTCCCTATCGACTGTACATGCCAGAGATCACGTCATCCGTCACATCGAACGCGAATTGCAGCAGGGATACAAACTTGTCGTCGTCGTATCAGCGATGGGGAGAAAAGGCGAACCGTACGCCACGGATACGCTGCTGGACTGGATTTCCTCTAATGGAAACCATTTGCCCGCACGGGAACGCGATATGTTATTATGCTGCGGAGAAATCATTTCCGCGGCAACGTTGTGCAGCTTGCTGAACGAACGATCAATACCGTCCGCCGTACTGACGGGAGCGCAAGCCGGCATTGTGACCGACGAACAATACGGCAATGCACGGATTGTTGCCGTTCACCCAAATGAGATCATTGAACGGCTTGAACAAGATCAGGTTGTTATCGTAACCGGATTTCAAGGCCAAACGCCGGACGGCGACATGACGACACTCGGCCGCGGTGGCAGCGATACGTCGGCTACCGCATTAGGCGCTGCCTTAAAAGCCGAGATGGTGGACATTTATACAGACGTAAACGGCATATTGACGGCCGATCCTCGCATTGTTGAGGACGCCAAGCCGATCCACACGATCGGTTATGCGGAAATATGCAATATGGCTCATCACGGAGCCAAAGTCATTCACCCAAGAGCTGTCGAAATCGCGATGCAGGACCATATTCCGATTCGCGTACGATCGACTTTTTCCGAAGGAGAAGGCACGCTGGTTACGAGAACGGACAGCATATCCGCTTTCGCAAGCGGCATACGCGACCGATACGTTACCGGCATCACGCATGTGGCTAACGTAACGCAGATTAAGGTTGAGTCGTTTGAGGCTCAATTCGATCTGCAGCTGAAAGTTTTCAAAGCGATGGCCCAACATGGGATCAGCGTCGATTTTATTAATGTGAAACCGTCCGGCGCCGTTTATACCGTATTCGATCATGAAGCGGAACGTGCCGTTGACATATTAAGACGTATCGGATTTGAGCCGGAAATATTGCCGAACTGCGCAAAAGTATCCGTCATCGGCGGAGGCATGAACGGGGTTCCGGGCATTATGGCCCAAATTGTTGAAGCATTGACCGAAAAGGATATTCAAATCCTGCAATCGGCCGATTCGAATACAACGATTTGGGTGCTTGTCAACAGCAGGGATGCAGCGGATGCATTACGTGCTTTGCACGCCAAATTCGAGCTTCATATGTAGAACTTACAGGATGTTAAGATTTTCGAAGGAGGATGTTTTGTGGATTTTGGAAGAGTCATTACAGCCATGGTCACCCCATTCGATCGACAAGGACAAATCGATTGGCAGCAAACGGGTAAATTGATCGATTATTTAATTGAAGAACAACGAAGCGACAGCCTCGTGATTTGCGGAACAACCGGCGAATCGCCGACGTTAACCGAGGATGAGAAGCTGAAGCTGTTTGCGTTCTCCGTCAGCCAAGCGAAAGGACGCTGCAAAATTATCGCCGGTACAGGCAGCAATGACACGTCCCACACGATACATCTGACCAAAGAAGCGGAAAAGCTTGGCGTAGACGGCATATTGCTTGTGGCGCCATACTACAATAAACCGAGTCAAGAAGGGCTGTACCAGCATTTTAAAGCGGTTGCCGAACAAACGGCGTTGCCGGTCATGCTGTATAATATCCCCGCCCGTACGGGCATCAATATTTCGGCCGAAACAACGATTCGTTTATCGCATATTCGCAATGTCGTAGCAACCAAAGATTGCTCGACGCTGGATCAAATGACCCTGATCATATCTGGAGCGGCAGAAGGCTTCAAGGTATACAGCGGGGACGACTCGATGGTGCTGCCCGTTCTTGCCATTGGCGGTTACGGTATCGTGAGCGTGGCGTCGCATGTCATCGGCAAGCCGATGCGCGAGCTGGTTGAGTCGTATTTGAACGGCAACGTTGCCGAAGCGGCGAGATTGCATTCGAAGCTATATCCGATTTTCCAAGGGCTGTTCAACTGTCCGCATCCCGTGCCCAATCCAGTAGCGGTGAAATACGCGCTCGGCTTGCACGGCATGGACGTGGGCGGTGTCAGACTTCCATTGGTAACGGCCACGGAAGCCGAAGCGGATTTCATTAAACGTTTGTTCGCCGTTTAAGATAGCCCTCCTTGTAAAACCGGTGCCGTAACTAGCATCGGTTTTATTTTTTGAGGAGAAGCTAAGGGCAGGATGGTCGACTTGTGTTTTATGTTTTGCATCATGTATAATGAAGTCAAGTGACTGGGTGCGGATTGTTATTTCCAAATATGGCGAATATTCGCAGCAATGTACGTTACACTACCATTTAGGAGGTTTATTTCTTGTCGAAAAAAAACAACAACATCGATAAGCTCATCATTTTCGCTCTCGGCGGAGTCGGCGAAATTGGTAAGAACATGTATGTCATCCAATACGGGAATGATATCGTCGTCGTCGATTCGGGTTTAAAATTCCCTGAGGAAGATATGCTCGGCATCGATATCGTCATCCCTGATATTTCGTACTTAACGGAAAACCGCGATAAAGTGAGAGCGATTTTATTAACGCATGGTCACGAAGATCACATCGGCGGTTTGCCTTATGTGTTGAAGCAGCTTAATGTTCCGGTTTACGGAACGAGACTGACGCTTGGACTCGTGGAGAGCAAGCTGAAAGAAGCCGGGTTGCTCGGCGAAACGAAGCGAATCTTGATCAATGCCGACTCGGAAATTCAACTCGGCACGATTCGCGCCACATTTTTCAAGACGAACCACAGTATTCCGGATTCCGTCGGCGTATCCCTTGAAACGCCGGAAGGCGTCGTCGTCCATACCGGCGACTTCAAATTCGATCACACCCCGGTTAACGAACAATACGCAGACTTGCAGCGCATTGCCGAAATCGGCAAAAAAGGCGTTTTGGCCTTATTATCGGATAGTACGAACGCAGAACGTCCCGGCTATACGCCTTCGGAGAAAAATGTCGGCGTTGAGCTTGAAGATATTTTCCGCCGCGCGCAGCAGCGCGTTGTCGTCGCTACGTTCGCATCGAACGTACACCGGATCCAGCAGGTCATCGACGCGGCTCAATCGACTCGCCGCAAATTAACGGTTATTGGCCGAAGCATGGTAAACGTTGTCACAATCGCCGCCGAATACGGCTACTTGAACATTCCGGACGGCATGCTCATCGAGCCGGAGGAAGTGAACAAGCTTCCTGCAGACCGCGTAGCGATCTTGTCGACAGGCAGCCAAGGCGAGCCGATGTCCGCATTGACGCGGATGGCGCGCTCCACGCACCGCAAAGTCGATATATTGCCGGGCGATACGGTCATTATCGCGGCAACGCCGATTCCGGGCAACGAGAAGTATGTCGGCCGCACGGTAGACGAGCTTTTCCGGCTTGGCGCACACGTCATATACGGACCGGGTTCCGTATCCGGCGTACACGTATCCGGTCACGGCAGCCAAGAAGAATTGAAGCTGATGCTTAACCTAATTCGTCCGAAATATTTTATTCCGATTCACGGCGAATACCGGATGCTGAGACATCACGGAAACTTGGGCGAAGCGATTGGTATCGAACGCGATAATATTTTCATTCTCGACAATGGCGACACGGTCGAGATTCAAGGCGGGGTTGCCCGCCGCGGTTCCAAAGTAACCTCCGGCAACATTCTCATCGACGGGCTTGGCGTCGGCGACGTCGGCAACATCGTCCTTCGCGACCGCAAGCTTTTGTCGCAGGACGGCATTCTGGTCGTCGTCGTAACGTTAAGCAAGCAAGAGGGTAACATTTTGTCCGGTCCGGACATCATTTCCCGCGGCTTTGTCTACGTTCGCGAATCGGAAGGACTGCTGGATGAAGCGAACAAAATCGTGACCAACACATTAACGAAGCTGATGAGCGAAAATGTGAACGAATGGGCTTCGCTAAAAACACATGTCAAAGATGCGCTCGGCCGTTTCTTATACGAACAAACGCGCCGCCGTCCGATGATTTTGCCGATTATTATGGAAGTTTAATTCATTCCGCCAGCCCAGCCTCCCGAGATATCGGGGGGCTTTTTAATTTGTTTAAGACTTTTTGCGGAGACCTACGTGCATAAAATGGTTTTGGCTAACCATACTAGGGAAAGTTGTCTTATCTCAGGAGGTAGCCAATGACAAACAATTATATCGATTTCATGCTGACGAATAAGCAAGAGCAGCCGGAAGCGCCAACAGTTCAACCGGACGACGGGAAAAAATCGAACCCGACGCTCGAGAACATTCAGCAGCTCGGCCAAACCGCAACGCCTACCGGCGAATCGAACATTTATTGCATGACGATTATCGGCCAGGTGGAAGGACATATCGTCTTGCCGCCGCAGAACAAAACGACGAAATACGAGCATATCATTCCCCAGCTGGTCGCGGCGGAACAAAGTCCTAAAATCGAAGGTATTCTCGTCATTCTGAATACGGTCGGGGGCGACGTAGAGGCGGGACTCGCCATTGCGGAAATCATTTCGTCGATGTCGAAGCCGACGGTTACGCTCGTTCTCGGTGGTGGGCACAGCATTGGCGTTCCGATTGCGGTTTCTTCCGATTTTTCGATCATTGCGGAAACGGCGACGATGACGATCCATCCGATTCGTCTGAACGGGCTCGTGATCGGCGTGCCGCAAACGTTCGAATATCTCGACAAGATGCAGGACAGGGTGCTGCGCTTCATAACGTCCCACTCCAATATCGGAGAGGAGAAGCTAAAGGAACTCATGTTCAAGACAGGCGAGCTGACGAGGGATATCGGGACGACGGTCATTGGCGCCGATGCGGTGAAATACGGTCTAATCGACGCCATAGGCGGGATCGGGCTGGCGATCCAGGAGCTGAATCGAAGAATCGATGTGTACCGTTCGACACGCAATGGAGGTATCGTGCAATGACCTTGTATACGGCAGTGCCGATCGAAGTCGTTATGGCCGGATTCGACGCCCAGCGCCCGGCCGCCGCGACGATGGAAATCGAGGTCGGAGGCGTCGTGATGGAAGTGGAGCCTGTAGATGCGCGGTCCGCAAGGATTGTTCGTTTGCTGCGCTGCGAATTAAGCGATTACTTGAATAATGACTATATGCCGGGACAATTGGTTCGGTTTGCGCCATTTCTCGACAAGGACAACCCGTAGGAACCTCGGACAGAGTATGGTATAATGTTGTACCGGGGGTGAATCGTTTGGCAAAAAAAAGAAAAAAACGCGCTTCGTTCGGAGCTTTGAAATACGAAGTGTACGGCATATTGATCATCACGCTGTCCGTGATTGCGATTTCGGGAGAAGCGGCTGTCGGACGAGCACTTTCCAAGCTGTTCGGGTTCATGCTGGGCAAGTTTTATTTTGTCATCCCGCTAATGTTCATCTATATCGGCTTGTATGTCATGGTGAAACGAATGTGGCCCAAAGCATGGTCGGTGCGAAAGAGCGGTCTTGCCGTCATCGTACTGGCATTAACGACATTAAGCGTCGTATCTTCCGTAGATGCGAAATTTGCCGCCCTGGAGACGTATTCTTCCAGCGATATATTAAGACAGGTCGGTATAGATTTGAAAGCGGAGCTGCTGACAACGAACAAAGGCGTTGCCGACGGCTCGCTGATGAAGAAGGACATTAGCGGCGGGTATGCGGGAGCGATCGGCTATTCGATCCTGTATTTCCTGTTCGGCTATACGGGCGCCAAGCTGATGGTCATTGTCATGTTCTTTATCGGATTTATGCTCATCACCGGGCTATCCTATGTTGACATGACCCGGATTGTGAAAAATCGCCTTGCCGTCACGGTAAAGCTCATCCGTGAACGACGTCGCAAATCGATGCCTCAACGCAGCGTGCCCGCCGCGCGCGGCGCTAAAGCCGGGAAGCCTGTTCTGGTTGCGGCGAACATGGCGGACGATGATGAAATGGACGAAGAAAATTACAAGCCGGAGCCGGCCAAACCGAGAAAAATGCCCATTTTTATGCAGCTTCTGCAAGGAAAGCCCGAAGCAGAGCGCGAGCTGGATGAAGCGGATGCGGTTGAAGCGNACGAAGAAAATTACAAGCCGGAGCCGGCCAAACCGAGAAAAATGCCCATTTTTATGCAGCTTCTGCAAGGAAAGCCCGAAGCAGAGCGCGAGCTGGATGAAGCGGATGCGGTTGAAGCGCTTGTCGGCATGGACGAGCCGCAACAGCCTCGCGGCAAACGCAAACAACGCGTTGTCGAAGAGGATGCGGAGCAGGTTGACGATAACGCCGGCATCCGGGTGGCCATCCGGGGCGGAGCCGACAAAAGCAATGCCGACGTGGATGCCATGCCGGCTGCAATCCCGGCGATCAGCACGAATCCTACATACGCTCAGCATGATTCGAATGAATATGAATCAGACGATGGATTTGAAGAAGGAGACGGCTTCTACGATCGAGGTCCGGAAATTCCGGTCATTCGGGATTTTCACGAGCAAATTCGTTCCGACGTGGAAGTCGACGATACGTTGCCTCCGTTTGACGTCGAAGCCGGGTCTCCGGATGCAGAAGAGACGATTCACGATCCGGCCGATACGGGGTTAGCGGAGATGGGCGAGGGCGAAGGGGAAGGCAACGTTGTCGTTGCCCCGCCGAAACCAAAGCCGAAGCCTTACCAGCTGCCTTCACTGCAGCTGCTCAACAAACCGTCCGGCAGCGGATCCGGCGGCGATCAATCGGATTTCCGCAGCATTGCCCGCAAGCTGGAAGCGACGCTGGAGAGCTTCGGCGTCCGAGCCAAAGTGCTGGAGGTCGTTCGCGGGCCTTCCGTCACCCGTTACGAAGTGCAGCCGGATATCGGCGTGAAGGTCAGCCGGATCGTCAGCTTGACGGACGATATCGCGTTGGCGCTTGCCGCCAAAGATATTCGGATGGAAGCGCCGATCCCAGGCAAGTCGGCAATCGGCATCGAGGTGCCGAACTCCGAGGTATCCATCGTGACGCTTCGCGAAGTGATGGAAACGAGCGCATTCCAAGATGCGCCATCCCGTTTGTCGATCGCTTTCGGGCGTGATATTTCCGGTCAGCCGATCGTCGGCAATTTGGCGCGCATGCCGCATATGCTCGTTGCCGGAGCGACGGGTTCCGGTAAATCCGTTTGTATTAACGGGATCATTACAAGCATTCTATACAAAGCAAAGCCGGACGAAGTGAAGTTTCTGATGATCGATCCGAAGATGGTCGAGCTTAACGTATACAACGGCATTCCGCATTTGCTGGCGCCGGTCGTTACCGATCCGAAGCGCGCATCGCTTGCGCTGAAAAAAATCGTCGTTGAGATGGAGAAGCGTTACGAATTGTTCTCGAAATCCGGCACGCGGAATATCGAGGGCTACAATACGCTCATGGCTTCGAATCCGGAAGCCGTATTGCCGTATATCGTCATCATCGTCGACGAGTTGGCCGACCTGATGATGGTCGCTGCCGGAGACGTCGAGGATGCGATTTGCCGTTTGGCCCAGATGGCCCGGGCCGCGGGCATCCATTTGATTATCGCTACGCAAAGGCCGTCCGTAGATGTCATTACCGGCGTGATCAAAGCGAACATTCCTTCCCGCGTCGCGTTCGGCGTTTCGTCTCAGGTCGACTCGCGTACGATTCTCGATATGGTCGGCGCAGAGAAGTTGCTTGGCCGCGGCGATATGCTGTTCCTGCCGATGGGCGCATCCAAGCCGGTCCGCGTGCAAGGCGCGTTTTTGTCGGACCAGGAGGTCGAGGCCGTCGTGCAATTCGCCCGCGATCAAGAGAAAGCGGAGTACAATGAGGAACTCGTTCCGGAGGTAGAAGAGACGGAATCGAGCGAAGACGAATATGTCGATGAATTGTATGATCAAGCGGTACAAATCGTACTGGAGGCGAAACAAGCTTCCGTATCGCTGCTTCAGCGCAGAATGCGGATCGGGTATACGCGCGCGGCCCGTTTGATTGATTCCATGGAGGCCAAAGGCGTTGTCGGTCCGTACGAAGGAAGCAAGCCGCGCGAAGTGCTTGTATCCGCCGATCAATATTACCAGAACCGCATCAGCTCATAATGGCCGGATAAGTCCGGTCTTAGCAAAAAGAACCCTACCTTTGACCTTTGAAGTAGGGTTCTTTTTCATGCATTGCATCAACGCATCGGCCTCTATGGCACCGAGTCATTCATCCGCTTATCGCTACTTTTTGATCGAGGGTGGTATAAAGCCGTTTCCGGTTTCTCATAATAACGGTGACAACTGGATGAAACTTAGGCAAAGAAAGGTAGAGCAGCGATGAAAAAACGACTGATTTGGGTTACGGCAAGTATCGTTTGTTTGTTGTTTGGCGCTTATCAGCTGAAGCATTCTCTGGAAAGCGAAGCCACGTTCAGCAAAGCGATCATCAAATACGGAGCATCCGGTCAAGACGTATACGAACTGCAAGGGCGGCTCAAATTTCTCGGTTATTACGACGGCGCGATCGACGGACAGTTCGGAGATGCCACTTTGGAATCCGTCAAATGGTTCCAATGGAAATTCGGCATGACAGCCGACGGAGTTGTTGGCGGCAAAACAAAGGTTATGCTGTGGGAAGCGACGAAGTCGTGGAAGCCCGGAGGGGAGACAGCTCCCTCGAAGGCGCCTGCGAAGCAGCCGGCTACGGACGGCGGCAACAAATCCAACCTAACGTCCTCGAACCATATGGGGTTGTCGGAGAACGACCTGAAGATCATGGCAAACGCCGTATACGGCGAATCGCGCGGCGAGCCTTATGAAGGGCAAGTAGCCGTGGCGGCGGTTATTTTGAACCGGGTCAAGTCGCCTAACTTTCCGAACACGGTATCCGGCGTTATTTTCCAGCCGGGGGCGTTCACGGCTGTAGCGGACGGCCAAATCTGGCTGGAGCCGAACGATACGGCGCGCCGAGCTGTGCGGGATGCGCTGAACGGCTGGGATCCAAGCGGCGGCTGCGAATATTATTTCAACCCGGAAACGGCGACATCCAAATGGATTTGGACGCGCCCGCAGGTGAAAACGATCGGCAGACATATTTTCTGCAGGTAACCGAGATCAGAAGCAACTCCAAGTTGCTTCTGATCTTTATTATGGTATAGAATGAAGGCGAATGGAATAGATTGACTAACGAAGTTCATATGGAAGGGGATCCTATCTTTGAATAAAGCCGCTTTTGAACGGAGCACCTGGAACGATATCCGCATACACGTGCTTCCGACGGACCGCTTCAAAACATTTGCCATTTCGCTATATGTCGGACTTCCTTTAGCTGAAGAAACCGTCACTCCGGTCGCTTTGACGCCGTTTGTATTGCGCCGCGGAACGGAAACCTATCCGGAGACGATCCAATTCCGCGAACGTCTTGACGATTTGTACGGAGCCGGCTTCGGCTTCGACATTTATAAGCGCGGCGATTACCAAATCGTCCAATTTCGGATGGACATAATCAACGACAAATTTGTGCAATCGAATGAATCGTTGCTCAAACAATCATTTGCTTTTCTCGGCGATGCATTGACGAAACCTGCTCTGGAGAATGGACGCTTCCGTCAAAAATATGTAGCCTCCGAAAAAGAAACGCTCAAGAAAAAGCTCGAATCGATCGTCAACGACAAGATCAAATACGCAGCCGAGCGCTGCATCGAAGAGATGTGCAAAAACGAACCGTACCGGCTTCACCCGCTCGGTAAAATCAATGACCTTGAAGCGATCGACGCCGAAACTCTATATGATACATACCAGAATTGGATTCGCTCTGCGCCGATCGATTTGTATGTCGTCGGGGCAACGACGCTCGAAGAAGTGATGAGCTTGGTTGAATCCAGCTTTGCGTTTCGCCGCAGCGGCGTGGGTGGTTATTCACAGAAATCGTCGCATCCGCAAGTATCCGAGGTCAATACCGTCATCGATCGGATGGATGTCAGCCAAGGCAAGCTGAATATGGGGCTGCGTACGTCAGCGACATATTCGACGCCATCGTACCCTGCGGCACTGATGTATAACGGCATTCTTGGCGGCTATCCGCATTCCAAGATGTTCATTAACGTGCGGGAGAAAGCGAGTCTTGCGTATTACGCCGCCTCGCGGCTCGATGGACATAAGGGCATTCTCACGATCCAATCCGGCATTGAAATCGGCAACTATGAGAAAGCGGTCAACATTATTCGCGAGCAGCTTGAAGCGATGAAAGCGGGAGAGATCAGCGAACTGGAGATGTCGCAAACACGGGCGATGATCGGCAACCAGCTGCGTGAAATCGGCGATTCCGCGTTTGAGATGATCGGCTATGACTTCAACAGCGTGCTGTCCGGCAAAACCCGCACGACGGCGGAGCTTATCACCGCGGTCGAAGCGGTGACGGTCGACGAAATCAAAGCGATCGCGGACGGCGTACAGCTTGATACGATATATTTCTTGAGAGACCGGAAAGGGGAGTAAACGATGCGGACGATCGAATACAGAGAGCTGCAAGAGACGCTATATTACGAAAAAATGCCGAACGGCTTGGACGTTTTCATTCTCCCGAAGGAAGGCTTTCAGAAAACTTATGCAACCTTCTCCACCCGATACGGGTCGGTGGACAACCACTTCCATGTCGAAGGCGAAAGCGAAGACGTTCAAGTGCCGGACGGCATCGCGCATTTTCTCGAGCACAAGATGTTCGAGGAACCAACCGGCGACATCTTCGCGACATTCGCATCGAACGGCGCGTCGGCAAACGCTTTTACGAGCTTTGACCGGACGGTATATTTGTTCTCGGCGACGGAGCACATTTCGGACAACGTGAAGACGTTGATCGATTTTGTTCAAAATCCGTACTTTACGGACGAGAACGTGGAGAAGGAAAAAGGGATCATCGGCCAAGAAATCAAGATGTATCAGGATAACGCCGACTGGCGCTCCTACTTCGGCCTGATCGAAGCGATGTATCATGTCAATCCGGTTCATATCGACATTGCCGGAACGATTGATTCGATTGCTCAAATTACGAAGGAAACGTTATATACGTGCTACCATACCTTTTATCATCCGAGCAATATGATTTTGTTCGTGGTGGGGGGCGTCAATGCCGAAGAGCTGATGGAGCTCGTCCGCAATAATCAAGCGGCCAAAACGTTCCCGTCCCAGGGCGAAATCCGGCGTATTTTCGAAGCGGAGCCGAAGGAAATAAAAACGCCGAAGAAGGTTACGGTGCTGCCGGTCTCCTTGCCCAAATGCCTGTTTGGCTTTAAGGAGGGCGCTCCTTACGCCGAACCGGATGCCATTCTTCGCCGTGAGCTGACGACCAAGCTGGTCATGGACGTATTGTTCAGCCCGAGCTCCCCGATCTATCAGAAGCTGTATGACGAGAACATCATTTCCGATTCGTTCAGCCATGAGTACAATTGCGGCCCGGACGTATCCTTCTCGGTGATCGGCGGCGATACGAAGGATCCTGATTTGCTCGTAAGCCGCATCCGCGAAGAAGTGAATCGCGTCCTCGAAACGGGACTTAGCGAAACGGCGTTCGAACGGAGCCGGAAGAAAAAAATCGGCGGTTTTCTGCGCATGATGAATTCCTCGGAAGCGATTGCCAACGAATTTACGAAATATAAGTTCGACGGAAACGATTTGTTCGACATATTGCCCGTATACGAGTCGATTACGCTAGATGAAGCGAATGCGCGGATGCGCGAGCATTTCGATTGGAATCAACTGGCAATCTCCATCGTCAAGAGCGAGCAGCCATGAAGGCGTTGTCCGAGATGACGGTGCTCGTAACCGGAGCGAGCCGCGGCATTGGTTCAGCCATTGCCGAGCGGTTCGCTTCGGTGGGCATGAACGTTGTCATTCATTATTTGCAATCGCATGAGTCGGCCAACGAAGTCGCCCGAAGATGCCTGAGGGCGGGAGCCTCCAATGTATTGACCGTAACCGCGGATCTCCGTTCGAAGGAGCAGCTTTTGCGAATGCAAGAGAAAATGGAGAAGCACGGCTTTTACCCCGATATCGTCGTAAACAATGCCGGAATCGCGCATTACGGTCTTCTATCCGACGTGACGGAAGAGGAATGGGACGATGTGATGTCCGTCAATTTGAAGGGCATGTTTTTGTGCACGCAGCAGTTCATGCCCTATATGATTGCTCAGAAATACGGCCGAATCATCAATGTCTCCTCGGTTTGGGGCATATCGGGCGCTTCGTGTGAAGTCGTGTATTCTACGGCCAAGGGCGGCATGAATGCTTTTACGAAAGCGTTGGCCAAGGAACTCGCGCCTTCCGGCGTTACTGTGAATGCCGTCGCGCCGGGGGCTGTCGATACGGTGATGCTGAATCATTTGGACGCCGCTGAAAAAAGCGCTTTAGAACAGGAAATCCCCGCAGGACGATTGGCCCAGCCCGATGAAATTGCCTCATTGGTTTATTTTATCGCATTGCCGGAGTCGGGTTATATTACGGGACAAATCATCAGTCCGAACGGCGGATGGCTGACCTGATTTTTTGTTGCCGGGACAAGCTCACTTTGCAACTTTTTGACAGACTTGCTCGTTGAATAATACAGAGAGTAAATGCAGATATTATAACTGTTGATTCCAACTCACTGAAGGAGGATTTCGATGTCAACAGTTCTTTCGTCATATGATCAGTGGAAAAAATTCCTAGCAGATCGCGTGGATCAAGCGAAAAAATTAGGAATGAGCGAAGACACCATTTCCAATCTCGCTTACGAAATCGGCGAATTTCTGGATCAGAAGGTCGATCCGAAAAACGTCGAACAGCGCGCCCTCAAAGATCTCTGGGATGCGGGCGACGAGCAAGAGAAGAAATCGCTCGCCAAGCTGATGGTCAAACATGTCGATAACATGAAATAAACATTCGCGAAGGCCTCCGCTTGGGGGCTTTTTCGGCGGCTAGACGATAAATTTTGGGAATCATAGGGCCTTGGCAGGATATTGACGAAAATTGTAGAATAGTTCATGACAAGGTTAAACGGTTTTCGCCGGTTTCATCGTCGCGATCGTTTATCCGAAAAGCTATGTTATCGCAATTGAGGTGCGCAGATGGAGTATAAGCAATGGTACATGGAGTACAGAATACATAAGAACAGGCCGGGATTGCTGGGCGATATCGCTTCGATGCTCGGGATGATGGAAGTGAACATCCTGACGATTAACGGGGTTGAGGATAAAACGCGCGGCATGCTGCTGCAAACCGACGATGACGAAAAAATCGAATTGTTGGGCAAAATGTTAAAGAAAGTCGATAACATTACCGTAACCGCGCTCCGCACGCCGAAGCTTGTCGATATTTTGGCGGTGCGGCACGGTCGCTATATCGAAAGGGACTCCGACGATCGGAAGACGTTCCGTTTCACGCGCGATGAATTGGGGCTGCTTGTCGATTTTTTGGGGGAGATTTTCAAGAAGGAAGGCAATCAAGTCATCGGCTTGCGCGGCATGCCGCGAGTCGGCAAAACGGAATCGATCATTGCCGGAAGCGTGTGCTCCAACAAACGATGGGCGTTCGTTTCGTCGACGCTGCTCCGCCAGACGGTCCGCAGCCAATTGTCCGAGGATGAGATGAACCCGAACAACATCTTTATTATCGACGGAATCGTAAGCACGATACGTTCCAATGAAAAGCATCACAGCTTATTGCAGGAAATTATGGCGATGCCTTCCACGAAGGTAATCGAGCATCCCGATATTTTCATACGCGAATCCGAATACGACTACAGCCATTTTGATTATATAATCGAGCTTCGCAATACGCCTGAAGAGGTTATTACTTATGAATCCTTTATGGCCAATTACGATAATTTCTGATCATTGAATCCATTCAAAAACTATAGGAGGTGATGGTGTGTCGGATCTTGGACAGCTGCTTAAGAAGGCGCGGACCGAGCGGGGTATTTCGTTGGACGATATCCAAGAGTCTACAAAAATTCGCAAACGGTATTTGGAAGCCATCGAAGAAGGAAATTACAAAGCGTTGCCGGGCAATTTTTACGTGCGTGCTTTCATTAAAAGCTATGCCGAGACGGTTGGACTGGACCCGGATGAAGTGTTGCGCTTGTACCGGAACTTCATTCCCGAGACTCAAGTCGAACAAACGGCGGAGCCCGTTATTCGCAAGCGGAGAAGCACCCATCAATCCGAGCGTACGAGCAGATGGGCATCTTCGGTGGTTATGTGGGCGTTTCCGATTCTGATTGTTGCGGTTGTCTACATTTATTACGTGTATTCCTCCAAGCCGGACAGCGATCCTAAATTGAGCGATCCAACCAACATTACCGATAAAGCCGGAACGGTCGATGAAACGAAAAAGCCCGAACAGCCGACGACACCCGCGAACACCGGCGGAACCGAGTCCAATAACGGCGGCGGAACCGAGACGAACGGCGGCCAAGGCGGAACATCAACGACTCCTCCGCCTACAACGGATCCTGTACAGCAACCGAATGTGCCGGCAACGATCGCTTTTGTTAAAAAAGAAGGCAGAGTGGACCATTATACCGTAACCGGCAAAACCAAAATGAAGGTCGAGATGACGATCGGCGACGCCGTTACGTGGACGGAAGTTCGGAAGAATAGCAGCAAAGGCGAAAAGCTGCAATCCGGCAGTCTGGAAGCGGGCAAAACGGAAACGTTCGAAGCGGATTACCCGTTATATTTCAATGTCGGCAAAGCAAATAAAGTGCAAATCACCGTCGACGGGCAACCGGTCGACCTCGGCGGCGGAAGCGGCTCGAAACGGATCCTTCTGGAATGGGTCCCACAACCGTAATAGAAATGTCATGAAGGCACCTCCCTTTTGCATGCCAATCGGGGCTGCCTTTTCTTCATGAATGAATCTTGTTATAATTTTGATGAAATATGTGGAAAGGGCGTGTAGAAGTGAGTTCAGAATGTTCATTTGATATTGTTTCCAAGGTAGATATGCAAGAGTTAAGCAATGCCATCAACCAAGCCGAAAAAGAAATCGACACCCGATTTGATTTCAAGAACAGCAAAAGCAGCATTAAGCTGGAAAAAGAAGAGCTGGTTCTCATTTCCGACGATGAATTCAAGCTGCAAAACGTCGTTGATATCATGCAATCGAAAATGGCCAAACGCGGTATCTCCCTCAAAAATCTCGAGTTTTCCAAAGTCGAGCCGGCTTCCACCGGTACGGTTCGGCAGAAAGTCAAGCTGAAGCAAGGAATCGACCAGGAGAACGCCAAAAAAATCAATATCCTGATTCGGGATTCCAAGCTGAAAGTGAAAAGCCAAATTCAAGGCGACACCATCCGTGTGACAGGCAAAAGCAGAGACGATCTGCAAAGCGTCATCCAATTGCTTCGCAAGGCGGATTTGCCGCTGGAGCTGCAGTTTACGAACATGAAGTCATAGTTTTGCCGAGTCGCCCTGCGCTGCTTTTCGCCGCTGCGCGGCCGGAATTTGCATTTTGACACCTATGCAGCCTTATATTATACTTGTTGAGATAGGTTTACGGATTTTAATTGGAGGATTGCATCAATGTCAGAAAAGATTAAAGTCGTAACGCTTGGCTGTGAGAAAAACCTGGTCGACTCGGAGATTATGTCCGGTCTGGTTCATGAACGCGGTTATTCGTTAGTTGACGATAAAGAAGACGCAACCGTCATCATCGTGAATACATGCGGATTCATCGATGCGGCGAAAGAAGAGTCCGTCAATACGATTTTGGAAATGGCCGAGCTCAAAACGACAGGCAACCTGAAGGCCCTCATCGTTTCCGGATGTTTAACGCAGCGCTACAAAGAAGAGCTTATGAAAGAAATGCCGGAAATCGACGGCATTGTCGGCACGGGAGATTTTCTGAAAATCAACGATATTGTCGATGAAGCGCTTCGCGGCAAAAAACCGGTGATGGTCGGCAATCCGGTGTTTAACTATGAGCAGGTGCTGCCTCGAAAACTATCAACGCCGCGCTACACGGCTTACGTGAAAATCGCGGAAGGCTGCGATAATGCTTGTACGTTCTGCAGCATTCCGATCATGCGCGGAAAATTCCGCAGCCGTTCGATCGAATCGATTGTCGGCGAAGCGGAGCTTCTGGCTGCCCAAGGCGTTAAAGAAATCAGTCTTATTGCACAGGATTCGACAAATTACGGCACGGATTTGTACGACGGGTTCAGGCTGCCTGAGCTGCTGAATCGTGTCAGCGAAGTGCCGGGCATCGCTTGGGTGCGCCTGCATTACGCTTATCCGGGATTTTTCAGCGACGAGTTGATCGACGTCATCGCGAACAATCCGAAGATTTGCAAATATATTGATATGCCATTGCAGCATAGTGAAGATTCGATTCTGAAGCGGATGCGCCGTCCGGGCAGACAGAGGGATTCTCGCGAACTGATTGCGAAGATCCGTGAACGGATTCCCGGCGTTTCGGTTCGAACCTCCATCATCGTCGGCTTCCCTGGGGAGACCGAGGAAGATTTCAACCGCTTGTGCGATTTTATCCGCGAGATGAAATTCGATAAATTAGGCGTTTTCACGTATTCGAACGAAGAGGATACGCCAGCCACTCGCTTGCCGGATCATATCCCGGATGAAGTAAAGGAGTGGCGTGCCAACACGCTAATGGAAATTCAGCGCGAAGTTTCGAACGAAATCGGCGGAAAACGGATCGGCGAAGTGCTGGACGTGCTCGTGGAGCGTTATGACGGCCGCAACGACGTATATATCGGACGTTCGCAATACGATGCACCGGAAATCGACGGCGAAGTATTCATTTCGGGTACGAAGCCGGTGATCGGAGAAATCCATAAGGTCCGGATAACCCATTCTTTAGAGTATGATTTGTCCGGGGAGGGTGTAAGATGAACCTGGCCAATCGCATCACGCTGGCGAGAATTTTTCTAGTGCCCGTTATTATGTTTTTCTTGCTCGTGAATTTAGATTTTCCACCTTTGAAAATCGGCGAGTATAGCATTACGTACAATCAGATTATCGCGACTTTGATTTTTATCGTCGCCGCCAGTACCGATGGATTGGACGGGTATATCGCCCGTAAGCGAAAAATCGTGACGAACTTAGGGAAGCTGCTCGATCCGCTCGCGGACAAGCTGCTCGTTGCCTCTGTGCTTATTTCTCTTGTGGATATGGGGAAGCTGAATCCCTTGATCGCGATCGTAATTATTAGCCGTGAATTCGCGGTGAACGGCTTGCGCCAGGTTGCGCTGCTGGAAGGTGCGGTTATTGCAGCCAGCAAGTGGGGAAAATGGAAAACAGCCATTCAGATTATTGCCATCATCGCGTTGTTGTTGAACAATTTCCCTTTTACGTTCATCGGTTTTCGCTTCGACCAGCTGGCAAGCTGGGTTGCCGCAGTGATCACCTTGTATTCCGGCATTGATTATTTCCTGAAAAACAAAAACGTCATTCCGATATCTTAAACAATAGGGCCTCCTATTGTTTTCTTTTTCTTGCCAGAATAGAAGTATAAGTTTTCCGCAGATAACGCAGTAGGTGGAGGAGTGTTTCGATATGAAAGCGGAGATCATTGCCGTAGGCACGGAGCTGCTGCTCGGGCAGATTGTCAATACGAACGCCCAATATTTATCGCAGGAGTGCGCGGCGATCGGGATAGACGTTTATTTTCAAACCGTCGTCGGCGACAACGCTTCCCGGATTCGCGAAGCGATCGAGACGGCAAGAAAACGGGCGGACCTGATTATTTTTACCGGCGGACTCGGGCCTACTCTCGATGATTTGACGAAGGACGTGCTGGCGGATTACCTTGGGCGTTTGTTGTACCTCCATGAGCCTTCGATGGCGAAGATCAATGAGATATTCCTGTCCCGAGGTGCCGCGTTGATCGAAAGCAATAAAAGACAAGCGAACATGATCGAAGGCAGCGACCCGCTTGGCAATGATACGGGGTTAGCCGTTGGCAATGCCTTGACCGCCGATGGCACGCATTACATATTGCTCCCTGGGCCGCCGAAGGAAATGAAGCCGATGTTCGACAATTACGCGAAGCGTTGGCTGCGCGGCGTCATGACCGATGAAGTGCCGCTATATTCGAAAATGCTCAAGTTTGCAGGTATCGGCGAATCCGGATTGGAGAACAATCTGATCGATTTGATCGAGCAGCAGAGCGACCCGACGATCGCCCCTTACGCCAAAGAAGGCGAAGTGGCCATTCGCCTGTCCTCGAAAGCGGACAACGAAGCGGAGGCAATGCGCAAAATCGCCGTGGTCGAAGCCGAAATCCGCAGCCGTGTCGGCGATCATTTGTATGCCGACCGCGATACGGGAATCGAAACGATAATCGTTGAGCAATTGAGCGAGCGGGGGATGATGCTGGGGGCGGCGGAAAGCTGTACGGGCGGGCTGTTGTCCGAGATGGTCACTTCCGTGCCGGGCAGCTCTCAAGCATTCGCCGGAAGCATCGTATGTTATACGAATGCCGTCAAGCATGAGCAATTGGGCGTTCCGACGGAACTGCTCGAAGGGGAAGGCGCGCCGGGGGCGGTAAGCCCGGAAACGGCAATGGTATTGGCGGAACAAGTATTGGAGCGGCTTGCCTGCGATATCGCCGTGTCGATCACAGGGGTTGCAGGACCGGCTCCTTCGGAGAACAAGCCCGTAGGACTTGTTTATATCGGCTTAGCGCAGCGCGGCAAGCAGACCCATGTCACTACTATGCAGACGTCGGGAAATCGCGGTACGGTACGTTTACGTGCGGCTAGACACGCGTTGTACCAAGTGTGGAGACAGCTTAAATAATCCGCTTGCCTATTTTCTGGATGAAGCGTATAATTAGTACCAGTTAACGGAAGAACCGTAGCAAAGGATAACTTTGTTGCGGTTTTTTGTCAAATATAAGAAAGCATTAGTTCCATCCTTTATACTTGGCTTATATCACAATGGTAAACGAAGAGCCGTCGCACGGAGCTAGCCGTTTATCCTTGGTCGGCATTAAAAAAACGAATGTATGTTCGAAAAAATGCTTGGCAAACGTTCCAAAACAAGTTATCATATAAATATAACGAGAGAAGGAAGTGAGTTTTTTGACAGATCGTCGCGCAGCACTTGAAAATGCATTACGACAAATCGAAAAACAATTCGGCAAAGGCTCCATCATGAAATTGGGCGAATCTACACATATGCAAGTCGAAATCGTTTCTAGCGGCTCGCTGGCGTTGGACATCGCGCTCGGAATCGGAGGATTGCCACGCGGCCGCGTTATCGAAGTATACGGTCCGGAATCGTCCGGTAAAACAACGGTATCTCTGCACGCGATCGCCGAAGTGCAGAAAATCGGCGGACAAGCTGCCTTTATCGACGCCGAGCACGCATTGGACCCATCCTATGCTAGCAAGCTGGGCGTTAATATTGACGAGTTGCTCTTGTCGCAGCCGGATACGGGCGAGCAAGCGCTGGAAATCGCGGAAGCACTCGTACGCAGCGGCGCTGTTGACATCATCGTCATCGACTCCGTAGCCGCGCTCGTTCCGAAAGCGGAGATCGAAGGCGAGATGGGTGACTCGCACGTCGGTTTGCAAGCACGACTTATGTCGCAGGCGCTGCGCAAGCTGTCCGGTGCGATCAGCAAGTCCAAGACGATCGCGATTTTTATCAACCAGCTCCGCGAGAAGGTCGGCGTTATGTTCGGCAATCCGGAGACAACTCCGGGCGGTCGTGCGTTGAAGTTCTACTCCAGCGTACGTCTGGACGTTCGCCGCGTAGAATCGATCAAGCAGGGCAACGATGTTGTGGGTAACCGCACTCGGATCAAAATCGTGAAGAACAAAGTAGCGCCTCCGTTCAAACAAGCGGACGTTGATATTATGTACGGCGAAGGCATTTCGAGAGAAGGCAGCATCGTCGACATCGGTACGGAGATGGATATCATCAACAAGAGCGGCGCATGGTATTCCTTCGAAGGCGAGCGCTTAGGTCAAGGCCGTGAGAATGCGAAGCAATTCTTGAAGGAAAATGCGGAAATTGCAGGCGCGATCGATCGCAAAATTCGGGAGTCCAGCAATTTGACGACGGTTATCTCTAATTCGGAGCCGGACGAGGACGAAGAAGACGAGGAATTGGCATTATCTTTGGAATAGCAAGCACGGGAGGCACCTTTCATTGAAAGGTGTCTTCGTTTGCTTATTACATAGCGAGAGGGTTCGTGCTTACGAACTGAGCGGAAAGGAAACGCGGGGGTTCTCGGTCAGAATAAGGTTCATGTGGAGCGATGGTCAAGGCCTGGGTAGATTTCGGACGCAGATGTAGGGCAACGGTGAATCCGAGATCTAGTGGAAGGGCGCAAATCCGATTAGATCCGGCACGCCGAATAGTGGAAGGGTACAAATCTGAGTAGATCCGGCACGCCGAATGTAAGTGGAAGGGTACAATTCTGAGTAGATCCATGATCTCAACAAATGTGCATTGCGGATAGGTTGATTGATGGAATAAATGCAATAATACAGTTGAATCGTTCCATATCTCATATAAATGATAAAATACCTGCGAAAATACAGTCTTTTTAACTTATCGGTTGTTAAATTGATAAAAAGTATAAAAATAGATGCACAATCGCAGGTAATTGTTCTGAGGCTGTTCGCAACTCGGAAATAGATGCACTATCGCATCTATTTCTTTATAGCAACAGGGTGAGGGAAAGCAATAACGGATTCACACAGGGAAAATAGGCTTTCTAACAAAAGCCATGCCATGCTTGCGAAGCGAGTTTTGCTCCGCAAAACTTAGCTAATGCTTACGATGCAAGTTTTGCTTCGCAAAACTTTCAGGAGGTTCTCACAATGCCCAAACAACAACCGGAGCTTCTGCGCATTACGTCTGTCGAACGTCAGCAGAAGAGGAAGGACCGGTATAACATATTTGTAAATGAGGAATATGCTTTTTCGGTACATGCGGATATTATGATCAAATTCCGTTTGGTGAAAGATACGGAAATTGAAGCGGCTGAGATCGAACGAATCGTTCATGCGGAGGAACGCCATCATGCCTATATGCAGGCCTTGCGCTATTTGCAGTTCAGGCCGCAATCGGTCAAGGAGCTTCGCCGCAAGCTGAAGGATAAGGGCTATGCTAAGCCGATTATCGATTCGGTTATTCAGCAACTGGCGGAGCTGCGATATGTCGATGACGAACTGTATGCGAAGCAGCTCAGCGAACAGCGTATCCTTTCGCAGAAGAAAGGGCGGATGTGGGTTCGCCGGGAACTTGCGCAAAAAGGGATATCCGGAGAGCACATCGAGGAGGCGATGAGCGCAATCGATGAAGAAGCGGAATACGACAGCGCCTATAGTTTGGGACTCAAAAGGTGGAACGGGATGAAGTCGAACGCCTCGGACCGCAAGCAGAAGTTATCCGCATTTTTGCTGCGCCGCGGTTTCCCGCAGGGGATTGTTCGCCGCGCTCTGCGGCAAATCGAAGCCGACGGCGACCCGTGCGAGCGGCCTGAGAACGAGTACGAAGACTATCTCGAGGAGGACTAAAGCGAGGACCGCAAATTTGGCGTAAAATGTATTCGCTTGACAACATTATTTTACAAAAGCTAAAATAATCATGTGCCAATCTATTTTCCGCAAGGAAAACGATTCGCTTTTATTCATTTCGCCGATTATTTACTCTCTTCTTCACAAGCAGTAGCGATGAGAGCGGCACACCTAGCGTGTGCAAACCTATGATAAGAAACCCGCTATGTTTCTTATCCTGAATGAACAATGTAACAAGGATTGAAAACCGAAAATATCCCAAGCTGAGCCTTGGTTAGCGAGGAGGTGAACACCCATGATGGAAATCATCATCTGGATTGCGATCGTTCTCGTTGTTGGCGCAATTTCCTTTGGGATTGGTTATTTTATTCGCAAGTCTCTTGCTGAGGCTAAAATTTCTAGCGCCGAGCAAGCCGCGGAAAATATTGTCGATAATGCAAAAAAAGAAGCGGAGGCGCTTAAGAAAGAGACGGTTCTGGAAGCGAAGGACGAAGTGCATAAGCTACGGGCCGAAGCTGAAAAAGACATTCGTGAAAGACGGAATGAAATTCAACGTCTGGAAAGACGATTGTTGCAAAAAGAGGAATCGCTGGATAAAAAATTAGACTCTTTAGAGCGGAAGGAAGAACAAGTCGCCAACAAGGAGAAACGGATCGAGGAAACGCAAGCGCAAATCGACCAGATTTACAAAAATCAGGTTACGGAGCTGGAACGTATTTCGAATTTGACGATGGAAGATGCGAGAAACATCATTCTAACCAACGTCGAACAGGAAGTACGCCACGAAACAGCGCAGATGATCAAGGAAATCGAGACGCAGGCGAAGGAAGAAGCCGACAAGAAAGCGCGCGAGGTCATTACGCTCGCGATTCAGCGTTGCGCTGCCGATCACGTTGCCGAAACGACGGTATCGGTCGTCACCTTGCCGAACGAAGAGATGAAGGGACGCATTATCGGCCGCGAAGGACGCAACATTCGCGCGCTGGAGACGCTGACCGGAATCGATTTGATCATCGACGATACGCCGGAAGCGGTTATTTTGTCCGGTTTCGATCCAATTCGCCGCGAGATCGCTCGCACATCGCTTGAGAAGCTCGTCGCCGACGGACGTATCCATCCGGCACGAATCGAGGAGATGGTCGAGAAATCCCGCAAGGAAGTGGATGAGCGAATTCGCGAATACGGCGAGCAAGCGACTTTCGAAGTTGGCGTACACGGATTGCATCCGGATCTGATCAAGATTCTCGGCCGATTGAAATTCCGGACAAGCTATGGACAAAACGTGCTGAAGCACTCGATGGAAGTAGCCTATTTGACCGGGCTGATGGCCGGAGAGCTTGGAGAAGACGTAACGCTGGCCAAACGCGCAGGACTTCTGCACGATATCGGCAAAGCGCTTGATCACGAAGTAGAAGGCTCGCACGTTGAAATCGGCGTCGAGCTGGCGAAGAAATACAAGGAGCACCCAGTCGTCATTAACAGTATCGCGTCTCACCACGGCGATTGCGAAGCGACTTCGGTCATTGCCATGCTCGTCGGTGCGGCGGACGCATTGTCGGCAGCAAGACCGGGTGCCCGTCGCGAGACGCTCGAGACGTATATTAAACGTCTGGAGAAGCTCGAAGAAATTTCCGAATCGTTTGACGGTGTCGAGAAATCGTATGCGATCCAGGCAGGACGTGAAGTCCGTGTCATGGTGCAGCCGGAGAAAATCGACGACACCGAAGCATTCCGACTCGCCCGCGATATTACGAAGAAGATCGAAGGCGAGCTCGATTACCCGGGTCACATTAAAGTTACCGTCATTCGTGAAACAAGAGCAGTTGAATATGCGAAATAATAAATGGGGAAAAGTGGCTGGATTGTCAGCCACTTTTCCACGTATTTAAGGAGGAGAACCCGATTAAAGTTTTATTTATCGGTGATATCGTCGGCAATGTAGGACGCAAGGCGCTTAAGCAAACTTTACCTTACTTGAAGCAAAAATATTCCCCGCACATCATTATCGCTAACGGTGAAAACGCCGCAGGCGGGCGCGGCATCACTTCCGCGATCGTCCGCGATTTTATTGAACTCGGCGTACACGGCATTACGATGGGAAACCATACGTGGGACAACAAAGACATCTTCGATTGGATCGACGACGAGGATCGGATCGTCCGCCCGGCCAATTTCCCGGACGGAACGCCGGGACGCGGCTCTGCCGTCATCAAGGCGAACGGCAAGGAACTCGTCATCGTCAACCTGCAAGGACGAACATTCCTTCCTTCGCTCGATTGTCCGTTTCGGATGGCGGATCAATTGATGGACCAATACAAGAAAAAGCACAAATTTATTTTCGTCGATTTCCACGCCGAAGCGACTTCGGAGAAAATCGCCATGGGATGGCACTTGGACGGTAGGGCATCGGTTGTCGTAGGAACGCATACGCACGTGCAAACGAACGATGAGACCGTGCTGCCGGGAGGTACAGCCTATATTACCGACGTAGGCATGGTGGGCTCACGAGAAGGCGTGCTCGGTATGGAGCGGGCTTCCGTTCTGCAAAAGTTCAAGACGCAGCTGCCTGTCCGATTTACGGTCGACGAAGGCAAGTGGCATCTTCACGGCGTTGTGATTGAACTGGATGATCAGACCGGGCTTGCGCAAAGCATCCAAAAAATTAGGATCTACGAAGAAGACACGATTTTTCACTGAAAATTATAAAAATTCTTGCAATTAAGAAAGTTGCCTCGAAATGATGAAGGAATTTTTTCAGTTTCCTAGAATACTATTTAATACTGGAACCAATCCATCATTCCCGAGGAGGTACTTTTCATGGAAGTATTAAAAGTTTCAGCAAAATCCAATCCAAACTCAGTTGCCGGAGCATTGGCCGGCGTGTTAAGAGAACGTGGTGGGGCGGAGCTTCAAGCCATCGGTGCGGGCGCATTGAATCAAGCGATCAAAGCGGTTGCGATTGCAAGAGGATTTGTGGCGCCAAGCGGGGTGGATTTAATTTGCATACCGGCATTTACGGATATCGTCATCGATGGGGAAGATCGGACCGCGATCAAACTAATCGTTGAACCAAGATAATGCGATTACCTTATGGGAATGAGAGTCAAAACCTGTTTATCAGTAGACAGGTTTTTTTGTTTTGGTTTGAAACGACATGACGAGGGGAATGATGTAACAATGAGAATCATTGACGGACATTGCGATGTGCTGAGCAAAATGCTGGAACAACCGCGGGTTCATTTTCAAGACGATGAGCGGCTCGA
The DNA here is from genome assembly GCF_056120465.1 of Paenibacillus sp. sgz302148. Classification (NCBI taxonomy): domain Bacteria; kingdom Bacillati; phylum Bacillota; class Bacilli; order Caryophanales; family Paenibacillaceae; genus Paenibacillus; species Paenibacillus sp. sgz302148. The sequence goes on from NZ_JBVYOJ010000015.1 coordinate 133,132, forward strand.
TGTCACTTTAAACCGGCTTATGCAAGGCGGAATCGCGCTGCAATGTTTCGCCGTGTATTTATCCGAATCGCTGGGCGTGCCCAAATTTTCGCATATCCTGCAATGCGTCGACTTGCTGCATGAACGCATATTGTCGCACGAGCAGATGACCTTCGTCCGAACGAGCGCCGATTTGGTGAACGTAGCCGCATCCGGGGGCAAACGAATCGGGGCGATGCTGACGCTGGAAGGCGCGGACGGACTCGAAGGCGATTTGATGCATTTGCGCATATTATATCAGCTTGGACTGCGGATGATCGGGCTGACGTGGAATTACGGGAATTGGGCGGCCGACGGGGTCATGGAGCCGCGCAAAGGCGGACTCACCCGGAAGGGCGAAAAGCTCGTGAACGAATGTAACCGTCTCGGCATCATCATCGATATTTCGCATTTGGCGGAAAGAGGCTTCTGGGACGTTGCCGAAAAATCGACCAAGCCTTTTGTCGCGTCCCATTCCAACTGTTCCGCGGTATGCCCGCATCCGCGAAATTTGAACGACGAGCAAATCAAACATCTGATCGCCACCGGCGGCATTATGGGCGTTACTTTCGTCCCGTGGTTCGTCAAATCGGCCCCCTCCGTAACGATACGGGATTTGCTGGCCCATATCGATCACATTTGTGCATTGGGCGGTCAGGATCATATTGCATTCGGCTCGGATTTCGACGGCATCGACAAGTGGGTCGAGGGCTTGGAGCATCCCGGACAATACGCGCAATTCGCCGAAACGTTAAGCAAATACTATAACGACGAATTGGCCGAGAGCTTTCTGTTCGGCAATTGGTATAAATATTTAGTAAAGAATCTCCCGGGTGAGGGCCAATCTTAACAATCGATCTCGCAACGATATGGATTCCATCTCAAAGAACTATCTTTGATTTTGCTGAAATCCCTTGCATTTTGTCCGTAAGAGTCATAAAATTTGTTTGACCAGTGAAAAATTTTATTTATTGCTTTGTTAATTTTTTGTGGACTAGAATCACAACCAGTGATAATCAAAAGGAGTGGACTTTCTTGATTAGTCAATTGTCGTGGAAGATCGGGGGACAACAAGGCGAGGGTGTCGAAAGTACGGACCGTATTTTCTCCACAGCATTAAACCGTCTTGGCTACTATTTGTATGGTTACCGTCATTTCTCCTCGCGGATTAAAGGGGGCCATACGAACAATAAAATTCGGATCAGCACAAAGCCAATTCGAGCGATTTCCGACGATTTGGATATTTTGGTTGCCTTTGACCAAGAGTCGATCGATCTGAATGCTCACGAGCTGCGTGAGGGTGGCGTTATCGTCGCCGATGCGAAGTTTAGTCCGGTTGTTCCAGAAGGTGTCAAAGCAAGATTGTTCGCCGTACCGATTACGGCGATTGCCGAAGAGCTTGGTACATCCTTGATGAAGAACATGGTTGCTTCGGGCGCTTCTTGGGCGCTTCTCGGCTTGCCGATCGAAGTGTTCAACAAAGCCGTGGAAGAAGAATTCGGCCGCAAAGGACCGGCTATCGTTGAGAAAAATATCGAAGCCGTAGCCAGAGGAGCCAAGTTCGTTCTGGATGAAGCGGGCGGACCGATCAGCGCACTCGCGCTTGAACCTGCCGACGGCAAGCAGAAACTGTTCATGATCGGCAACGAAGCGATCGCGCTGGGCGCACTCGCAGCAGGATGCCGTTTCATGCCGGCGTATCCGATTACTCCGGCTTCGGAAATTATGGAATATCTCATTAAGAAATTGCCTAAGTTCGGCGGAACCGTCATCCAGACGGAAGACGAAATCGCAGCCGTAACGATGGCGATCGGCGCCAACTACGGCGGCGTTCGCGCAATGACGGCTTCTGCGGGCCCTGGTCTTTCGCTGATGATGGAAGCGATCGGACTGGCAGGCATGACTGAAACGCCTGTCGTTATCGTTAATACGATGCGCGGAGGCCCAAGCACGGGCTTGCCTACCAAGCAAGAGCAAAGCGACTTGAATGCGATGATTTACGGTACGCACGGCGAAATTCCGAAAGTCGTCATTCAACCAAGCACAATCGAAGAATGCTTCTACGATACGATCGAAGCATTTAATATATCCGAGAAATACCAAGTTCCGGTAATCGTCCTCGCCGACTTGCAGCTGGCGCTTGGCAAGCAATCTTGCGAAACGCTCGATTACAGCAAAATCGTCATCGAACGCGGCAACCTGGTCAGCGAAGCGGCTCCGGTGGAAGACGGCAAGCTGTTCAAACGTTACGAGTTCACGGGAGACGGCGTTTCGCCGCGTGTTCTGCCGGGCGTCAAAAACGGTATCCACCATGTTACCGGCGTAGAGCACGACCAAGAAGGACGTCCTTCGGAAAGCGCGACTAACCGTAAGAAAATGATGGATAAACGTTTGCACAAGCTGGACAATATTCAATTCACGAACCCGATCAAAGTCGATGCGCCTCATGAAACGCCGGATATGCTCATTATCGGGATGGGTTCGATCGGCGGTACGGTAGACGAGGCAAGAGCTCGCCTGACTGCCGACGGCATTTCGACCAACCATGCGACGGTGCGTCTCATTCATCCGTTCCCGGCGAAAGAGCTTGCTCCTTATATCGAGAAAGCGAAAAAAGTCGTTGTTATCGAGAACAACGCAACCGGCCAATTGGCTGACCAAATCAAGCTGAACATCGGATTTGCCGACAAAATCAGCACCGTATTGAAATATGACGGGACTCCGTTCCATCCTGCCGAAATTCATAACGAATGCAAGGGGTTGAACTAAGATGGCTACATTTAAAGACTTTCGTAACAACATTAAGCCAAACTGGTGTCCGGGCTGCGGAGACTTCTCCGTACAAGCGGCAATCCAAAGAGCGGCTGCCAATATCGGCCTCGAGCCGGAAGGCTTAGGCGTCGTATCCGGTATCGGCTGCTCCGGCCGGATATCGGGTTACATTAACGCATACGGCTTCCACGGGATCCATGGACGCTCGCTGCCAATCGCACAAGGCCTCAAGATGGCTAACCGCGAGCTGACGGTTATCGCTTCCGGCGGTGACGGCGACGGCTTCGCAATCGGCATGGGCCACACGGTCCACGCGATTCGCCGCAACATCGACATGACGTACATCGTCATGGACAACCAAATTTACGGCTTGACCAAAGGGCAAACTTCGCCGCGAAGCGCAGAAGGCTTCAAAACGAAAAGTACGCCGGAAGGTTCGATCGAGTCGACGCTGTCGCCGCTCGAAATCGCTTTGGCAGCTGGCGCAACGTTCGTCGCGCAATCGTTCTCGAGCGATCTGAAGCAGCTGACGTTCCTGATCGAGGAAGCGATGAAGCATAAAGGCTTCGCATTCCTGAACGTATTCAGCCCATGCGTAACGTTCAACAAAATCAATACGTACGACTGGTTCAAGGAGCACATCGTGAACTTGGATCAATTCCCTGAATATGATCCGTCGAACCGCGTCATGGCCATGACGAAGCTGATGGAAACGAACTCCATGGTAACAGGCCTGATTTATCAAGACAAATCGAAAAAAAGCTACGAAGATCTCGTGCCGGGCTTCAAGCCGGAAGCACTCGCAAAACAAGATCTGCAATTGTCCGAAGCGGACTTTGCCAAGCTCGTATCGGAATTCAAATAAGAAAAGCATAAGAACCGTATAATGCAAGGGGAGGCATATGGGGGATTACCGCCATATGCCTTTTCCTATAATATTAGAAATCAGCGAAGCTGAACTTTTCTAATATTTCATTTCTTTGTGGATAAGACTTCGAATACAAGCTTTTCTAATAATATCAACAGGCTATTTATACATAACCAATCAGTGTGTCAGAAGGGTGGATTTTATGAAAAACGTTCCTGTCGGCGTATCGGCGAGACATATTCACTTATCTCAAGAGCATATCGAAATATTATTCGGGAAAGGTTATTCGCTAACCGAGCTGAAACCGTTATCGCAGCCGGGACAATTCGCGGCGAACGAAACCGTTCGAGTGGAAGGCGCGAAGGGGTCGTTTGACAAAGTACGCATTCTGGGTCCGGCTAGAGGCAAGACGCAGCTGGAAATCTCGCGTACGGATGCTTTTCAGCTCGGTATAGCGGCGCCGGTACGAGAATCCGGCAATATAGCAGGAACGCCGGGAATTCGCATCATCGGGCCTGCGGGCGAAGTAACGACCGAGGAAGGCGTGATCGTTGCGGCAAGACATATTCATTTTCATACCTCGGATGCGGCAAAATGGGGCATCACCGACAAGCAGCTGCTTCGCGTTCGCGTAAACGGTGAAAGAGCGATCGTATTCGAAAATGTGATTGCCCGCATTTCCGATCAGTTTGCGCTGGACATGCATATTGACACGGACGAAGCCAACGCGGCCGGGGTAAAAACCGGAGATACTGCCGAAATTATCGATTGAAGGCAGCATATATTTTTTGAAAATCACCGTGCAAAGATGCTATAATGGTGTGATGATAGATTCCACCGATGTACGAACAGAAAGGAAGGGGTACGGTGAAGAAAGAACTAAACGTCATCACATCGAATAAACAATCTCAAAAAGATTACTCCATATATTTTCAGCCGCCTTCGTTAAAAGAGGCAAAAGCTCGGGGCAAGGAGGATATCCTTGTCGATTACAGCTTCTCCATACCGGAGGAAATGCAGCAATTCGGCCAAGGCAAACATTATTTGATCCGCACGTACGGCTGCCAGATGAACGAACACGATTCGGAAACGATGAAGGGCATGCTGGAGCAAATGGGCTATACGGCAACCGAAGACAAGCAGCAAGCCGATATTATTCTGCTGAATACATGCGCGATTCGGGAAAATGCCGAGGATAAAGTATTCGGCGAATTGGGCCATCTGAAGCATTTAAAGATCGAGAAGCCCGGTCTGCTTCTTGGCGTTTGCGGATGCATGTCGCAAGAAGAGTCGGTCGTTAACCGGATTTTGAATAAGCACGGCTTTGTCGATTTGATATTTGGCACGCACAACATTCATCGCCTGCCGAATCTGATCAAAGAAGCTCATTTCAGCAAAGAAATGGTTGTTGAAGTTTGGTCCAAGGAAGGCGACATTATCGAGAACCTGCCGAAGAAGCGCGAAGGATTGAAGGCATGGGTCAACATTATGTACGGCTGCGACAAATTCTGCACGTATTGCATCGTGCCTTACACGCGCGGCAAGGAACGCAGCCGCCGACCGGAAGATGTCATTGCCGAAGTACGCGAGCTCGCACGTCAAGGCTTCAAGGAAATAACGCTGCTTGGGCAAAACGTCAATGCGTACGGCAAAGATTTCGAGGATTTGAACTATACGTTCGGCGACCTTATGGACGATATCCACAAAATCGATATTCCGCGGGTTCGCTTTACGACTTCCCATCCACGCGATTTTGACGACCGGTTAATCGAGGTGCTTGCCAAGGGCGGCAACTTGGTCGAACATATCCATTTGCCCGTCCAATCGGGGAACACCGACATTTTGAAGCTGATGAGCCGCAAATATTCGCGTGAACATTACTTGGAATTGGTTCGCAAGATCAAAGCGGCGATCCCGGATGTCGTGCTCACGACCGATATAATCGTTGGATTCCCGGGCGAGACGGATGAACAGTTCGAGGACACACTTTCGCTCGTTCGCGAAGTCGGCTACGATTCGGCATACACGTTCATCTATTCGCCGCGCGAAGGTACACCGGCCGCTTCGATGGCCGACAATGTGCCGGCCGAAGTCAAGCGTGCACGGCTGCAGCGGCTCAACGATGTCGTCAACGAATACAGCCGGTCGAGCAATGAGAAGCTCCACGGCCAGATCATCGAAGTGCTCGTCGAAGGCGAGAGCAAGAACAACCCGGATGTGCTGGCAGGACGTTCTCGGACAAACAAACTGGTGCATTTTACAGGCTCCAAAGATTTGATCGGCCAAATCATTCAAGTGAAGGTTGTCGAGGCTCTAACATGGCATATTCGCGGCGAGGTAGTAGCCGAACGCGCGATTGTATAACAAGCAAGGTTTACACTTTAGACGACGGAAGGGACGTGTTGTTCTTGTCACACCATCATCATGACCACGATCACGAGCATGAGACGATCTATAGATCCCAAGATTTGATCGTGAGCAAAGATATTATGGCCAAAGCGAAAGAGCTGGCCGAGCTGATTTCCAATTCGGAGGAAGTTCAGCAATATAAGCAAGCCGAAGTCAAAATCAAAAACCACGATCACGTACAAGAGATGATTCGCTCGATCAAGAAGAAGCAAAAAGAAATCGTCGCCTTCAAATCGTTCCAAAATCCGAACATGGTGGAAAAGATCGAAAACGAAATCGATCAGCTGCAGGATGAGCTGGACGGCATTCCGGTCGTTGCGGAATTCCAGCAAACACAAGCCGATATCAATCAGCTGCTTCAGTTGATCGTTTCGGTCATTCGTGAAACCGTTTCGGAGAAAATCAACGTGGAATCCGGAACGGTAGCGTCACCTTCCAATTGCAGCGAGTAAATACGCTGAACCTACTAGGATAGGGCACCTTATTGTCAAATCGACAAGAAGGTGCTCTTTTTGCTAATCATTTGCTTTTCTTTTTCGAGACCGGATCGGGTGCGTTACGGCGATTGATCAATTCGGACACCGTTAGGAAAGTAAAGCCGCGCCGCTTCAGCTCCGGCAAAATTTGCTTGAGCGCATCGATCGTTTGCGAGCCGCCCATCACATGATCGTGGAACAAAACAATTTCACCGCCGCCCGCATTGTTCAAAACTTTATTGACGATTTTTTTAACGCCGGGCCTGCGCCAATCTTGCGTATCTTGATCCCAGGACCACATGATGATCAGATAGCCTTGCTTCTTCGCGAGCTCCACCATTTTCTCATTATAATATCCTCCCGGGGGCCGGAAGTAATGGGTATCCAAACCGGTAGCTTTGAATATTTCGTCATGTGCCCGTGACAATTCGGAGGAAAAAGTACGCATGGTCATTTTGCGGTTGAAATAAGGGTGGTTATAAGTGTGGTTGGCGACTTCATGACCTTCGCTGACTTCGCGTTTGACGATATCCGGATAAGCGGCCGCCCGTTTGCCGATTACAAAAAACGTCGCGTGAACTCCGTATTGCTTGAGTAAATCAAGTAGCTGAGGCGTCTCGATTTTGTCCGGTCCGTCGTCGAACGTTAAGGCAATCACTTTTTCCTTTGTAGGAACTTCCCATACAATATCTCCTCGTTTTTCGTAATACGCTCGTCCTTTGGCAGGGATCCCGAGGGAAGAACCTAACATCGTGATGGCAATGCCCAGATGGACGGGCCAGAGTAATTTAAACATGGGGTCACCTCGTAATTGGATAAATCACCAGAGTACATTCGTTTATTTTTGTAGTCCATCGATAGAAGTTTTTCTTAATATGAAAAAAAATGTGGCAGGATATACAAAACTGTTGTGGAATTCCATTGGTGAAAACAAATCTCTTCCAATTGGGTGAACAGTTAATGAAGCAGAGAGCATTGATGAGGAAATGGATGGTTAGCCTTTCAGCCCTTCGGAGGCGGATGAAATCTCATAACATGAGACTGGAACAAAAGCTTCGCTCTTCCCAAGAAATATTGGATTCCTTCATGAAGTTTTCATCGGACGGCATTGTGATCGTGGATTTGGAGGGCAAAGTGATAAAGGCCAATCCGGCTTTTGAGCAATTGCACGGATGGTCGCTTGAAGAATTGAAGGAGTTAACGCTGCCATGGATTCCCGAACATCGGATGGATCAGATGCTGGAGATTTTCCAAACGGTCATCTCGGGCGACCCGGTCAAAGGAATCGAAACCGTTCGATTGCACAAGAGCGGAGAAATGTTCATTACAAGCGTGTCGGTATCACCTGTTAAAGATCAAGATGGACGCGTCATTGCAATCGTGTCCGTAGAACGCGATATAACAAATTTAAAAAGCGTGGAAGACCAGCTTCGGCTTGCCCAGCAGGAAATGGAACAGCTGCTTCGCGAGCAGCAAGGCATGACATTCAAGTTTAAGAAAGTAAAGGATAAATACATCCATACGATGGCGGACGGCGAGCTTCTTTACCGGATGGGCAACGTTCCGGAAGAAATTGTCGGCAAGGAATTATACGATTTTTTTTCGTGCCAAACGATGATACGGAAAAAACTATCTTATTACGAACGAGCTTGGAACGGCGAAGAGCATGTAACCTACGAAGGGTCGAGAAACGGCATCACTTACCTGGCATCGCTGCGCCCAGTAAAAAGATGCGGTAAAGTCGTCGAGGTCATCGCTTCTTGTGTCGATATAACGGAAAGAAAACGAACGGAGGAGCTTCTGCGCAAATCGGAAAAGCTATCCGTCGTCGGCCAGCTCGCGGCCGGCGTTGCACACGAAATTCGCAATCCGTTGACCTCGCTGCGCGGGTTTACGCAGCTGCTGAGAGCAAAAAACGAAGAGCATGGAACTTTTTTTGACATCATGCTGACAGAGCTGGATCGGATCAATTATATCGTCAACGAATTTATGGTTGTGGCTAAACCGCAAATGATTTATTTCGAGGACAAGGATATCGGACTCATTCTGCGAAGCGTCATGATGCTGCTGGATACGCAAGCGATTATGCATAATGTACAGATTGTGTTCGAGGTGGAAGCGGATTTGCCGCTTGTACGTTGTGACGAGAATCAGTTGAAGCAAGTATTTATCAATGTGCTGAAAAACGCGATCGAAGCAATGCCAAACGGCGGTGAAATCAAGCTGGAAGCATGCATGGATGTGTCAGGGGCGATACGCATATGTTTTATCGATCAGGGGAAAGGTATTGCGGAGGAGCACATCCCTAAACTGGGAGAGCCGTTTTATACGACGAAGGAAACCGGGACGGGATTAGGTTTAATGGTCAGCTATAAGATTATTGAAGCCCACCGGGGCGTCATGAATATTACAAGCGAATTAAATCGAGGGACAACGGTCGTAATTTTGCTCCCTGTAGAGCCGAGTTACAGCATATAAAATATGTTTGTTATTTTTTGATAACTATATTATTCTAATAATGATTCTAAATACAATGCGGGAGGTATCAGGGTATGTATGATATTGCAATTATCGGTGCGGGGCCGGCCGGAGCAAGCGCTGCATTATTTGCTGCGAAAGCAGGGAAAAAAACGTTGATCGTCGACAGTGACCAAAGCATGACGAAACGGGCATGGATCGAAAATTTCTACGGCGTGAATGAAATTACAGGACCTGATATGATAAACATCGGGAAGGAGCAAGCCGTTAAATTCGGTGCGAAAATCGCTACGGGCAAAGCGTTGAATGTCGTGTCCAACGAAGGCGGCGCAACCCGATTCCGTATTGAATTGGAAAATGAATATTTTGAAGCGGAGCACGTCATTTTGGCGACGGGCGCATTGGTCGATCTTGCTGACAAAATCGGCGTGAAAACCAAACCGGGCACCGAACCGCGGATCAAAACGGTCGTAGATGCCGATGCGAGCGGCAAAACAAACATCGAAGGCATTTGGGCTGCGGGAACCGTGGCGGGAGTGAGCGTTCATGCCATCATAACGGCCGGGGACGGCGCGAAAGTAGCGATTAACGTCTTGAGTGAAATTAACGGCGAACGTTATGTGGATCATGACGTATTGAAGTCCTAGTTCTTTTTGTAAAAATCATTACAGTCAGAACCTTAATTCCATGGTTTCGTGGATTTAAGGTTTTTTGTTATGATATCAGAAAGTATAAATTTTCAGCGGAGCTGAACCTTTCTGATATTATAAGAAAAGCTTCATATAAGACACGAATGTATCTTCATCGAAAGACTTCGATCAGAAGCTTTTCTTAACGATAAAGAAAGTTTAAGTTCGCTAAAGCATTAAGCGAAGAGAACTTTCTTTACCAAGAATAAACTTCCGCTAAAACGCGGTCGCTCATCCTTGAATGACTTCGATAGAAGTTTTTCTTATGATGCGAACGAAGCGGGACGAACGATAATAGACGATATCTTCCCGGCAGTAAAAGAGATGACGGAATAGCTTGTCCGCGATATAATGATACGGAGTTGAACAAGATCTGATATCGCAGAGAGGAGTTACAGCATGAATTCAGAAAACCGATGGTTAAGAAACGTTCGCTTGGAATGTGGATATGCGTATGATGACGAAGGCGTTATTGCTTCAACGGTATCCGAGCTGTATCATATTCGAATCGAAAACGGAGCGATAGCGGAGCTTGTTGCTGCGAACACGGAGTCCGCCGATTCCGTTCCGGTTGGAGAACATACTTACGATGCGGCAGGGGCGCTTCTGCTTCCGCCTTTTCAAGAAATGCATATTCATATTGACAAGACGTATTACAGCGATCGATGGAGAGCGGTAAAACAGGCGAAGTCGATATTTGACCGATTCAAAGAAGAAGAGCGTCTGCTGCCCGAGCTTCTGCCGAAGGCGCAGGAACGGGCGGAGAACATGCTGGCTACGCTGCTAGCAGCGGGTACGACACATGTTCGGACTCATTGCAATATCGATCAGGTTGTCAAATTGAACAACCTGGAGGCAATACTGCGCGCATTCGAAACGTTCGCAGGTAAAATCACGTATGAAATCGTCGCTTTCCCGCAGCACGGCTTGCTTCGTTCGAACGCGGCCGGTTTGGTTCGGGAGGCATTGCAGCATGGAGCGGCTCTCGTTGGAGGCGTAGATCCGCAGACGGTGGACGGTGATATCGAAACATCGCTGCAGACGATGATGGAGCTTGCCGTGGAAGCCAATGCGAACATCGACCTCCATTTGCATGAAGGAGGGGCAACAGGCCTTGCGACCATCCGCAGATTGGCGGAGCTGGCCGAGGAAGCGGGCTGGCAAGGCCGCGTGACGCTGAGCCATGCATTCGCATTGGGGCAAATCGCGGGAACCGAAGCGGACGAAATGGCGGCACGCCTTGCGTCATTAGGCATTTCGATAGCGACGACGGTACCCTTCCATTCGGCGCCGCCCGTTCCGATGCTGCGTCAGCACGGCGTGCACGTCATGCTCGGCACGGACAGCATCAACGATCACTGGTCGCCGTTCGGCAACGGCGATCAGCTGGAGAAGGCGGGCCGCTTAGCGGAACGGTTCGGTTGGGTGGACGAGCGCTCGCTAGGGCAGGCGCTTCGCCACATCACCGGCGGCGTAACGGCGTTGTCCGAAAACGGCGACCGGCTGTGGCCGAACGTCGGCGACGATGCGAGCGGCGTGCTCGTGGAAGCAAGCTGCTCCGCCGAAGCGGTGGCACGCCGGGCGAAACGCAAAGCGGTTGTTGTGCGCGGCAGCGTGGTGTAGCTCAAGGACAGGCTCCAGGCGAAGGGAGCCTGGAGTTTGAGTGCATCGCATGCCTCGTGTGTTCTAAGGTTTGCATAGATAGAGAATGTTTCACTTTAATACGCGTTGTCAGAATAGGCTTGCATGTGCACGCAGTTTGCTGCATGCAAGCCTTTTTGCGATTCGATCATAAAATTAGACAGGGAAGGGAAAGTTCATTAACTGGAAAATATGCAGTTAATTTCTGGGGATAGATTGATTTTCGTAATAATAACTGGATTTTATGATGTTAATTTTTGCTGGGAAGTGGAAAACTGATATTTTTGCTGGAATTATATACATGAAATACAGTTGTTTCTCTCGACTTCATCGATCGACGAAAATTAAGTGCATCTTTTCCCGTTATTTATGTGATGCCCGGACCTCACACCGGACACGAACGTGACGTGTACCTGCACCTTCTCCCCGTATCCGAACCGAACCCCGAACCCCGAACCCCGAACCCCGAACCTCGAACTCCGAACCCCGAACCCCGAATCCCGAACCCCGAACCTCGAACTCCGAACCCCGAACCCCGAATCCCGAACCCCGAACCTCGAACTCCGAACCCCGAACCCCGAATCCCGAACCCCGAACCTCGAACTCCGAACCCCGAACCCCGAATCCCGAACCCCGAACCTCGAACTCCGAACCCCGAACCCCGAATCCCGAACCCCGAACCTCGAACTCCGAACCCCGAACCCCGAATCCCGAACCCCGAACCTCGAACCCCGAACCCCGAACCCCAAACCCGAACCCCGAACCCCGAACCCTAACCCGAATCGGCCCCACGAACCTTGTACCTGAATTCAAAACCACGAAAGGTAATTTTCAGTACCACAACCGAGCCATTCATCTTATTTGTCAAAATTTTTCAAGTGCTATTCTGCACTCAGCCTCAACATCATCGGTTCGAACAGCATACGGCATGACAAGCGGCCCGTATATCAAGTAAAATGATAATCACGATGTTGAAACAGAGGAGTTGCGATGATTTGCTGCCGATTGATCATATATTGCCACAACTGAAAGAAACGCTCCGCGGCCATGTAAATGCAGTGCTTGTTGCGGCACCGGGCGCGGGGAAAACGACGCGCGTGCCCCTTGCGCTGCTCAGCGAGCCATGGCTGGCCGGTCGGCGCATTTTGATGCTGGAGCCGCGGCGGCTTGCGGCGCGTTCAGCCGCCAAATTTATGGCGGCACAGCTTGGCGAGACGGTAGGCGAGACCGTCGGGTATCGCGTTCGGATGGAAACGAAGGTCGGACCCAAAACACGGATCGAGGTCATCACCGAAGGGGTATTGACCCGGATGCTGCAAGCCGACCCTGCGTTGGAAGGCGTAGGCGCGGTTTTGTTCGACGAATTCCACGAGAGGAGCTTGCATGCCGACCTCGGATTGGCACTGGCGCTGCAATCGCAGGCACTGCTGCGTGAAGATCTGCGCTTGCTGGTCATGTCGGCGACGCTGGAGGCCGAGCCGGTCGCGGCATTGCTCGGAAGCGCGCCGGTTCTCGCGAGTGAAGGACGGGCCTATCCCGTCGAAACGCGATATGCGGATCGCCGAATCGAGGGCAGGATCGATGGGGCAGTCGCCGCTGCGGTAATGGAGGCGCTCGCGAACGACGAAGGCGACCTGCTCGTTTTCCTGCCGGGCGCCGGCGAAATACGAGCCGTGGAAGCGCGGCTGGCTGCGCAGGTGCCGACCCGGTTCCGGCAAGTGCGGATTGCTCCGCTATACGGCGCGATGCCGCAAGAAGCGCAAGACAGGGCGATTGCGCCGTGTGAAGCGGGAGAGCGCAAAGTTGTGCTGGCGACATCCATCGCCGAAACAAGCTTAACCGTTGAGGGCGTGTGCGTCGTCATCGACAGCGGCTTGTCGCGTGTTCCGCGGTTTTCGCCGCGGACCGGGATGACCCGGCTGGAGACGACGACCGTATCGCGGGCATCGGCGGACCAGCGGCGTGGCCGAGCGGGACGGCTTGGCCCAGGCGTATGCTATCGGCTATGGTCGGAACAAGATGACCGTAACCTGCCTGCACGCAGCGTACCGGAAATCCTGGAAGCGGACCTCGCGCCGCTTGCCCTGGAGCTTGCCGAATGGGGCGTTACGGAGCCGGGCGAGCTGATGTGGCTCGACCCGCCTCCGGCAGCCGCCTACGAGCAAGCGCGCGAGCTGCTGAGCCGGCTCGGCGCGCTTGGGCCGAAGGGCGGGCTGAGCCCGCACGGCCGGCAACTCGCCGAGCTCGGGCTGCATCCGCGGCTCGCGCATATGATCGTCGCGGCTTCCCGGCATGGCCTCGGCGCAACGGCCTGCGAGCTCGCGGCGCTGCTCTCCGAGCGCGATCTGTTCCGCGGCAGCGGGGCGCGCGACGCCGATTTGCGCTCGCGGCTCGATGCGCTCCGCCGCGCATCCGACGATGCGCCCGCCGGCGCTACGGTTGACGCAGTGGCGCTCCGCCGCATCCGGGCCGAGTCCGCGCAATGGAAGCGCGCCGCGAAGGTGCCGCCCGGCGAGCCGGTCGACTCCGACGCGTGCGGGCTGCTGCTGGCGCTGGCGTACCCCGACCGGATCGGCCAGCGCCGCAGCGACGGGCGCTACCTGCTGAGCAACGGGCGCGGGGCGGCTTATCCTGCGGCGCAAGCGACGGCGGGGACGCCGTATATCGTCGCCGCGGAGCTGGACGATACCGGCACCGACAGCCGGATCGACTTGTCCGCTCCGGTGACGGTGGCCGAGCTGGAGCGCTTCGGCGCGGAGCTGATTACGGACGAAGCGATCGTCGAGTGGGATGCGGATGCGCAAGCGGTACGGGCAAGACAGCGCAAACGGCTTGGCGCGCTCATTCTGAAAGAAACGCCGCTCGCAAATCCCGATCCGTCCCAGTGCCTGGCTGCGCTGATGCAAGGTGTCAGCCAACAAGGCGTCGGCATGCTGCCCTGGAACAAAGCCTCGCGTCAATTGCAGCAGCGCATCCAGTTTATGAACCGGCATACGACGGATTGGCCGGAAGTTTCAGACGATGCGCTTGCGGCTTCGCCTGCGGAATGGCTCGGGCCCCATGCTTATGGGATGCGCAGCAAGGCGGATTTGCAGCGTCTTAACATGATCTCCGTGCTGGAGGGCATGCTCTCTTGGGAACAGCGCCGGGAGCTGGACGAGCAGGCGCCAACGCATATCACGGTTCCGAGCGGCTCACGGATTGCGGTGGATTACAGCGATCCCGATGCACCGGTGCTCGCCGTTCGTCTTCAAGAGATGTTCGGCCAACACGATACGCCCCGAATCGCCAGAGGAAAGGTGCCGATCGTCATGCATCTGTTGTCGCCGGCCCAACGCCCCGTTCAGGTGACGCAGGATTTGGCGAACTTTTGGCGAACTACCTATTTTGAAGTGAAAAAAGATTTGAAAGGACGTTACCCGAAACACTATTGGCCGGACGACCCGCTCTGCGCGATGCCGACTCATCGCACGCGTCCTCGGCAATAATTTGCCCTGGGCGGCGTGTGAACGACCGGAGGGATACGATGAAACTGTTAGTGCTTGGCGGTACCGTATTTTTAGGCGTGCATTTGGTTGAAGCAGCGAAGCGAGCCGGACATGAAGTAACGATATTTACGAGAGGCGAATCGAACCCGGACGTATTCCCCGATGTCGAGAAACTGCAAGGCAACCGGGACGGAAACCTGAATGCGCTGAGGGGCAGACGTTGGGACGCGGTGATCGATACATCAGGTTACGTACCGCGTATCGTTCGCCAGTCGGCGGAGCTTCTTGCCGATGCGGTCGATACGTATGTGTTCGTGTCGAGCATATCCGCATATGCGGATCTTAGCACCCCAGACACAGATGAGACGTCGCCCGTCGGCGTGCTGGAAAATCCGAACACGGAAGAGGTCGGAAAACATTACGGCGAACTGAAGGCAGCTTGCGAGAGTACGATCGAAGAAATCTTTCCTGAGCGAGCGCTCCATATTCGCCCAGGCTTGATTGTTGGTCCGCATGACCCAAGCGATCGATTTACGTACTGGCCGGTCCGCTTGGCTCGCGGCGGGAGGGTGCTGGCGCCGGGCAATCCCGACGCGCAGGTGCAATTTATTGATGCAAGAGATTTGGCGGAATGGATGATTCGAATGGCGGAAGCGAAGCTGCGCGGCATTTATAATGCGACAGGTCCGGAATTCCCGCTATCGATGCAATCGTTTCTTCAACATGCGAAGGCTGCAATTGCAAGCGATGCAGAATACGTTTGGCTTGATCATGCTTTTCTGCTGGAAAATCAAGTTCAACCTTGGATCGAAATGCCGCTGTGGATCCCGCCTTTCGGCGATACGATGTCGGTTGCCCATCTGATGGGGGTTAACATCCGGAAAGCGCTCGACGCTGGCCTCGCGTTTCGGCCGATCGCGGATACCGTTCGCGAAACACTCGAATGGAACGCGGCGCGCCCAGCCGATCAGAGAAGAAGGGCTGGACTTGATGCTGATAAGGAGCGGGCGTTGCTGGCCGCATTTGAACAAACGAGAAACTGAAATGGATTTCTCCAATACATAAACATCGGCACAAGCTGCCGGTGTTTTTTTAAACTCGGAATGCAGCGGCTAACAAATTTTCTTAAAAAACCATTCCGAGATTTTCATCATACCGTTCATGCTATGTTCACATTTAACTGTTACAATGGTGATCAATGGAGAGAAGGGACAGGGGCCTGCAAGAAAGGCGGTTGAACCGTGAACGTAAAAACGATGAACGTACATACGATGGACGGGCAGAACTTGCACGTACAAACGCTGGACGAACAACCAACAAAGGGACAACCTGCAAATGGACAACCTACAAAAGGGCAAACTTTGGATTGCAGAGATAGGACCGGAACAGAGGTCTCGGCCGCATTCACGGAGTCCGTATCGCCGTATTTGGACGAAATTCGCCATTATTGCGCATACCTTACGGCATCCAAATGGGATGGCGAGGATTTGTTTCAGGACGTGCTGCTGAAACTGTATTTGTTTTTTACCAAAAAAGGGACCTTTACGTATCCGAGGCCGCTGCTCTATAAGGCTGCCCGCAACTTGTGGATCGATCAAAACCGCAAAGGGCGGCTTCATACGGTGCCCATCGAGGACATGGCTCACTTGTCGTGCGATCGTACCGACTATACCGGAGTGCGGGACTGGGTGGATTGGCTGGCAGACCGGCTAACCAAGCGCGAGTTAAAAATGTTCGTGCTGGCGGAGCTATTCGACTACTCCTACGAACATATTTCCGAGGAATGCAAGTGTACGTTGTCGGTTGTGAAAAATACGCTGCATCGCACCAAAAGACAACTCCGTACCTATTCTATCGGTGCGGTGGATGCCAAAGAGACCGCACACGCCGCAGCGGCAAAGAGCAGCAAGCATCATTGGGCGCGCCAAGAGCTGGAGTATTGGGTAAACGCGATAGTGGTTAACGATATTCGTTAATCGGGATGCGAAGGGGACAACCCCTTCTTTTTTGGGGATTGACAAATAGGATAGGGGGCTATACTATAATATTTGTAAAACAAATCCAATCAAGGAGGAATAGATATGTCAATCGAAGCGAGTGCGGTCGGGGCTCCGGATCCCAAAAGATGGAGAGCGTTGTTCTTGTTATGCTTCGCGCAATTTATTGTCATCATGGATACGTCCATCATCGGGGTAGCGCTGCCCGCGATCAAGGAGGCGCTTGGATACTCGCAAAGCGGTCTGCAGTGGGTGTTCAACGCATACGTGATTTGTTTCGGCGGGTTTATGCTGCTGGGCGGCAGACTTTCGGATTTATTCGGTCAACGCAAAATATTCATGCTCGGATTTACGATTTTATCCGCCGCATCGCTGCTGGCCGGGGTCGCATGGTCGGAGGCCTCGATGAATGCGGGGCGGGCGCTTCAAGGCTTCGGCTCGGCGTTGATATTGCCGGCGGCGCTTACGATACTCATGATGCTGTTCGCCCACAATCCGAAGGAATTGACGAAGGCACTAGGTTTTTGGGGGGCTTCGGCAGCGGCGGGCGGAACGGCGGGCGTATTTCTCGGCGGCGTCATCACGGAATGGCTGAGCTGGAACTGGACGTTTCTGATCAATATTCCGGTTGGGCTGTTTGCATTGTTCTACAGCGGAATCGTATTGCCTGCGGGTGCGCGCCGCAAGGGCAGCGTTGATTTTATCGGAGGGGCGACGATCACGGTTGCGCTTGTGCTTGCCGTTTATGCGATCGTCACAGCGGAGCAAGCAGGCTGGACATCGGTTCAAACCATCGCGCTGCTCGTCGCTTCGATCGTGCTGATCGCAATATTTTTCATCATCCAGAAGGTGAAGAAAGAGCCGCTTGTTCCGCTACGTATTTTTAAAGCGCCGAACTTGCTTGCAGGCAATCTCGTGTTTGCGCTACTAGCCGGTGCCTGGATTCCATTATGGTTTTTCTTGAATTTATATTTGCAGCAAGTGCTGCATTTCACCGCGTTCGCAAGCGGGGTGGCTCTTGTGCCGATGACCGTGCTGGTCATGATCGTCATGGTGACCGTTACGGGACGTTTGGTCGGCAGATTTGGATATAAAAGCATCCTTGTGCTCGGCATGTTATTGCTTTGCGGTTCGTTAGCATTATTCGCAGGCAATACGCCGGAGGATGGAAGCTTCCTCATCCACGTGCTGCCTGCTTCCCTGCTCGGCGCCCTCGGCATGGCTTTTGCCTTCATTCCGGCAACGATCGCATCGATGTCCGGCGCGAAACCGGAGGATACGGGACTTGCGTCAGGCATATCCAATACGGGGTACCAGATCGGCTCGGCCATCGGCCTTGCCGTCATGACAGCCGTTGCGTCCTCGTGGACGAAAGGGGTTATGGACGGAGGGCTGCAGCAAGCGGCATCGTTGAATGCGGGATTCCATGCGGCGTTTGTCGGTGCGTCTATCATTGCCGGTGTCGGCCTCGTTATGGCTGTTCTATTGTTGAAATCGAAGTTTGAATAAACTTTTTTGCATAGGGTAGGGGGGTCATGCTACAATATGCTAAAACAACAAGGGAGTGAAGTCTCGTGGATCACGTGTCACAAGCGTCCAAACATGACGAATCGTGTGCTTCTTGCTCGGACGAGCGAAAAAGCCATCATTCCGAAAAAACGAAGAACAACCTGATCAGCAGATTAAATCGTATTGAAGGTCAAATCCGCGGCGTCAAAGGGCTGATCGAAAAAGACACGTATTGCGACGACGTATTAAACCAAATCTCATCGATCCAGTCGGCGCTGAACGGCGTGGGCAAGCTGCTGCTGGAGCATCATATGAAGAGCTGCGTCATCGAACGGATTCAGGAAGGCGACCATGACGTCATTGAAGAATTGCTTGTAACGATGAATAAGCTGATGAAATAAGGGTTCGGAAGAACCTTTTTTAACGCTCGTCATTATAGGGAGGGGGAGTAGCCTAAATGATGGAAGGTGAAAAAATTACGTTTGCCGTCACCCCTGGCTTTGAGGTTGGAGGGACCTTGTTTAAACCGGAGCAATTGGCCGTTCTTGGCTCGATTGTAGGGGAAGACGCGATTATTGAAATGACCACGTTTAAGCAATTGTATGTCACGATGCATGCAAGCCGTCTGGAGGAGGTCCAGCCACAGCTTCGGGGCGTTGGACTTCAACTTCACCCGGCGGGATTTTATACGAAAAGCCTGATTACGTGTAATTTTTGCAAAGGAGCCGAGGAGGCGGGTCTCGAAATCGCCTACGCATTGGATCATGCCGTCGCCGGCAAGGAAACGCCAAGTCCGCTCAAAATCGGTTATGCCGGCTGTGCGCTTGGGACTAGCGAACCGCTCCTTAAAGATATTGCTGTCGTCAAGATGCGCAATACGTTCGATATTTACGTTGGCGGCGAAACGAAAGGATTAAAGGCCGCGCTCGGACAACTCTTTATGAGCGGAGTTACGGCCGAAAGGGTAATACCGATCGTGTCGCGATTGATCGAATGTTACCGGCTGCAAGGAAAGCGGAAAGAGAAGTTTTCCAGGTTTATTGCGCGTATGACTTTAGAACGACTGCATGAAATAACTGGGACTTTAGACTGACCCCCACAAAAAATGATTTTCTCCCGAATGCTATGTAGGTTATCTAAAAAACACCAAGACATACAACGAGAGGGAGCGTGTTAAAGTGGGACGATTGCAGCGGCGTTTCGGCGTAGATCTGGGAACTTGTAACACTATTATATATAAACATGGCAAAGGAATCGTCCTTCAAGAGCCGTCGGTCGTGGCGGTTAATAGAGATACGGGCGAAATCGCGGCTTTCGGCGAGGAAGCAAAAGCGATGATCGGCAGAACGCCGGCGAATCTGGAAGTGGTATATCCTCTACAGGACGGCGTTATCGCGAATTTTGATATGACGACGGCGATGCTGAAGCATTTTATCGGCAAAATCCAGAAAAAAAGCTGGTTCGGCAGCACGCAAGTATTCATATCCGTCCCATGCGGGGTGACGAACGTTCAACGCAGGGCGGTTGAGGAAACCGCCCTGCAGAAGGGCTCGGGCAAGACGGTTGCGATCGAAGAACCGCTTGCTGCGGCCATCGGCGCGGGTTTACCCGTCACCGAACCGACCGGGTGTATGGTGCTCGACATCGGCGGCGGTACGAGCCAGGTGGCCGTCATTTCGCTTGGGGGCATCGTGGTCAGCAGATATGTACGCAGAGGCGGCATGTCGATCGACCGGGATATCATCGATTATGTGAAACGAACGCATAACGTTCTGATCGGCGAGCGTACGGCCGAAGAGATCAAGAAGAATGTAGCGACCGTCATACGGCCTGCCGAGGACGTTAGCATGGATATACGCGGAAGGGACCTCGTCAACGGGCTTCCGAAGACGATCACGATCAAAGCAAGCGAAATTTATGACCTACTGAACGAATTTATCCTCGTGATCGTAGATCATATTCGCCAAGCCATAGAGGAATGTCCGCCGGAGCTTGCAGGGGACGTGATGGAGCGGGGCATTTTGTTATGCGGCGGAGGCGCGCTGCTGCAGGGGATGGATCAAAGGCTTCAGGCGGAAACCGGTGTTCCCGTTAATTTAGCCGATCAGCCTTTGGAATGCGTCGCGCTCGGGGCTGGCCAAATGCTGACGTCCGATCGCAGTTGATACGAACTCCAGGGGAATTAGGATATCGAGATGCGATGTTCTGTTAATACGTAACGTGGGATCGATATAGTAAATATCATAGAACGCAAAAAAGGCCGCAAGTGTGAACTGCACCCCAATAGTTAGTGTGTCTAATAATTGGGATGCAGTTCAGGTGCGGCCTTATTTTGTTGACCTGACTGCTGCCCGGTTCAGAATACGAGGCAGAGCCCGAATAGCCTTGCGTTTCACTTCCTCCGGCATAATTTCAGGTTCCAGCTATCCGATCGGCTTAAAGACTCGGTTTTTTTACCGGCATTTCGCGCGCTGATCACTAGAAAAATAATAACCGTCGACCCCGTCGTGTTGTTGAATAACACTTTGTTCGGCTTCAGGTCGCCGGATCCTCCTCGTGCCCGGAACACGCCCGGAGAAGGCAATGCTTCGACGATGAACACGAATTTGTCGCTGCTTAACAGAAAATTCAACTCTTTCAGCCGCAGTTTTTGGCCATTTTGGACATCAATGACGATTTGCTGCAGCTCGATTTTTTTCCCCGGCCCGACGGGAATATCTGCTTTGCCGCCCACGATTCCTCCAATTTGTAACATCGGATCACCTCCACGATACGTTGTATGTTATCGTATTCGGACGAGTCGCCGATGTTTATGCGAATGTGATGCGGCAAACCGCATATTTTCATAGATTCGAGCAAGGATTGAAAGTTTTATAGAACCTTTCGATACGCGAATCCCGGAATGCTAGCGGATACGGAACCGATCCAGCTGATCCCATAGCCGTTCTTTTTCCAAGATTTCGCGCTGTTTTGTTCCGATTAAGTCAAAATGCGGGAATGACTCCCGGTTGTGGATGTATTTCGGATTTAATCCATTGGCGATACACCAATCGGACAATCGTTTTCGATCGGAGCAGCCAACCTTCGTAACGGTCCGTGAACCCGGGAACCGCGGGTCCAGCCAATAATGCGTCAAAAAAGCGATTTCGCCCCGTTCGACGGCTTCTTTCCATTGTTTCAATTCCGCTCTTGTAATGCCGAAAGCCATGATTTACCCTCGTTTCTTCTCTTTTGTATGTCACGTAAGCCGATATTACAATGGTTGCCCGGAAGGCTCCACTTCTAGATATTTCCTTAGGAATACGTTGGATGAAGCTGCTAAACGGCGGTTTTTTACATATACGATACCAATCTTGCGGGCAGGTATCGTCTCGGCAATGTTCAATTCCGCCAATTCGCCGCGTGCAAGTTCCGTTTCGACGAATTGCTTCGTTACGAAGGAGATGCCGAGCCCGGCTTTGGCGAATTCAATGAGCAAGTCGACGCTGGCGACTTCGATTTCCGGTTCGATCGCAACGCCATGCTGCAAGGCGAAATGTTGGATGAACTGCCTCGAGGTGCTAGCCTTCGCGAATAAGATAAGTGGAAGAGCGGCAAGCTCCCGGATGGGGAATCGTCGCTCGAGCAAATGGAAGTACCTCGGCCCGGCGACGAAAATATCTTGTACGGTTATCGTTTCCGTAATGACGAGCGATTCGTCCTGCAAAGGCAGGCGAACGATGCCGAAATCGATGCGACCTTCCTTGACATAACGGACGATTTCTGGCGTCGTCCCATGCTGCAGGTTCAACCGAATGTGCGGGTGATCATTGCAAAATCGTCCGAGCGAGGGCAGCAAATAATATTTGCACAACGAATCGCTGCTTCCAAGGCGCAATTCGCCGCGAACGAGCCGGTTCATCTCGGCAATTTGGCGCTCTCCCGTTTCCAGCGAGAGGAAGGCATGTTCCACTTGAGCGTAGAGCAGTTGTCCTTCTTCAGTTAACGTGACGCCTTTTGGCCCGCGGTTGAACAAGGCTACAGCGAGCTCGTTTTCAAGCTGCTTGATCGCATGACTGACGGTCGGTTGGGTGATGAATAACCGCTCGGCTGCCCGGGATAAATTTTGTTCTCTTGCCGTCCAATAAAAGACGCGGTACAGCTCCAGATTGGCGATCATCCATAGACTCCTTCTATAGCTCATATGCAAAGCATCGATTTTATATATAGAGATACGATCATTATAATCAGTTTTAACACAAATGGAAATGGATGTGATGAATATGGGGAAATCAAGCCAATGTGATGTTGAACAATTGGCGGTTACGACGATCCGGACGCTCGCGATCGATGCGATTGACAAGGCGAATTCAGGGCATCCGGGTATGCCGATGGGGGCTGCGCCGATGGCCTATCAGCTGTGGGCTCATAGAATGAAGCATCACGGGGGAAATCCTTCGTGGATTGACAGGGATCGGTTCGTATTATCGGCGGGTCACGGGTCCATGCTGCTATACGGCTTGCTGCACTTGTTCGGCTACGGACTCTCGATAGAGGAGCTGCGCAGCTTCCGGCAATGGGGAAGCTTAACGCCGGGACATCCCGAATACGGCCATACGCCCGGCGTCGATGCGACGACCGGCCCGCTCGGCCAAGGGTTCGGCATGGCGGTTGGCATGGCCATAGCCGAGGCGCATTTGGCCGCCGTCTATAACCGCCCAGGCTTTCAAGTGATCGACCATCGTACTTACGCCATATGCGGCGATGGCGACATGATGGAAGGCGTCACGGGCGAAGCCGCTTCATTGGCGGGTCATCTGAGGCTCGGGAAGCTGATCGTATTCTACGATTCCAATGATATCTCGTTAGACGGCGATTTGAGCATGTCGTTTTCGGAGAACGTGCAGCAGCGTTACAGCGCGTATGGCTGGCATGTTCAAAAGGTTGAGGACGGCAACGATTTGAAGGCGATCGATGCGGCGATTGCCGCAGCGCAAGCGGATCCGCGTCCATCCCTCATTGAGGTGAAGACGGTCATCGGGTATGGCAGTCCGAACAAAAGCGGAAAAGCCGGGGAACACGGCTCGCACGGCGTTCCGCTCGGCGTGGAAGAGACGAAACGGACAAAACGATTTTATGGATGGCCCGAGGATCGGGAATTTTACGTTCCGGAAGAAGCAGCCGAACATTTTGACGAATGTAAGAGGAAAGGGCAAGAGGCGGAAGAGGAGTGGAACAAGCGGTTTCAGGCATATCGGTTGGCTTATCCGGAGCTTGCGGCGCAATTGGAGCTGGCGATGAGCGGGGAGCTTCCGGCAGGATGGGAGGACGAGGTGCCGATGTATTCGCCGGAGGATGGCCCCATTGCTACGCGATCGGCTTCCGAACATGCGCTCAATGCGATCGCTTGCCACGTGCCGTATCTGCTCGGCGGTTCGGCCGATTTGGAAACATCGACGAAGGCCGCGATTCGGTATGCAGGCCGGTTCACGCCGGACGACTACGGACAGCGAAACGTAATGTTCGGCGTTCGCGAATTCGCGATGGGGACGGCAGTGAACGGGATGCTGCTGCACCGGGGTGTGCGTGCTTTTGCAGCTACGTTTTTCGTCTTCTCGGATTATGTTCGTCCCGCCGTCCGCTTGGCTGCGATCATGAAGCTGCCCGTTATCTTCGTATTCACGCATGACAGCATCGCAGTCGGCGAGGATGGGCCTACGCATGAGCCGATCGAGCAATTGGCTTCGCTTCGCTGCATGCCGGGAATTACCGTGCTGCGGCCGGCGGATGCCAATGAAACAAGCTGCGCCTGGCGATTCGCGATGCGCAACGACTCCGGGCCAACCGTGCTCGTTCTGACCCGACAGGCGCTGCCGATACTGCCTGGCACGAGGGAGAAAGCACCGGACGGCATCAACCGCGGAGCTTATGTGTTGTCCGACGTTTCATCCGGCAGACCTCATGCGCAAATCATCGCAACCGGTTCTGAGGTGCGGTTGGCCATAGACGCGCAGCAGCTATTATTGAAGGAAGGGATTTTAGTTCGAGTCATTAGCATGCCGAGCTGGGAACTGTTCGAGAAGCAAACCCAGTCTTATCGGGATGCCGTGATCGACCCGGAGGTTGAAGCGAATCTCGCAGTGGAGATGGGATCTCCGCAAGGCTGGCATTATTATACAGGGAGGAAAGGCGACGTGCTTGGCATCAGCCGTTTCGGAACATCGGCTCCGGCTGCCAGGATTATTCAGGAATTCGGATTTACCGTCGATCATATAGTGGAGCGGGTCAGAGCGCTGTTGGTGCGATAATGGTTGCATGACAAGAAGGAAGTTCCCTCGCGGAAACTTCTTTCTTGTATTATTTGTTCACATAAGACATCTCTGCAATCGTCTCGTACAAAATCCGTTCCGGGATTTCCGTTGAATACGATCCTTCGTCGAATGGTTTGATTTTGCCGATTCCGTCCATGAGGACAAAACGTATTTTGCCGCTGCGAACTTTTTTGTCGGTGTACATTTTGTCTACGAGTTGGGAAGGGGTAAACTGCGCCGGAATTTCCAGATTGAACCCTGCACTTTGAAGTAAAAGGCAAACCCGATCCCGTTCCTGTTCGGTCAAATATCCGAGCTTACAGGCAAGCCACGCTTGAAAAGCCAGACCTATCGCCACCGCTTCGCCATGCAGCAGCTCGTACCCGCTTAACGCCTCAAGCGCTCTTCCCGCCGTGTGCCCCAAATTCAGCACCTGCCGTAGATTGGTTTCTTTTTCATCCTGCTCGACGACCCGATATTTCAACTCGCAATTTTTGAGCGCAATATGGTTGCATACATCCGGATCCAGAACGAGATTGCTGCCGGACAAGATTCGTCCCATGTTCGACTCTAAATATTCGAAAAACGTATAATCTTCCATGCAGGCATGCTTGATCGTTTCCGCCAGCCCGCTGCGGAATTCGCGAATCGGAAGCGATTTCCACGTATTCAGGTCGATGTAGACTTTGCGAGGCTGATAGAAGGTGCCGATCAAATTGGTCGCAACCGGCGTGTTTACGGCGGTTTTGCCGCCGACCGAAGCATCCGCCGCAGAGAGCAGCGTAGTCGAATAGTTGATATAAGGTACGCCGCGGCAAAAAGTGCTGGCCACGAAGCCCGACAAATCGGAAACCATGCCTCCTCCAAGCGCGATGATGCAGCAGTCTCTGCCGTAACCGAGCTCCAGCAGCCGATCCTCGATCCGGGCTTTTGTTTCGCGCGTTTTGGACGCTTCGCCGCTCGGCACTTCGAGCAAATCACATGCATAACCGCCGGCTTGAAGCTTTAGGATGAGTTCATTCCCATAGACGGCGCCAACCTTCGAGTCCGTAATGACGGCAATTTTGGAAGGCTGGCCGGCAAGGCCCTGTTGTAAGTCGGCGATCAGACGATCGAATAAGTCTCGTCCGATTTCGATTTCGTAAGAATCATCGATGATGCGTCGAAGCTGTACTTGGAATTTCGTCATGGAAATCCTCCTTCGTCCAAGATGGTAGACGGATTTATCGGTAAAGAATACCACTTCGCATCGCGGAATTCAATACAAAAAAAGCTGCTGCCTGCATCGAGGAGCAACTTGATCTTCCAGAATATTCATATTATAGCTAAACAAAACTATTGCAACGTTAACGTGACTATGTTACAATTACGGACAGCGAAAAGCTATGATTTCATAAATCATATCATACACAACTTGAATTGTCAATTGTGAATTTCCAGACGCAGGAATGAAGGAAAATGCATGGCGCGTCTTGAATATTATGTTGTATAGGTTTATTTTTTTGTGGGGGGAGCTGGCGTATGACACACGATCAAAACGCGGAAACAGAACTTACGCTTGAACAGGCAAAAGAACAGCTGATAGAACAAGGAAAACAAAGCTCTTCTCTTGCGTACGAACACATTATGGAAAAGCTGTCTGCGTTCGATCTTGATCCGGAACAAATCGACGGTTTCATTGAGCAGCTCTCTGAGCAAGGCATTCAAATTGACGATGAGTCAGATAACGAAAGGAATTTCGGAGGGTCGGATCAAGAGCACGAAGACCATCCGTTTGACGACGATTTGTCATTGCCGCCAGGTATGAAAATCAATGATCCGGTTCGGATGTACTTAAAGGAAATCGGGCGCGTTCAGTTGTTGTCAGCCAAAGAAGAAGTAGACTTGGCCAAAAAAATCGAGCAAGGCGACGAATATTCGAAGCAGCGATTGGCCGAGGCGAACCTGCGGCTTGTCGTCAGCATCGCGAGACGTTATGTCGGACGAGGCATGTTGTTCCTTGACCTGATTCAAGAAGGCAACATGGGTCTGATGAAGGCTGTCGAGAAGTTCGACCATTCCAAGGGCTACAAGTTCAGCACCTATGCGACTTGGTGGATTCGTCAAGCGATTACGCGTGCGATTGCGGACCAAGCAAGAACGATTCGTATTCCGGTCCACATGGTGGAGACGATCAACAAGCTCATTCGCGTTCAAAGACAATTGCTGCAAGATTTCGGGCGTGAACCTACGCCGGAAGAAATCGGCGCTGAGATGGATATATCGACGGACAAAGTACGCGACATTATGAAAATCGCTCAAGAACCGGTATCGCTCG
The DNA here is from genome assembly GCF_056120465.1 of Paenibacillus sp. sgz302148. NCBI lineage: Bacteria > Bacillati > Bacillota > Bacilli > Caryophanales > Paenibacillaceae > Paenibacillus > Paenibacillus sp. sgz302148. The sequence continues at coordinate 160,084 of NZ_JBVYOJ010000015.1, forward strand.
AAACGCCGATCGGCGAAGAGAACGATTCCAACCTGGGCGACTTCATCGAGGATCACGATGCGCTCGCTCCTGCCGATGCCGCGGCTTTCGAACTGCTGAAGGAGCAGCTGGAAGGCGTGCTCGATACGCTCACGGAGCGGGAAGAAAACGTGCTTCGCCTGCGGTTTGGGCTTGACGACGGACGTACGCGAACGCTCGAGGAAGTCGGGCAAGTGTTCGGCGTCACGCGCGAGCGTATTCGCCAAATCGAAGCGAAAGCGCTGCGTAAATTGCGGCACCCAAGCCGTAGCAAGCGGTTGAAGGACTTTTTGGAATAATAATCGATTATCGGATGAACAAGTCAGTCTGCTTCGTAAGCGGCTGGCTTGTTTTATTTTATGTCGAAAGAGGGAATTCCAGTTTTTTCTCGAATATGTAGAACGTATGTACGATCAGATGCATTGGGGAGAGTTTAGATGACAAAAATCCATCTCGTTGGCGGCTGTGCCAGCGGGAAAACGTTTGTTGCCGGAATGATGTCGGCTGAGCTTGGCGTTCCTTCTTTCGCTTTGGATGATTTGGTGTGGACGCAGCAAGGAGGCGTGAAAAATCCCGATCACTTGCGTGATCAAAGTCTCCTTGCGATAGTTGCTCAGGATCATTGGATCGTCGAGGGCGTTTATCATAAGTGGGTGCATCCGAGCTTTGAGCAAGCGGATGTTATTTTTGTCATCCAGCCGCCGTTGATTGTTCGTCAGGCCAGGACGATAAAGCGTTTTATCAAGGCTAGACTCGGTTTGGCGCCAATGGGGTATAAGCAAAGCTTCAAGGACTTATCCCGCATGCTTAGGTGGAATATCAAATACGAAAAAGTGAATCTGCCGGAGATTATCGCGGCAACCGAACGATATGCGTGCAAGCGATTTATCGTGCGGGATAACCCGCAAGTGCTGGAGATTTTGAAATCCGACAAGTATAAGAGCACATTCTAATTTTGAGGTACATTTTGACAGAAGCGAGGATTTACTCGGCAAGCGAGAATATTGCAGCTTTTATATGAGGGGGTATTGTAATGAACCGCCTGCGTTTAAACCATCTGAACGCCGATAATTTGAGTCATCTGAAGGAATGGCACGAAGACCCGGAGACCAAAAAGCGCATTTCGATCGAGGATTTGGATCAATTTTATCAGTATGTTCAAGGGAAACTTGATTATTGGGTATGGCTCGTTTCCGAAGGAGACGAGTTGGTCGGGGAATTGTCCGTGGAGATCATTGCTTACAAAAAAGCGTCCATTTCTTATCAGATAAAACCATCAAAGCGCTACCAGGGCTACGGAAAAAGACTTTTGAAGCTGTTGATCGAGATGAAAGAGTCTTTACATATCGATACCATTGAAGCTTGGGTAGATGACGATAACAGGAGCAGTATGCGCTGTTTGGAAAGCGTCGGATTTATCCGGGTTAATGAAGAGCCTAACGAATACAGCTGTTATATATATCGCCATGAGATCGTTGAGCGGAACGGAAGGAAGGATATCCATGCTGGAGCAACAGAGTGAAGCCGAACTGGAGCGGCAGTTCATCGAATATTTGACGGAGCAGCCGTCGATTATGGAGGATTTGCAGCGGGTTCGGAAGTTGAAGCTGCCTGAGTGCTATATCGGTGCGGGGTATATTCGAAGCTGCGTTTGGGACAAGCTGCATGGGTACGACTACCGGGGCAGGCACGACGACATCGACGTCGTTTATTTTGATCCGGAACATATGGACGAACAACGCGACGAACAGCTGGAATATGAACTTATTGAGCAAACGGGCAATCCGAAATGGTCGGTGAAAAATCAAGCGAGAATGCACCTTCGTAACGGCGTTCCGCCTTATCGGTCTACGTGGGACGCACTCAGCAGATGGCCTGAGACAGTCACTGCGATTGGAGCAAAGCTCGACGAAGATAACAATATCCAGCTATGCGCCCCTTACGGGCTGAATGATCTGTTTCGGATGACGGTGAGACAAAGTCCATTGTTCGAGGACAAAAATAAATTTTTGAGCCGAATCGAACAAAAGCGGTGGAAGAAGCTTTGGCCGCAAGTCATTATCGTAACTGACTAATTTTTGTTATCTATCCGATCGAAATGTTTGTTTTTATTTTATACGGACATCGTTGTAACCTGTAGTTGAGGTGATGAAACGATGTCTGTTCAGTTTGGAAATGTGTCGGAGGATTACGCGAAGTATCGGGATGCACTCCCCGATGTGTTGTTCGAGCAGCTAGCGGAGCGAGGAATTCGGTTCAAGGATGCGAATGTGCTGGATTTGGGAGCGGGGAGCGGCATATTTTGCAGGCAGCTTGTGGAGCAAGGGGCGAAGGTTACAGGAATAGAACCGTCTCGTTCCATGATCGAAACCGCCAAGGCATTGGATCAAGAGGCGGGATTTGCCGGATCGATACGTTACGTGGAAGAGGCGGCCGAAGCGATCGAGCTGCCGGACCGCTACGATGCCGTTACGGCTGTTCGTGCGTGGCATTGGTTCGAGCGCGACAAAGTACTGGAACAAATCAAGAAGCATCTCGTGTCAAGCGGGCTGTTGGTCATCATCAACTCCGTATTTCTGGGGAGCTCTGACGTTGCCCAAATTACGTTTGATGTCGTCCGCAATCTCGGAATCCCCATGAACCCGCCAGGTTCTTATGCGGAAGCGAAGGAACGGCGGAACGGCTTCTCGGCCGGGTGGTTCGAGGAATGGGAACGCAGCTCCTTCCGTTTGCTTGCCGAATGGCAGCACGAATATACCGTACCTTATTCGCATGAGCAATGGTGCGGCAAAATCAGATCCGTCTCTTGGATGACGGGATGTTCGGATGAAGTCCGGAACAAAATGACGGAAGAGCTGCTCCGAAGGCTGTCTGGGCAGGAGGCGACCATGCATGTTCCGCATCAATATTCGGTTGTCGTATTACACTCGATCTGATCATTCAATAGTCCCCGGTCTAAGTCAGATCGGGTTTTTTGTTCTGTAATCCCTGAACAAAAATACGCTGGATTATCGCAATAAATTGTTCCTTGCTGTAGCCGAGCTCCTTGCACTGATACCTATAGTGACCCGGGCTAATGGCGGAAAGCATGCAATTCGCGGCTAATTTCGAATCGATGTCCTCGATTTCCCCTTGCTCGACGGCAAGAGAGATCAATGAAGCAAGCAGATTGAGCAGCCGCTGAATGAGCGGACGTTTGTGTACTTTAAATGTTTTATCGTTAGCGAACGTTGAATTGATCATCGATAACAAATCTGCTCGTTCATCCATGAAGTCAATAATTCGAATGACGATGTCGTTCAATTGAACGCAGGCGGATTGTTCCCGGTTAAAGCGGGTTTCGAGATCGTCGAAAAAAGCGGTCGTTGTCGTTTTGAGCAAATCCGCGTAGATTTCGCCGACATTCGTATATCGTCGGTACAGCGTACCTTGGCCGACACCGGCCGCTTGCGCGATTTGATACATGGAAATCGAATCGATTCCATGCGTTTCGATCAGCTCTCGGGTTGTGGACAGGATCAACTGCCGGTATTCATAATCTCGTTGTTCCCTCCGGCTGGATCCGGTATTGGACGGGTTGTCCTCGTGATCCGGAGGAGGTTCTGATGAACGGCAATTCCAAGGAAATTCCAAGCGGATACGCTCCTTCACAATAAAATTAAAAAGAAAAGATTGACATTGCGGACAATTGTCCGTAATATTGAATCGCGGACAATTGTCCGCTACTAGTATAACATGTTCAGCGGCTCATGTGCTCCCTAAAATATCGAAAAGCTTCGGCTCGAACCCGAAGGCTTTTCTTCAGAGCGGGAAGTATCCGGCTATGCCGGCTCAAGCTTTCTTGACTCTTGAATCAATCGTTTATCGAGCCCCATGCAGTAGTTGATCGAAGGAGGATGGAACGATGAATCAAGCAGCCGCGCCGGGTCAAGCGAACCCCGAATTTCGAGTGCTCAGCATCATTGCACCGCTGCTGGCTATTATTACCGGCATCTTTATGGTCATTCTCGACAGTACGGCGATGAATGTGGCGTTATCCAAGCTTGTCGAGGATTTCCATACGCAGCTACCGACGCTGCAATGGACCGTTACAGGTTATATGCTAGCACAAGCGGCGGTCATTCCGCTAGCAGGTTGGTTGTCCGATCGCTTCGGCGCCAAAAATGTTTTTCTGACTTCGGTTTTTTTGTTTACGTTAGGTTCCGTATTGTGCGCTTTGCCTGACAGCGCCGAATGGCTTATTATTTTCCGCGTCATTCAAGGGCTTGGCGGCGGATTTGTCATGCCGGTGGCGATGGCATACGTGTATCGGTTAAGCCCGCCGAACAAGGTCGGGCAGGTGATGGGGATGATGGGCGTTCCGATTCTGCTTGCTCCGGCGATCGGTCCGATTTTATCCGGCTGGCTGGTCGAATACCATTCGTGGCGATGGATTTTTCTCATTAACTTGCCGGTTGGCATCATCAGCATCATTCTCGGCATCACCCGGCTGCCGAAGGTCGGGAAGCAGAAGGTCGCCGGCTTCGATCTTCCGGGGATGATTCTCGGACCTCTTGCGTTTGCTTCCTTGTCTTATGGCGTAACGCAAGGCGCCGAGAGCTGGACGTCGGATAAAACGCTGATCGGCCTTATTGTGGGTGGCGTTGCGCTGATTTCCTTCATCATCGTGGAACTGCGCGCAAAAATGCCTTTGCTGGATTTGAGAGTATTTCGTTCGATCGATTTTTCGTTTGGCATCGTCGCACAGTGGGTCGTTCAATTCTGTTTGTTCGGCGCCATCTTCCTGCTGCCGCAATTTTTGCAGCAAGCCAGAGGACTTGGGGCGTTCGATACCGGGCTTACGTTATTCCCGCAAGCGATCGCTTCCGGCCTCATGATGCCGATCGGCGGTTATTTGTTCGATAAAATCGGCGTCCGCTGGCTTGTTGTCATCGGTTTGAGCCTCGTGTCCGGTGCGATATTCCAATATTCGTACGTCGACATTACGACCGAGGGCAAAGATTTACTTCTGCCTCTGATTATGGCTGGAGCAGGCATGGGCCTCATGATGATGCCGCTCAACTCGCATCTGATCAACAAAGCGCCAAGGGAACTGGTCAGCCGCGTGACTTCGCTGACAAGCGCCATGCAGCAGGTCGTCAATTCGCTGGCGATTGCGATTCTCGTTACGGTACTTACATCCAAGATCACGAACCTGGTTACAGCGGCTCAACAGGCTGCAGGAACCGCAGGCCAGACGCAAAATGCATCTCAGGCCGGGGACGCTGCGAAGCAGGCGATGCTGAAGTTTGCCGCGGAAGGGTTCGATTATACGTTCAGCATTATGTTTGTCATCGCCTTGTGCGGCATCGCGCTTGGACTTCTGCTCCGGCGCGGGGCGGCAAACGCAGGCGGCAGCAAAAAGGCGGAATCGGCGTCCTCCGACGTGGCGGCGATGGAAGGTCTCCATATGGGTTAATTCATGGATGAAGCATGCGATAAGCATGCTTCATTTTTCTGTCAAACGAAGTCGAACGGCTTGGCCAAACCGATGCCGATCTATAACTGGACAAAGCCCGAATATGGGCTTTTTTCTTTTTATTAGGGCATTTGCCGTTTGCGCATTTTTTATTTTGAAAGTAGTGAACTTCTGTGGCGGAAGCCGCGTCTACAATACATACAATGAAACAGAAAGCGAGGGATAGGGATAAAAGAAGGGCTTGGATGATGCTGCCGAACAGCTGGCAGCAAACAATAGGATTCGCTTGCGTTTTGTCGAAATTTGTCGAATTAGTCATGATGTGAAAGGGCAGAAGGAACATGGAGTACAACTTGGGAAACAATCGGCGCGTGAATGGAAAGAACCGTAAGATCAGGAAGGAAAATCGGAATACCGCAAGCGTAATCCGCCGCAAAGGAGAATGCAGCCATGCTTAAGCCGTTACAGCAGAACGGACGCTACATGCCTGGATTAGACGGGCTTAGAGCTTTGGCTGTTTTTGCGGTCATCGCATACCATTTGAACTTTTCGTGGGCACAAGGAGGATTGCTTGGCGTCGGCGTATTTTTTGTCTTGTCCGGCTACCTCATTACCGATCAGATCATTGCCCAGTGGAAGCGCAACGGGCACCTTGCGCTTAAAGATTTCTGGATTCGGCGGGCCAGAAGGCTGCTGCCGGCAATGTTAGTCATGCTGCTTGTCGTCACCGCTTGGATCGCGCTGTTCGATCGATCCAGATTAAACGCGCTTGGCGGCGATATTTTATCATCGATCACATATGTCAACAATTGGTGGCTTATATTTCATAAAGTATCGTATTTCGAAAGCTTCGGTCCCGCATCGCCTCTTGGCCATTTATGGTCGCTCGCCGTTGAGGAGCAGTTTTATCTGTTATGGCCATTAATCATTGTCGTCGGATTGCGGTTTGCCCCGCAGCGCGGCAAGCTGGCCTTGCTGACGATGGCGGGTGCAGCTGTATCCGCGTTCGCGATGATCCTTTTATACGACCCGGAATTGGACCCAAGCCGTGTCTACTACGGAACCGACACTCGAGCATTTGGGCTGTTGATCGGCGCCGCGCTCGCCATCGTCTGGCCGAGTTCTAAACTGAAGGAGCAGGTGTCGTTCAAATCAAGGATTACTCTTGATCTCGTCGGATTGCTTGGATTAGGCACGATCCTGCTCATGATCTATCAGACCAATGAATATGACAGTTCATTGTATTATGGCGGCCTCGTGCTGCTGTCGATCGTCACCGCCGTAGTTGTTGCCGTTCTGGCGCATCCGGCAAGCGGGATCGGCAAGGCGATGGGTTCCGGCATCTTACGATGGTTCGGGATTCGTTCCTACGGAATTTATTTATGGCATTATCCTATCATTGTGTTAACGAGTCCCGAAGTGGATACCGGCGAAATCAATGTGCTGCGCATCCTGCTGCAATTGAGCGCAACGATTCTGCTCGCGGCATTGTCTTACAAATATATTGAAGATCCGATTCGCCGCGGCAATTGGCGCGGGTTCTGGAACCGTGAGACGGGCAGCCGGATACAGAGGGGACGCGACCGCGTCCGGTCGAGAAGAAGGGCATGGATGCTCGGTATTGCCGGTTCCGTGCTGCTGCTAGGCGTGTTCGTATCCATGCTGAATTCGGACCAGACGTCCGTCGTATCTGCAGGAGCTGACGGAACGGTTGTACAGAACAAGCATGAGGACCCTGCGTCGCAGCCAGGCACAACGGTTATACCGAACGTACCGAATCCGGATGGTCCTGATTCCGATACGCAGAAGCCGGAGGACAAGGTTCAAGACGACAAGAAGCCGGACACGAAGCCGGACAACCAGCCGGATAAGGATTCAGGCAAAGGGTCGGGCAAAGAGTCCGGCAAGCAGTCGAACGGCAGTACACAACCTAAACCGGATACAAGCAAGCCGAATTCATCCCAAACCGAGAAGCCTGCAAAGGATAACGGAAATGGCTCGAACGATGTGGTCGTATCGAAGCCCGATACAGAGACGAAGCCGCAGCAGCCCGATGGCATTGGCAAAGGCATCGTCGCCATTGGAGATTCCGTCATCCTGGATGCCCAGCCTTACTTAGAGAAGCAGCTGCCAGGCATTCTCGTGAACGGCAAGGTAGGCCGGCAATTCGCGGAAGCGCAAAGCATCGTGGATGGGCTGGTCGCAAGCGGGAAAATCGGCAATCAGGTGATTATCGAGCTGGGGACGAACGGTCCGTTCACGAAGAAGCAGCTCTCCAAACTGATTACATCGATTGGAGATAAGAGGCATGTCATTCTCGTTAACGTTCGCGTGCCGCGCAAATGGCAGGACACGGTCAATACGACGATTGCGGAAGTCGCCGCCGATTACCCGAACGTGACGGTCGTGGACTGGTATTCGGCCAGCAAAGATCATGACGACTTCTTCTATAAGGACGGCGTCCATCTGAAGCCGAAAGGCTCTCAGTACTACGCATCGTTGTTGATTCAGGAACTGCAATCCAAAGCGGCAAAATTCAACTCGGACGAGAAACCGGAAGATGCGCCGCAATTGGATGAGGAAGGTCAAATCGTACAGCAAGAAAAACCGCTCGGTTGAGCGGTTTTTTTGTTGCCGGCCATGGGGAATGAGTGTTCTATTCTCCAATTCGGCACATCTTTTTCACACAAGTGTAACAGGACTAGCCCATTAGAGCCATAGGATGAATGGAATTGTAAGGGTATCATAATAAAAAGCTTCAGATTATTTATTCATTCTATTGTGGAAAAACTAGCTTTAAGTTAAGCAACAAGAAAGGAGGTTAGCGATGGTTAAGAAGAAGCTTGTCGTATGGATGTGCATCAGCCTAACCTTATGCCTGCTCGCCGCCTGTTCCGATGCCGCGCCGCAAGGCCAAGACCCCGCGGCCGTCAAGATCGAGCTGGTGTCCGATCCGTCCCCGGCTGTCGCCAAACAGAAGGTGAAGATCATCGCCAAAATAACGGGGTTGATCAAGCAGGAGGGGGCGAAGGTTGCTTTTGACATTCGCAAGGAAAAAGACAGTTTGCCGGATTTGATCGACGCCGTGTCGGACGGCAAAGGTAATTTCACCGCGGAAAAAACATTTGATCTGACGGGCACGTACACCGTGTATGTCCATCTCTATCAAGAAGAGCTGCACATCACCAAGAAGAAGCAGCTGGATGTGTCATGATGCAAACAAGGAAACGAACGACCCTATGGATCGGCTTGTTGTCGCTTATCGCCGTCACGCTGATCGGCAGCCATGGCGCTTCGGCGGATCAAGCCAATTCTGTAAAGCTGCAGCAGCTCGTAGATGATGCAAAATCGGGCGATCTGGTAAAGCTGCCTCCCGGACAATATGAAGGACCGGTCGTGATCAAGAAGAAGATACGACTGGTCGCCGAGGCCGAAGCGCTGTTGATCAATCGGAGCACCAAGCCGGCGCTCCGCATTCAAGCCGACGACGTGCAGGTCACAGGACTGCACATCGTGCAAGAATCGTCGGCCGAGCAGTCGGCCGCCGTCTTGGTTTCGGCGAGTGGAGCCAAGCTTGACGGCCTGCGGATTCAGACACGCGCGTACGGCATCATGCTGCGTGACGCCAATCGGAATGACATTCAGCGTACGCGCATCGATTGGGTCGACGAACCGGGACGGCCGCCTGCCAAAATGTCGGAGAAGCGGAACGGCATCGATTTGTTCAATTCACACGACAATAGGATCCGAAGCAATGAAGTGTCCGGCATGAACGACGGCATTTATTTGGAAAGCAGCCACCGGTCGACGGTAGAGAACAATCGGATCGAACATTCCCGGTACGGCGTCCATTGCATGTACACCGAAGGCACGATGGTCCGGGGGAATATCGGCGCCTATAACGTTACCGGCGCGATGGTCATGGGCGTGAAGGATGCCGAGGTTTCCGGCAACACGTTTTTCAAGCAAAGCGAAAACGTCAACTCGCAAGGACTGCTGCTGTTCGATGTGCAAACCTCGCGAATTCACGGCAACCTGGTCGAAGGGAACCGGGTTGGCTTATATATCGAGCAGTCGCAGAATAACGAGCTGTACGACAATAATGTCCTGCGCAACTTCGTTGGCATTCAGCTGCTGGAGTCGGACGGCAACCGGTTTACGAACAACAATTTTATCGGCAACGTGATCGAAGCCGAGGCGACGGACAGCGTCAATAATACGCTAAAAGGGAACTTCTGGGATTCCCTTCGCGGCATCGATTTGGAGGGAGACGGCTTAAGCGATATCCAGTATGGATTAAATCCGTTTTTCCAACGCCTGACTGCCTCGGTACCGGCCTTTCAGCTCTTTTTTCAATCGCCCGGCATGTCTTTCCTGGAAAATATGTTTACTTCGGATCGGACGAAGTGGGCCTCCGATCAGGCGCCGCTCATGCATCCGGCGTCAAATAGCCAAGCGGCAAGCGGAAATGCCGGCTCGGGCGCGACTTTGGCGGTTAGCCTAATGTTATTTTTGATCTCTATTTTTATCATCTATTATGCGGGGGTTAGACGAACATGAAACAAAAAACGATCTATTGGACCATGATGGTTGTATTCGTCATCGTGTTGGCCGGCTGCGGCAAAACGAATTACGAACCGGTTGTGATCAACGAGGAAACCGATAAATGCGATGTATGCAATATGCAGGTGAAGGACGATGCCTTTGCTGTTCAATTAACGACCAAGGACGGGAAAACGTACAAGTTCGACGATATCGGATGCATGAATGAATGGAAAACGAAGCACGGAACGGACAATATCGGCGCCGAATACGTACGGGATTATAACAGCAAAGACTGGGTGAAATCCGAGGAAGCCGCCTATGTATACGACGCTTCGTTCAAATCGCCGATGGCGTACGGCGTATATTCGTTCAAAAACAAGGAGTCCGCGCAAACGTTTATCGATGAGCAGCATAAAGGAAAGCTAATGACCGCGGATGAATTGAAAACACACAGCTGGGAAAGAAACAAGGAAATGATGCAGCAAATGATGGACATGGGCGCAGACCATGACAGCAGCTCGCACACCGAGTCCGACGGCATGGATATGGGCGGCGAGAAAGGTACGGAGCATGAATGAACGCCGTACATGTAGCGATTCGTGAAGTTAAAATCGGTTTCCGCAATCCTTGGGCTTATTCCTTCATGGCGTTGTTTGCCGTGTTCAGTCTTTCGCTGTTGCTGATCAATTCGCAAAATGTGGTGGAAGGCTATTCCGGAGCCACCGGAACGATGTTGAATTTGATCCTGTATTTGCTGCCGCTTATGACGCTGCTGCTCGGTTCCTTCTCGTTGACGACGGAGAAGGAAGAAGGCAGCTGGCAGCTGCTGTCGACCTATCCGCTCAGCACGCTGGACTTTATAATGGGCAAATACGCCGGACTTACCGCCGTATTGCTGACGATTATCGCAATCGGCTACGGCATCACGGGCATCGTCGGCGTACTGGTGGGGAAAAGCTTTGATTTTACCGCTTTCATATTATTTATCGCGTTTTCGGTTGGCTTGGTACTATTGTTTCTCGCCATTGCGCTGGGTGTCGGTACGTTAGCCAAAAATCGCTGGCAAGCGCTCACGCTCGGCGTGGCAATTTGGTTTTTTGCGGTTATCGGTTGGCCTACTCTGCTGATCGCGATCCTTGGCGCCGTTCCTTATATGATGATAAAGCCGGCGCTCATTGCGCTGACCTTCCTAAACCCTGCCGAGCTGGTGCGGTTGTTCGTCGTCGTGAAGCTGGGCGGAGGTTCCGTATTAGGACCCGAATATTACGAGTGGGTCAAATGGATTCAGCAGCCGAGCGGCACCTGGTTGTTCCTGGCCGTCTGCGCGGGCTGGATCGCCATCGCGGCAGCATTCGCGCATTTGTGGTGGGAAAGGGGGCGTTCGCGTGGCTGAACCGGTATTACAACTGACCGACGTCGGCAAGACGATCAAAGGTCATCCGATCATCGCGCAGGTTTCATTGAAGCTGTACGCAGGCGAAGTTCTCGCGCTTTGCGGCGGCAACGGAGCAGGCAAAAGCACGATCCTGCGCATGATTACAGGCGTCATGCAGCCGTCCTCGGGAACGATACGTGTGGGCGGCCTGCACTGGAAGGCCGATCGGAAGCGTTACGCGGAGCAAATCGGCTACATGCCCGACGACTATTTGTTCAGCCAAGGGCTGTCGGCGGAAGAAACGTTAACATTCTGGGCGTCGCTGCGCAAAGTGGCCAAATCGCGCGTCCAGGAGACGTTAAGGACGGTCGGATTGTCGGAAGTGAAGGGCAAACCGGTGACTTCGTTCTCCAAGGGCATGCGCCAGCGCCTTCTGTTCGCGCAAGCGCTTCTTGCCAAGCCTCCGCTGCTTGTCATGGACGAGCCGACCAATGGACTCGACCCGTACTGGATGGAGTCGTTTGTCGAGCTTGTCCGTCTGGCCAAACAGGAAGGCCATGCCGTCATCTTCTCGACGCATCAGCTCTCGGTTGCCGAAGAGGTTGCGGACAGCGTCGTTTTTCTGAAAAACGGACGCATCGAGCGCGAAGGCGTCATCGGCGATTTTGTACGAGAGGACGGAAGGTCGGGTTTGCATACCACATTCTCTGATTTGTTCCAATATAAGGCGGAATAGGGTTCGCTCGATTTCATGACTCCATGGAAGGAGGGGGTTCACGGATGATCATCAACTCGAACTTTCGCTGGCGCAGCGCCTTGAACATCGCTATTGGAATTGTTCTTCTCGCCGCACTCGTGTATGCCGTCGTTCAATCTTTGCCGCGGGGCGATAACCGGGCGGCTGTCGGTGAACCGGCACCGGACTTTCAATTGACGGATTTGGATGGCAAGGCGCAACGATTGTCCGAATATCGCGGACGGGGCGTTCTGATCAACTTCTGGGGCTCGTGGTGCGAGCCTTGCGTGAACGAAATGCCGCTGCTGAAGGAAGCCTACGCGAAAGCCGGCGGCGGGGTGGAGGTGCTTGCGGTAAATGTCGGGCAAACACGCGGCACCGTCAAGCAATTCGCCGAAGAACAGGGGCTGACGTTTCCTTTGCTGCTGGATGTGAGCGGGGAAACGGCGAAGACATACCGCGTCAACGGACTGCCTGTCTCTGTATTGATCGATGCCGAAGGCGTTATCGCGGAAGTGCATACGGGGGAGATGAAAAGCGTCGGCCAGATCGAGGGGTTATTGAAGAAAATTCAAGTTCCATAGGCAATAAGAACCTAAGCTCTACTGGTCGACCCAGTTGAACTTAGGTTCTTTTTTGCATAAGCGCAAGTTAGGTTACTTATGCTTGGCGAGCCATAATGCGAGGTTGGCGATATCCTCGTCCTTTAGCGTGCCTTTGAAAGAGGGCATGACGCCGGCTCCCTTCAAAATCCGATTATAAATTTGCTGCTCGTTCATTTCGGTACCGACCTTCTGCAAATTCGGACCGACGCCGCCTTGAAGCTGATCGCCATGACATGAAACGCAGGACTGCTTGAAGGTCGCCGTTGCCGCACTTTCGTTTAGCGTTACTTGAGGCATCCCGGCCTCTTGCTTCTGGTTTTTCGCAGACCCATTCCCGCCCGCTAAATTCAATATGATACCTAAAGCCATAATACAGCCGCCGAAAAAGAAAATCGGCATGATCAATTTATGCATCGTTATTCGCTCCTCTACGCTCTTCCGACAATTCCGTTCACCCGAAAGATATATTTTAAATTGGGGCTTTCGAATACAAGATTTTCTTGGCTTTTCTGCCAGCTACAAGCCTGAACTGTTCATTATTGTGCACGATGAAGCAGATCTTTATGTAATGTTACGTAGCTCTTTTGGGTTATTCTTGTTTGCGGACTTGCTACATAAACTATACGGACAAGAATTATACGGACAAGAGAATGGGAAAATCGGTAGAGCGGGGAGAAGCGATGAAAACGATCCGAATGACGATAACGGGAATGACATGCGCCGCGTGCGCAACACGAATTGAAAAAGTATTGCGCCGTACGGAAGGGGTGCAGGAGGCGACGGTGAATCTCGCGCTGGCGCAAGCCACGTTTCGGTTCGACCCGCGCATTGTCGGCAAGCAAGCGCTGGTGCAGCAGATCGAGAAGCTTGGCTACGGCGCATCGGATCAAGAGAAGCGTTCCGCGCCATCGTTTGCCGGCGATGCCGACGTTTATCGCAACCGGCTCACGATCGCGTCGATGATTTCGATTCCGCTCTTGTGGGGGATGCTCGGGCACGTTCCGGGCCTGTCCGGTATTTGGATACCCGAGCCGTTTCATGCCCCGATCGTACAATGGATCATCGCGACGATCCTGCAGTTCTATATCGGCTACCCGTTTTATTACGGCGCCTATCAGGCACTCAAGCAGCGATCCGCCAATATGGATACGTTAGTCGCTTTGAGTACGACGGCTGCATACTTGTACAGCCATTACGTGGTGTTCCGGCATCGGGATCAAGATTTGCACGGCAGCTTGTTTTTTGACTCCATCGCCGTCATTATGATCGCTGTGCTGCTCGGCAAGTGGCTTGAATCGCTTGCGAAAGGCAAAGCTTTGAAGGATTTGAACGCGCTGTACGGCTTGCAGCCTCAGCTCGTGCGGGTCGAGCGTGCCGGAGTGGAGCAATGGATTCCCGCCGAGTTGCTGGGGCGCGGCGATCTAGTTATCGTCCATTCCGGTGAGCCGATATCGGCTGACGGCATCGTTGTGGACGGCGTCGCGGACGTTGACGAGTCGATGTTGACCGGGGAAAGCGACACGGTCGTGAAGTCGGCCGGAGCCCCAGTATACAGCGGAACCCGCGCCGTGAACGGTACGCTGCGGATCGAAGCGACGGCCGACGTGAAGGGGACGCGGTTATCCCGGATCATCGGCCTTGTGGAAGAGGCGCAAAGCGTCAAGCCGGACATCGCGCGCAAGGTCGACCAAGCGGCGGCTTGGTTCGTGCCGGCGATGCTTGGAGCGGCCATGCTGACTTTCGCCGTATGGCTTGCGATCGCGGATATCGGCACGGCAATCCGATACGCGATGGCTGTGCTGCTGGCGGCATGTCCTTGCGCGCTTGGCCTCGCAACTCCGGTGTCCATCGTCACGGCGACTTCGCTCGCGGCGAAATCCGGCATCCTGTTCAAGCAAGGCCGGGTGCTGGAGCAGCTGCATCGTGTCGACAGCGTGCTGCTCGACAAAACCGGAACGCTCACGGAAGGGAAGCCTCATGTTCGTCTCGTCCATACGGTGTCCGGCTGGTCGCAGACGAGTTTGCTGCGGATGGCCGCCGCCGTCGGACAATTTTCCAAGCATCCTGCACCCCAGGGCGTTTTCCAGACGGCCCGATCAAGGGGCATGTCCGTTCCCGGCGCGGCGGATGTGACGGAAACGCCGGGGTACGGGATGGATGGAACCGTAGAAGGGAGAGCGGTTTTGCTAGGCAACCGTAATTGGCTGCAAATACGCAAGACAGATTTGGGAGGCTTGGCGAACGTGGAGGCTGGGCTGCATGCGGGAGAGCCGCAAACATGGTTGTACGTGGCGGTAGACGGCCGATTGGCCGGGGCCGTTACGTTATCGGACCGGGTGAAGGACGATGCCGCTGCCACGGTCCGAAGCTTGAAGAAGCAGGCCGAGGTACGGATGGTCACCGGCGACCGGGAACGTACGGCGCTCGCCGTGGCGAAGCAGGTCGGCATCGGCAAGGTGCATGCCGGCATGCTGCCGGAGCATAAGCTGGAGCTCGTACGGTCGCTGCAGAAGAAGGGACGCAAGGTCGTCGTCATCGGCGACGGCATGAACGATGCGGCAGCGCTCGGGGCGGCCGACGTCGGCATCGCGATGGGCGGCGGGACGGATACGGCGGTACATGCGGGCGACGTTGTCCTGCTGAACAACCGGCTGTCCAGCATCGCTGCGTCGATCGCCATCAGCCGGGCGACGATCGGCAATATCCGCCAAAACTTGCTGTTTGCGGTTTTGTATAATCTATGGACCGTGCCGCTGGCCGCAACAGGATATTTGGACCCGAAAGCGGCTTGCATGCTGATGGCGTTCAGCTCCTTGCTCGTTGTCGGCAACGCGCTCCGGCTTCAGCGGTTCAAGGCGGGAGGTGCATGAGATGGCGACACTTGCCAGCACTGTCGTCATCGCCGTCTTATCGGGCTTGACGGGGGCGCCGCACTGCCTGATCATGTGCGGAGGCATCGCTTCTTCGCTAGCAGCAGGCTCCGAAGGGTCGGCCCTGAGCAGCTCGCTAGCCTACAACGCCGGCCGAATTCTGACATACGCCACGGTAGGAGCCGTAATGGGAGCGATCGGTTCCTTCGCGAACGTAGCAGGCCGATGGGTCGGCGTACAAGGCATCGCCAGCATCGCAGGGGGAGCGTTCATTCTGCTCTGGGCATTCCGACGGTATATGCCGCCGATTCATCGGCTGGAACCGAAGCTGCTGCGCTTGGCACATTCATTCTCCCCGACATCGTCAGGTCATGGGCAGGGGCAAAGGCAAAAGCAAGAGAAGGGAGTTGGCCGCGTACGGAGAGAGTGGCTTAGCTTTTTTGCGACCGGCTTGATGCTTGGGTTTCTGCCATGCGGGCTAACGTATGCGATGCAAATTCAAGCGGCCTCGACCGGTTCGGGGCTGGAAGGCTTTATCATTATGCTCGCATTCGGTTTGTCGACCTTTCCTATTCTTCTCATCACGGCGTTATCTGCGGGCGGTATTCGCAAAAAATGGCGTACAACAATTCGGCGGGCGGGGGTTTATGTTGCGATCGTAATGGGAGTGCTCTCGATCATGAAAGGGGTAAGCGCGAACGGATGGGTTCCGTCCGTACACCCCTGGTTATGGTGATAGTGGAGCTGAGGACGGTTCGCTTCATGCCTTAGTTCACTTGAAACGGATGGGCGACCGTGACGTCGGAGTACCGCGAATCCGGAGCGGCGGCGATCGTAACTTTGGCCTGCCAGCTTCCTTTCATGACCGGCATGCCGACAGCCGAATATAAGCCGGGCTTCTCTTCCGTGATGTCTGCCGGGAACACGCCGCAGAACATATCGGGCATCGATAGGTCTACATGCATTTTTGCTGATCGCACGGGGGTTCCGGAGGAATCGGTTACGGTGATCGTAAACCTCGTTCGCTGCATGATCTTTGCTGCGCTCCTGTCCGAATCGATGCGAATATGAAGCTCTCCGTTATGGTAGGATGTGGAGCTCGGTTGCGTTTCTTGTGCTTGTGCGGTATAAATGACGACGCCAACCACGGCGCCGAGCAGCAGGACGAGCAGAAGCAGTTTTTTCATGGCGGCCTTCTTTCCCATTCGACGTTATTCTCATCTTATGTGCCGCATTTCCGGTTCATTCGCCGGATATAGGATAAAGACAACGACCAAAGCTGTGAATGGAAGTTTCCCTCCAAACACGGTTTTTTGGCTTAGGTGCCCACACCTGCGGCAAAAACTGGCTTTCGACCCGGTTTGTTCACAATTAGCTGCATTGACATGAGGTTTGGAACGAGTTAACGTTAAATAGACAAAGTTCTGATGCTTTTGACACCATTAAAGGAGATAATGCAGCATGACTTCCGAATTGGATCGACGCGAAAGCGAAAAGCCACAAAGGAGAGAAGCTCTTGTTCTGATCGTAACGGCCGTTGACGCGGAGAAGGACGCTATTGTGCGGGGTCTCCGGGGAGACTGCCGTTTTCATGTCATTGCGGCGGGCGTAGGCCCGGCAGCTGCTGCGGCCGGCACGGCAACGGCATTAGCCAGAGCGTCGTACGCATTGGTTATCAGTGCCGGCATCGCCGGCGGATTTATCGGCCGGGCGGAGGTAGGGTCGCTCGTGATCGCCGACGAAATCGTGGCCGCCGATCTAGGTGCGGAAACGGCGGAAGGATTCGAAAGCGTGGACAAGCTCGGGTTCGGCTCCGCCCGAATTGAGCCGGATCGCAAACTTGTGCAGCTGCTGACGGACGCTGTTCGCTCCGTTGGTCTTCCCGTGATGAACGGGGCGGTGCTTACCGTATCGACGGTCACAGGAACGGCTGCTTCGGCGGTTGAGCTGGCTGCCCGCGTGCCGGGAGCGGCAGCGGAAGGGATGGAAGGCTTCGGCGTCGCAACCGCCGCACAGCAAAGCGGCGTGCCTGTCCTGGAGATTCGCTCCATTTCGAACCCCGTCGGCCCCCGCGACAGAGCGAACTGGCGGATCGGCGAGGCGTTAGCCGCATTGGAAGCGGCAAGCACGGTATTATTGGAGGTTATCGAATGAAGATTGCATATTCTCCCTGTCCGAACGATACATTCGTGTTCCATGCATGGGCGCATGGCCTGATCGAAGGAGCGCCTTCGCTTGACGTGACGTACGCGGATATTGATATAACGAATGGCATGGCGGCAAGCGGCAACGGGCTGGATGTGATGAAAATTTCGTTTGCGGCATTGCCTTGGGTGCTTGAAGAGTACGCGCTGCTGCCGTGCGGCGGCGCGCTAGGACGCGGCTGCGGGCCGCTTGTGCTGGCGAAGGACAGCTTTCATCCGGCGCAGTTGGCCGGAAGAAGAGTTGCGGTGCCAAGCGAGCGATCGACCGCTTATTTATTGTTCCGGCTGTGGGCGGCTAAACATGTGCCCGGCGGAGTCGGCGAAATTATCGTTATGCCGTTCCATGAAATCATGCCGGCCGTGAACGAAGGGCGAATCGATGCGGGGCTCGTTATTCATGAAGCGCGTTTTACGTACAAATCCTACGGCTTGACGATGCTCGCCGATCTCGGTAACTGGTGGGAATCTGACACGGGCTTGCCGATCCCGCTCGGGGCGATTATCGCCCGCAGATCGCTGGATTTGCCGGCTCTTGCCGGATGGGCCCGTGCATCGGTCGATTACGCATGGGCGAATCCGGAAGCTTCGCGCGATTATGTGATGGAGCATGCGCAGGAACTGTCGCCGGAAGTTGCGCAAGCCCACATCGAGCTTTATGTGAATGAATTCACGGCGAATTTGGGCGATGACGGATATGCTGCCATATCCGCACTGCTGAATCGTGCAGCGGACGAAGGTTTGGTGCCTCGGGTCGATTCCGAAGCGCTCCGCTGGCCTTATTAGAGCAAGTACCGGCAGTTCCATAAGCTGATCTTGTGCAAAAAGCAACCGACGCCGAGGCTGACCCTCGGCGTTTTCCCATTAAAAACGGTTGACGATCCAAGCCTTCAGTGGTATCATCTTATAAATTTATTCAATTTTCGATAGGAGGCAATTCCGACGTGGCTTATTATTATTTGGAACCATCCCGTACGTTCAGCGAATTTTTGCTCATTCCGAATTTGACGACCAAGGACTGCAACCCGAGCAATGTGAGCTTGAAGACACCCATCGCCAAGTTTAAGAAAGGCGAGCAATCGAAGCTATCCCTCAACATACCGTTCTCATCTGCAGTCATGCAAGCCGTATCCGATCATGGAATGGCGGTCGCTTTGGCGCGGTGCGGCGGTATTTCGTTTATTTTCGGCTCGCAATCGGTGGAGGAGCAAGCCGAGATGGTTCGCAAAGTGAAAAGTTACAAAGCCGGGTTCGTTGTGAGCCGCTCCAATCTGACCCCTCAGCATACGCTGAAGGATGTGCTTGCGCTTAAGGAGCAAACCGGGCATTCCACCGTCGCGATTACGGACGACGGAACGGCGAACGGAAAGCTGCTCGGCATCGTGACAAGCCGCGATTACCGGACGAGCCGCGATTCGCTGGATAAGCAGGTCGGCGAATTCATGACGCCGTTCGCGTCGCTGATTTACGGCAAGTCGGGGATTACGCTGTCGGAAGCGAACGATTTGATCTGGGAGCATAAGCTGAATTGCTTGCCGATCGTGGACGAGGTTCAGAAGCTGCAGCATCTCGTATTCCGCAAAGACTATGACGGACATAAGGAAAACCCGCAAGAGCTGCTCGATGCGAACAAAAGCTACATCGTCGGCGCGGGCATTAATTCGAAAGATTATGCGGAACGCGTGCCGGCTCTTGTCGCAGCAGGCGTTGACGCGGTTGTCATCGATTCGTCGGACGGCTACAGCGAATGGCAGCGGGAAACGATCCAATACGTCAAAGCGAATTTTGACGTCGTCATCGGTGCCGGTAACGTCGTCGACCGCGAAGGATTCTTGTACCTCGTGGAATCGGGAGCCGATTTTGTCAAAGTGGGCATCGGCGGCGGTTCGATATGCATAACGCGGGAGCAGAAGGGGATCGGGCGCGGCCAAGCTTCGTCCCTTATCGAGGTGGTAGAGGCGAGGGACCAATATTTTGCGGAAACCGGCATTTATATTCCGATCTGCTCTGACGGCGGTATCGTTCACGATTATCACATTACGTTGGCCCTTGCGATGGGAGCCGATTTTGTCATGATGGGACGTTATTTCGCCCGTTTCGACGAAAGTCCAACGAAGAAGCTGCGGGTCGGCAATACGTTCGTCAAGGAGTTCTGGGGCGAAGGCTCGAACCGGGCAAGAAACTGGCAGCGGTACGATACCGGCGGCAAGCAAACGCTCGTATTCGAGGAAGGCGTCGACTCCTATGTTCCGTACGCGGGAAGCTTGCAGGAAAACCTCGACAAAACGATCAGCAAAATCAAATCGACAATGTGCAACTGCGGTTCCATATCCATCCCGGAGCTGCAGCGCAACGCAAGAATCACGCTTGTATCGGCGACGAGTCTCGTCGAGGGCGGCGCGCATGACGTCATCCTGAAAGAAAACAGCATGGCGGAATCATAATCACTTATCTTATCGCTATGAATTAAAAAACAGGGGCTTGCATCATGCAAGCTCCTGTTTTTGTTTTAGTATTCAATCCGTAAGCCGGGGTTAAGCTTCGATCTTCGCTTCCTCACGCTGCATCGCAACATATTGGGAAGGGGGATATCCCATGATTCTCGAAAACGCTTTGCTGAACGATTGAATCGTTTCGTAGTTCAGCTTCTCCGCAACCTGCTTGATCGAAATATTGCCGTACTTGAGCAGCTCCAGTGCTTTTTCAACCTTCTTCTGATTGATGTAACGCTGCAGTGTCATCCCGGTTTTATCCTTGAACGTATGCGACAGGTACGTATAGCTGTAACCGAGCTGCTCCGCGATGCTTCGAATGCTCTTCAGCTCGAAAATATGATTTTCCACGTAACGGATGACCGAATATACTGTCGATCCGACGGAATTTTGGAACTTCTGGGGCGAATAACGGGCTACCTTGTTCGCCGATGTTTCGGTAAACGACCGGTATGACGACACGATAATCTCTTCCAGATAATTCTTGATCATAATTCGCGAATACGGTCTCTGCGAATAAAACTCGTCGATATTACGGGAGAACGGAATGATGACATTATGCGTATCTTTGGCGTGATAATAAGGCGCCGACTGAAAAAAAGCAAGAATGTCGCGAAACTCCTCATCCGCATGTTCATTGAAAAAGAAGCCCAAATAAACGAAACGTAAAAGGCTTGATGCATCGGCACGAATTTCGTGGCGATGCCCGACGGCGTTGAAGATGATATCGCCTTCCGTAACGCGGAAGCACTCGTTGTCCACGTAGAAATAACCGCTGCCGGACACGATGTAGCTCAACTCCAGGCAGATCTGCATATGATCTCCGATGATGTGTCCGCACTCACAGCAAATTTCTCCAATTTGATATAGATCGATGCCGCCGAAAGTCATTTGCCCTTTGGCAAAAACGTTGTCAAAATGGAAGAGGCACCCTACGTTACCTTTATCGTTCATCATCGTATCACGCTCATCTATTCGGGATTCTCCCGGTACAACCCGTTATCCGCGTGGAAGCTCGATCCACTGATGCGGCGTTTTTGCCGCCTGATGGCCTGCTTCAATGATCGAAATGATCGCGATTGTCTCGGCGGAATCGACGGTTGGCTTGCCGGTTTCAAAAAATTGTACCATGTTCCGGATGAATTCGGCAAAGAAATCGGACTCCGGCTTCACTTTGGCGGAAGCGCCCGATGCATATTGAATCGACAGGCCGAAGCCAAGGTTCGCGTAATGATGAATCGACGCTTTGCGGCCGCCCGAAAATTCGATCAGCAGCGCGGGAGCGTTAGCCGTACCGATGAACATGACGCGTTCAGCCTCGCTGCCCATAAGCGATACGATCGGCTCGATTTGATGGATCGAATAGTTTTCGTAATGACCCGGTCCGATGCTGCAGATCGAATCGATGCCTTCTTTGTTCGTCCCGGCGTATTCGGTCGCGAAGCGAAGAGCGGATGACGAGTACAACGGCGTCCCATGCTGATTCGCAAGCTCGAACATGCGCAAAGCCGAAGCGCGGTCCGTAGCGAACGTTTTGTCCACATAGGTCGGCTTGCCGGACTGCAGCGCAAGCTTGGCCAGCTCCTCGTGCTGTTCCGGGTTGTCCGGCGACAATACGATCAAATAGTCGCTCTTCGCAACGACTTCCTCGATCGAACCGAGCAGCTCGATGCCTTTTTGATTACTCCAGCTTACGTTGTCGAGACCGGTGTCCGAGTCTTTTTTGCCGTAGGCGTATGTAACCTTCATCGCGCCGCCGGTTGCTTGCTCGATCCAAGCGGGATATTGGTTCGCATGCCATTCGTCCAAGTAATAATCGATGAATCCGATAGTTTTCATTTCGATCACTCGCTTTCGTTAAGTCAGCGCGATTTCCGCACGTTGATCGGAGGAGTCGTAGATCGCTTGCATGATTTTCGAAGATAAAATGACGGTATCGATATGGGACGGCAGCTTCTCTCCCGTGCGGATGCAGCGAATGAAGCTGTCGATTTCGTTTTGGAACGCGTCCTTCGACGAATATTTCGGCGTTGTTTCCAGCAAAGCGCCGTTTTGCGCGCTGTACAGCTTGAAATCGGAGCCGTATTGCAGACGGATGCCCGCTTTGTCGCCGAGGAAGTCGATGTACATTTCGCCGACGCCGATATTTTGCGCCCATGCGCCGTTCAGCGTAATCGTCGGACCGCCTTCGGTACGGATCATGCCGGTAACGAAATCGTCGACGTCATAAGTGCCTTCGTAATTCGGCGGGCCGGCCCACATGTCAGTGAAGGCGTAATTTTTCATGTCTTTCGCGAGCTTGCAATAGGCTTGGCCCGTAACCGTCGTTGGGTTCGGATCGCCGGAGCAATACATGACGATATCGAGGAAATGAACGCCCCAGTCGATCAATACGCCGCCGCCGGAAATCGCTTTCGTCGTAAAAGCGCCTCCAAGGCCCGGGATGGAACGATGTGCGCGGAAGCTGACATATACGTGATACAGCTCGCCAAGCTCGCCGTCCGCGATCATTTGTTTGATGATGTTGACGCCCGTATTGAAGCGATTAACGACGCCGATGTTCAGCACCTTGCCAGTTTCGTTCTGCACTTTCTTCATTTCGAGCGCTTCCGCATAGGTGCGGGCCGCCGGTTTTTCGCAAAGCACGTTTTTGCCGGCGCGCAGGCAATCAATAGCGATTTTCGCGTGGCCGTCGTTCGGCGTGCAAATGGAAACGGCTTCAACTTCCGGATCGTTTAACACTTCCTCATAGTTTTGTACGGCGATGCCGCAACCGTAATCTTTAACCGCTTTTTCGGCTCTTTCCAAAATGATATCGCAAAAATATTTGATCTCTGCGTTCGGATTTGCTAAATACGCTTTAATATGCGCGCTGTTCGCGATTGTACCGCATCCGATAATGGCAACTTTAATCTTTTCCATCGTTGTCCCTCCAAAAATTGTTTTTCTCATGTTCATTGTATTCGCTAGGTTTAAATAAACAACATACAAGTTCGACCTTAAACTTATCCCAATTTGTCTTTTTCGGTTTTATCGTCGAAACGAGGGACGAAAATCGAGATAAGAAGATATTAGTTGAATTTGTATTGTGTATTTGCAATATCGTCCATTAAAAAACAAACAATGTTTAAAAATATAATATGTTAAAGCAAACGTATAATATAAATGTTTATAAAAGTGTATTGACAATTTTTATTATCGTACGCATAATATCTTACGTAAAGAACAAACGTTATTAACGAATGTTTGTTTAATAACAAACAAATGTGAGGAAGTGGTTGTCTTGTTTCGAAATCGTTACATTCGCACGATCATCTTATCCAATGTTTTGCTCCAGCTCGGCATCTGGATAAGAAATTTCGCAATTTTGTTATATGTGACCGACATAACGAATAACGATCCGCGGAGCGTCTCGCTGATCGCAGTCGTGGAATATGCGCCGATTTTTTTGTTCGCCGTCATCGGAGGGACGTTCGCCGACCGGTGGAGGCCGAAATTGACGATGGTCTGGTGCGACATCTTGTCCGCCATATCCGTATTGGTCGTCTTGCTTGTACTTATCTACGGATCGTGGCACGCATTGTTCTTTGCGACTTTCGTGTCCGCCATGCTGTCGCAATTTTCCCAGCCTTCGGCTATGAAGCTGTTCAAGCAGCACGTTCCCGCGGAGCAGCTGCAAGGCGTGATGGCGATATTCCAGTCGCTTATGGCCATCTTTATGGTTATAGGGCCTGTGATCGGCGTGTTCATTTATCAGCGCCACGGCATCGAAGTTTCCCTTTCTGCCATGGTTGTCGCATTCCTCGCATCGGCGTTGGTCTTGACGACGCTTCCGCGAGATCCGCAAGCCGACAAAGGCAAGGCGACGAAGCGGAGCTTTACGCAGGATATGACGGACGGGCTGCGTTTCGTCTGGTCAAACCGCGTTCTTCGGACGCTCGGAGGTACGTTCACGGTCGCCGGATTGGCTGTCGGCTTTATTCAGCCGCTCATGCTGTTCGTCAGCATCGAAAATCTCGGGCAAAGCAAGGATTTTATGCAATGGCTGCTGATGGCGAACGGGGCAGCGATGTTCGTCGGCGGGGGGGCGGTCATGGGCATCGCCAAAAAAGTGAAGCCGCAAAAATTGCTTGCTTTCGGTTTGGTTGCAAGCACCATCGGCACGATGGGGATCGGGTGGTCGGACAGCGTCATGCTTACGATATTGTTTCAGATCGTCAACGGATTGTTCTATCCTTGCATTCATATCGGCATCAATACAATCATCATGCAAAATACGGGGGTTGCGTACGTCGGGCGGGTTAGCGGCGTCATGACTCCGCTGTTCATGGGGTTTATGGTGATCGGCATGTCGTCGGCAGGGTATTTGAAAGAAATGTTTTCGCTCATGTCTGTGTTCTCGGCGAGCGGTATCTTATTCCTGATCGGAGCTCTGCTGTTGGTACCCCTGTTCGGATATAACCGCATGGCCGATCAGTCGGCTCCTCCGGCACAACCGGTCCAACCCGCGGATCATGCCGGGTAATGCCGCAAAAAGAAGCGTGCCGTATTGCCAGCACGCTTCTTCACATAGTGGAAATCTGTGTATTTCCCGAATCCGTCTCATGTGAATTATCCAAACATAATTTTTTATAGTTGGACGGCGAGATGCCCGTGTATTTCTTGAACGTTTTCGAAAAATAATTGAGATTGTTGAAGCCTACGCCGTAACAAACGTCCGTAATCGTTAAGTCCGGCTGCAGCAAGAGCTCCGTCGATTTTTTGATGCGGATGTCGATCAAATAATCGTTAAACGTTTTGCCTGTAAAATGTTTAAACAAATCGCAAAACAGCGTTTTGGAAACCATTGTGATTTTGCACAATTGATCCATGCGGATGTCTTCTTGATAATGCCGGTGAATATACTCAATGGCCGATGCGAAGAGAGGCAAATATTTGTTCGTTTTATCGCCGATTCCCATGATCTTCGTTTTCCTGCTATCGCGGACAAGGATGGACAAGAGCTTAAGCAGGTTCGCTTTCAATACCAATTCGTAAAAGTGCCTGCGCTCCGTATACTCTTCCAGCATTTCTTCCAGCAGGCTTTGCACCTGATGATCGGTACTTCCGGTCAAGGTGATTTGCTGGGAAGAGCGGTACTTGCCTATTAAACTCCGTTCCACATGAGCAAAGTCGAATGAATTGCCGTCGCTTGGAGCCTGAGTCAATTGTTCGTTGATAAACGAAGGCACGAATTCGCATCCGACAATTTCCGCTTGTTCCCCGGGTTCCACGCTGATCTGATGTACGGTGTACGGAGGAACGACGAATAAATTGCCTTTGACCATATGATACGTTTTCTCGTGAATCGAGTGGGTGAACCTTCCTTTGCTCACATACCAAAGCTGGACATAATCATGCTCATGTTCCTCGGCTGTAATATACGTCAAATCGTTGATTTTATATAACTTGCACGGAAAATTTTCTCTCATCTCGAGTTTGGAATGAAATATTAACGCCGGTTTTTTGCCTGTCGCACGATCCGTTACCCGGTAACTTTGCATCTTTATCACCCCTTTACTATGTTTTGCGATTAGAAAGCGGTTAATATGTCGTATATTATATGACACATTTTCAAATTTCACTATAATCGTATCCGTCGATTGCGGAAAATAATTCAACAACGGTGAACAATAGTTGAATAAAACGACGTTTTTCGTGCTGTATGATGAAACCGAAGACGCTCCCAAAAGTGATGCGCCTCTCGAAGATGAGAAGAAAACGAGGTGTGAGTGATGGAAAGCATCGTACGTCCCGACGACATTGACGAAACACTCGGACATGTGATTACGGTTCAACAGGTCATAAATTTTATCGTCTTATCGGAATTGCAGCACGGTCGGCAGCACGAGGACGTCATCGGACAGTCCATTTCCAAACAATTAATAGAAGTCGGCGAGCTCGTCGATCTGAAAAAAACGATTCAGCGGTTGGAGGGGGAAGGGTTTCTCCTTCGAACACAAAACGGAGAAGACCGGTATGTCGAAATGACGGGTACCGGTCGCGACTGCTTCAACGACATGCTGAAGGATCTGCCCGGGCGATTGGAGCTCGTGTACAAGGTCTATACATTGTTCGATCGTATCGGCCAGTATAGCAATGCCTATAACGATGATGTTCGTGGATAGCGCCCGGAAAGGGAATTAGAATCGTCATATCGGGAACGTGTTAGCCGGAACTCCATCAAGGAGTTATCCGGCTTTGTCGTTTTGCAAGCGTTCCATATACCGCCGCTGCCGGAATATGCTAAAATACGGGTGATTTCTATATTCAGAATCTTTCGACAGTACACGAGGGGGAGAAACGAATGCTGTGGGAAAATTTAACGGTAAAAGAGTTTGAGCAGGCGGTGTTGTCGACGAACCGGGTATGCGTCATTCCGATCGGTTGTTTGGAGAAGCACGGCGACCATCTGCCTCTAGGCACCGATATGATGATTGCAAGAGCGGTAGCCGAGCGAACGGCAGCGATCGAGCCTGTCGTTATTTTTCCGTATTATTTGTTCGGACAAGTTTCGGAGGTTAAACATTACGCGGGAACAATCGCCATTAGCAGCGAAATGCAAATGAGGCTTCTGAATGAGGTGTGCAGGGAAGTGCGCCGCAACGGCTTCAACAAAATCGTATTGGCGAACGGACACGGCGGCAATAATAACTGGCTCCAATATTTCGTGCAGACGATGCTGGATGAACGTAAAGATTACGTCGTGTATACCTATGACTTATGGGAGCTTAACGGCGAACAGCTGCAATTTCTTGAAAATAACTTCGATACGCCCGCGGATTACGGACATGCCGATCATATGGAAACATCGGAAATTATGGATATCGATCCGTCGCTGGTTTATATGGACCGTCTGAATCCGGGGGAATGGGAGTCGATGGGACGCGGGCGCGGACTGTCGGAGCATAAAATCGCGGCAGGCATCCACTGGTACATGGAGTTTCCTTATCAAATCGCCGGAGATCCGTCCTTGTCGACGGCGGAGTACGGCAAAGCATACCTTGACTTCTGCGCCGAAAATTTCGCCAAGGCCATTCGCCATATTAAACAAGACGATACGGTATTGAGGCTGCAAACCGAATTTTTCGACCGCTGCGACGATGTATCGAAGATCCGTTGAAGTTCATTTTATGACGCGTACCGAGCGGCCGGCGAAGCCGCTCTTTGTATTTAATGAAAAGAATATTCGATCGTTACGGCAGCTTTGATCGTTAACTGTCCGGCTAGAATCGGCGTTGTCGTTGTGCTTGCTTGTGCAAACATCACGGTAGGGTAAGGGATAGGCTCTTGGGCTCTGGATTGCTCTTGCACGACACGCGGATTACGGTTCAAGTTGACGCCTAATGTTGTGGCAATCGTCAGCGCTTTCTGATGGCCGTTGTGGATCGCGAGGGATAAGGCTTGATTGTAGTACAACTCGGGATGCGCGACCGAAAATTGAATATTGGAAACGGTATTGGCGCCGTTATTCACAGCCGTGTCGACGACGACACCCGTCATGTCGACTTGATCTACGGTAATTTGGAGCATGTGGGTTACTTTGTACCCGCGGAAAATTTGTTTTCCCTCAACAAAGTCATACTGCATTTGAACACTGTAATCCACCGTTTGAATATGCTCCTTCGGAATGCCGAGCTTCACGAGTGAATTTACGATTTGGGTAACGGCAGCCGCGTTCTCCTGCTGTGCCGTGACAAGGCTTGTATTTTCGGTGACGGCCCCCAGAACGATCGTCGTTTTGTCCGGCGCTACGGAAAGGCTGCCTTCGCCCGTAACCTTGATCTGATTCGGTTGTACTTGTGCGGGAACGTGCGGAGCCGGAATTGCGGATAAATTGCTGTACATGTACATCCCACCTTTTTTATGCCTATACCTTAATGTATTGGCATTGCTTGCCCATCATGCCGGCGATTGCAGGTTCAATCCGACATGGAGCCAGATTGCCTGCATGTCATTGGCACATTTCGCCTAATCCGCATATGATGTGTGGGCACCGTTATTTGAATTACCGTTGTCGGTACGTGCGAGTAACGTTGTACGATTTGAGGAGGTTGGATATGTATAGTCCTTTGAGAGGCGAAATGCCGCAAATGTATCGGATGGCGAGCCACCCCGGTATAGCTTCCGAACTTACGTTGTACGATGATGCGCTGGACGCTTATATATATGGATTTCCTCTAGTGCTGATGGATATTACGAGGAGAAAAGGGCTTGTAAGTATTCCGGAGTACAATCGCTTCTATCATCAGAAGGTGTTGTCTACCCCGAGATTCTCGCAGGTGGTACGGCCGAACGTGGATACGCTCTATTCCTCGGCTTGGCTTGATTTGAGCCATGGTCCGATGCAGCTTCATGTGCCGGATACGGACGGCCGATATTATTTGCTGCCGATGCTGGATGCGTATTCCAATGTATTCGCATCAGTCGGAGCACGAACGACAGGTACGAAAGAACAAAGCTTCGTTATCGTCGGCCCGGGCTGGAATGGGGCTTTGCCTTTGCACGTGCCCGTCATCCATGCGCCGACGAATACGGTTTGGATCACGGGCCGGACGCAGACGAACGGGGCAATGGACTATGATGCGGCACACGCCGTTCAACAAGGCTTTAAGTTAACGAAGCTGACCCCAATCGAATTCCCGCATGCAGCCGATCAACTCATCTTAAGCGATCAATCGCCGAAGGAATGGGTTGCGTCCATGGATGCGGCCGCATTCTTTGAATCGATGATGCGCCTGATGTGGAAAAATCCGCCGTATCCTGCCATCCAGTCGCCCGAAATGAGCCGAAAACTTGCGGTTTTGGGTTTAGTTCCGAGCGCTGATTTTACATTCCGGTCACTGCACCCTGAGGTACAGCAAGCTTTGATTTATGCCAATCATACAGGCTTGAAGGTCATTCAAGCCGCAGGCCAGCGCATTCTGAACCAGAACCGTTTCAACGGCTGGAATATGCTGCTCCATAATATCGGATCTTACGGAACGAATTATATGCAGCGGGCTTTTGTAGCGAATACGCTGTTCGGCGCGAATATCCCGCAGGATGCGGTGTATGCATATTTGTTCGATGACCCGAATGGCCGACCGTTGGACGGGAACCGCGCATATCGTATCCATTTCAATCCGGGACAGCTGCCTCCGGTTAACGCCTTCTGGTCGGTCACCCTATACAACGCGGACGGTTTTTTAGTCGAGAATCCGATCCACCGCTATGCCGTTAGTCCGCATCTCGAACCACTTCAATATAATGCCGACGGTTCTTTGGATATATGGATTCAGCATACGTCGCCCGGGGATACCAAAAAATCCAACTGGCTCCCGTCGCCAGCCGGAACGTTTAATCTGATGCTTCGCATGTATTGGCCGCAGCAGCCCGTGCTGCAAGGCCAATGGCTCCCTCCGGGAATTGTTTGACGTCGAATGATAAGAAAGGTCGAATCCATATGAAAAAACCGCGAATATGGTCTTACCCCTGTCAAGTAGACATAAGAAAAAAGCTATGCTGCCAACGCGCACCGATATTCAATCGGTGCGCGTTGT
>NZ_JBVYOJ010000016.1:0-175943 GCF_056120465.1 Paenibacillus sp. sgz302148
TCCTCCTCTGAATGGGTCTCGACAACTACATTCTAAACGAGGATTCTGCCTATGGCTCCCCCTTTTTTAGAGAACCTAGCATTTTACACAATTATATAGACTCAACTCCCTCGTATCATGTTCGGCTTGAAAGAACTGCACTATTGCATTTATTTGGTTTGAGACCGGGTGCTCTAGTGCAACTATGGCATGGTGGCACGGCTCGCAAAGCTGATTTAATCGTACCTCGCGCAGCTTGCCAGCCAGCTCGAACGAATGCAAGGCCCGGCCGCCGCTGGAGCCGAGCGGCTCGCCGCGAGGTGCAGGTCAAGCCCGCAGCGGCAGCACGCTGCGCTGGATTTGCTCAGCCGCGGGCTGGCCGATGAGGCCGAGACGCCAGATGGCGATGCCTTTCAGGTCGTAGCGCTTGGCGAGCCCGATTTTGCCGACGACCGATTGCGCGTTTTCGCTGCCCATCGAGATGCCGAGCACGAGCTTGCTTTTCGCCGTTTGCTTCAGCGCCAGCTTGATCGCCTGATCGACGCGGTTCAGCGGCTCCGGCTGCTTCTCGCCTTCATAGGCATACGCCATGATGATGAGCTCGTCGGCGATCGTGCCGAGCGTTTTATAATCGTAGCCTTGGTAGGAGCTGTTGAGCGCGTGCAGCACAAGCGCCAGCTTCAAGCCTTTCGCATGAGCCGATTCTGCCAGCAGCCGGACGAATTCAGTGTAGCTTTGCTGCGCTTTTTTCTTGTCGCCGGTTAGGCCGAGTCCTTCAAAATCAAGCGTGATACCGGCAAAATGCTTGTCCGTCGCCAATTGCATAATGTCGTTCAACGCTTGATCCCGCAGCGTTTCATCTTCCAGCATTTTCGTCAACTCGCCTTTGCCGTCTAAGGCAAAAACCATCAGATAAGGTGCTGTGCCGTCGCTTTGCGCTTCTGCGACAATCGATTCGGGCGTAATGTCGCCCGCAGGCTTCGGCCACCCGTGCTGCTTCTCTTTCGTGGTCAGCTTACTGTCCTCGCCGATTCTCGACCAGCCGAAGGAGACCGTATCGAATCGCTCGATCAGAGATCTTTCGTCAAAGGACGAGAGGGCGTAAAACCCCATGCTGTACATGCGCTCCGTCGGCGACTTGATCGTCACCGTTGAGGTCGTGCCGTCCCAGGCGACCTGCGCGCCGAACTGCCGGCTGAAGAAGCTGAGCGGAATAAGCGTGCTGCCGTTTCGCTCCATCGGTTTCATCGGAAGCTGCACGGCCTCTCCGTTTACCTTGGCGACGGGATTGTTCAATTGCAGCAGGACGGTCTTTTTTCCTTGATCGGTTGTTTTTACCGCCGTGATCGTTTTCGTCTTCGGTTCCCACTGCACCGTAATGCGCAGCGCCTCGGCGATGGCCCGGAACGGCACCATCGTGTTGCCCTGCACGATTTGCGGTTCGACAGGGAACGCGAGCGGATACCCGTCGAGCAGGATGGTGGTCTGGCGTTCCGCGGCCGTGCCGACGGATGTGAACATCGTAAGAATGACAAATATGCTAGAACATAG
Source organism: Paenibacillus sp. sgz302148 (assembly GCF_056120465.1). Taxonomy (NCBI): domain Bacteria; kingdom Bacillati; phylum Bacillota; class Bacilli; order Caryophanales; family Paenibacillaceae; genus Paenibacillus; species Paenibacillus sp. sgz302148. Next base: position 1,531 of record NZ_JBVYOJ010000016.1, read on the forward strand.
AATCGATAAAATGCGAGTAAACGACTTGAGCGATTTGTGATTTCTTTCTACCAAAATGATTGCCTCCTCTCATTCTACTACTTGTTAATAATATAAAATTTATAAGTTTTCAGCAGGCAACGCAAGGACCTAAATTCGAATTGGCGATAAAAGCTTCATCTTACGCAGGGTCATTCATCGTAGAGAAGGCTCCGAATGATAGCTTCTCTTCTGCCGACTCAAGAGGTTGAGAGTGCAGCCGAAGCGGATAGAGACCGAGATATTGGCGAACATTGCCATAGGTTCCGCCGATTGTTATATTGAGAGCATAAGAGAATAACAGAATATAGATTTCGAAGGAGGCTTCTCTCCATGGACGGACAAAATATCAAGTTAAGCGAAGACGAAATCGAACGTTATCTCGCCTTGCCGGAGGCGGAGGGTTGGAAGCGGGAGGACGGCAAATGGATCGTCCGCAAATACCGTTTTGCCTCGTTTCCGGAGGCGATCGCGTTCGTGAACGAAGTGGCGGACATCGCCGAGCGGCTCAATCACCACCCGTTTATCGCGATTGACTATAAGCTGGTGACGCTGCGAATCACGTCTTGGCATGCGGGCGGGTTGACGGCGCTTGATTTTACCGCCGTTGCGGCATTTAACCGTACTTTCAACGGTGCGGCCGAAGGGGAAGGCTGAGGGATGTTATCTTCTTTTCCGCCGATTGCGGACCCGAATTCCAGGCTGCTAATTCTAGGCACGATGCCGGGCGAGCAGTCGCTTCGGCTGGGGCAATATTACGGCAACCCGCGTAATCACTTCTGGCGGCTCATCTATACGTTGTTCGGCGAACGGGAGGGAGATCGTCACGAGAGTGGCAGTGGCAACATCGGTCAGATGCCGCACGCGGAGTATGCCGAGTATGCCGAGCGGATCGACTTTGTTCGGCGGCACGGCGTCGCCTTATGGGACGTGCTCGCTTCCTGCGAGCGAGAAGGCAGCCTGGACAGCCGCATCCGGCAGGAGCAGGCGAACGACTTCGCCGCGTTTTTCGCCGCGCATCCGCAGATCCGGCATGTCTTCTTCAACGGGGCTGCGGCTGAGAAGCTGTTCCTAAGGCATGCCGCATCCAGCGTGAGCGGACTGCCGCTCACATTTCACCGGCTGCCGTCGTCCAGCCCGGCGCTCACGGTACCGTTCGAGCAGAAGCTGGCCGCATGGAAAGCGATCCGCGAAGTATAGTCTGCCGGACACCCTCGAAGCATGCGGTTCCATGCGGTCCGCCCGCCGTCAGGGAGCGCCAAGCTGCTCGCTAGAAGGCGCGATTATCGAATGATGTGCGGCACGCGATACAATGATTTTTTTGGGGCGAGGTGAGCGGATGTACTTTCAATTGATTTTATTGGCCATTATCATGACGATCATCAGCGGAAGGCTGATCGGCACGAAAATCAGCTTCGGCAAACAAGTCATGGCATCGGTCTTCAGCGTCATCATCACGACGGTTGTGTACTGGTACACCTTTTTGCGCGATCATCCGTCGGACGAGTTCGGGATGGACGGCGTTATTTGGCTGATCAGCATGGTCGTCGTGTCGATGCTCTTCTACCTGATGTTCGAGATGTTCGATCCGGTAAAGCTGGGACAGCGGGGCGATCGGCTCACGGACAAGCGCAACCCGTTCTCGCGAATGGCGGCTTGGGGCAGAAGGCAAAGACGGTACATGCAGGTGTTCTTCACCGCCGTACGGTACGGGGTAGGCAAACATTTGACGGTCAGAAGAACGCCGGAATCCGACCGCAAGCTTGCCGTTGCACTAAGAAAGACGCTGGAGCGGTGCGGCGGGTTGTTCATCAAATTCGGGCAAGTGCTGTCGACGCGTTCCGACTTGCTGCCGGAGCCGATCATTGAACAGTTGTCCCACCTTCAAGAGAACGTAACCCGCCTGACCGACGAGCAGGTGGAGGCGATATTGGCCCGGGAGCTGCCCAAACCGAAGGAAGACCTATTCCGCTCCTTTGATATGCAGCCGCTTGCTGCGGCTTCCATCGGGCAAGTGCATCGGGCCGTGCTGAAGGACGGCAACCGGGAGGTTGTCGTTAAGCTTCAGCGTCCGGACATCTCGGCGAATATTATGCGGGATATGGATATTCTGGTACGTTTCGCGACGTGGGCTTCCGAGAAATCGGACTGGGCCCGGAACATCGGTCTGCTGGAGCTGGCCAAAGGTTTCGCCGCCGCAATGAAGGAAGAGATCGATTTCCGGATCGAGGCTCGCAATTTCGCCCAAGTGACGGCATCGCTCGAGCATAGCCGAACGAAGGTGAAAATTCCGAAGGTGTACCAGGAACTGAGCAGCTCCAGATTGCTCGTCATCGAATATTTGGACGGAGTCAGCGTCAAGAAAGGCGCCGCGCTGCTTCGCGAACTGAACATCGACCGGCAGGAAGTGCAGCGCCAGCTGTTCGACTGCGTGCTGGAGCAAATCTTCTTCAAAGGGATTTTCCATGCCGATCCGCATCCGGGTAACGTATACATCCTGAGGGACGGGACGCCCGCCTTGCTGGACTTCGGTTCGGTTGGCAGGCTTGGGGCGCTGCAGCAGGATGCGCTCAAACGTCTGCTGGTCGGCTTTGAACGCAAGAGCAGCTACCTCATCATGGATGCGCTGCTCCAGCTGACCCAGCCAAGGCAAGAGCTCGACAAAGAAGCGCTGGAGCAGGCGATCAGCCAATTGCTGATACAGACCTCATATGCTTCTTCCGGAGGCGGATCGGAAGCGTTCGTCCAAAACCTGTTCGGCGTTATTGCCGATTTCGAGCTGTCGTTTTTCCCGATGGTCGCCGGCGCTTTCCGCTCGCTCATTACGCTGGAAGGCACGATGCTGCAGTTGAATCCTGAGTTTGATCTGATGGAGGAAGCCAGACGGTTCGCGCAAAAATACGCCGCCGACTTTATGAATGCCGGCAGCGTGACCGATTTGAAGCAAACGGCGACGAACGAGCTGATCTCCATGCTGCCGGTGATACGCCGGCTCCCGAGAAGGCTCGACAACATCGGGTCGATGCTGGAAAAAGGCGATTTTACGATGAAGGTCGGCTTTTTCTCGGACAAAGAAAATGCTTCGTTCATCTCCCGCATGATGGCGCAAATTTTGCTGACGCTGATCGGAATGGCTTTTGGCGGCATTGCCATCGGGCTTTTGAGTTTGGCTGGCGGTTCGCCCGCCGGCGCAGGTCGCTACTACGAAATGTTCGGGTACGTCAGTCTGCTCATCAGCGCCGTTCTGCTCATCCGGGTGGCGATCCATGCGGTCAGGAGTCTGAAGAAAAACTAGGAAAAACGTTTATTCGCGGCGCGCATGCATCGCCTTCTCGCCGAACTTTTCGAACGCTTCAATTGGGTCGACAAGTCCCAGCAAAAATAGAACGCTTTCACTCCCGCCCTTCGACAAACTTTTGTGAACGGATTTGCTAGGATAGAGATACTAGACTGCTAGTTTCATAGCAGATCTTGAAATCAATGGGGGGACCTTATGAAAAAGCTATTCGCGCTACTGCTCGCAATTGTACTTGCATTCAGTATTGTACCTGCCGTTTCCGCGCAAGGAAACAACGGAAGCTACGGAGGCAACGGAAGCTATACCGTGTCGGTTCTGTTCCATGACAATGCCATTCCGAACAGCTTCGCAAGCGAGGTAGCCAAGGCCGGCGGACAAATCGTGTATACCGTGCCGCAAATCGGTTTTGCGCAGGTGCGGGGCGACAGCGGCGTTCTGTCGCGGATGAAACGGATTTCCAACGTAAGCGCCGTTAACCCGTCCGCCTCCTGGAAGATCCCCGAGTTCAAAAAGCTTGCGGTCCCGCTGCCCGCAGCCACGGCCGGCACAAGCAGCGCCGCATTGTGGGATCTGCAATGGGATATGAAGCGCATTACCGGTGACGGAGCGAGCTACAAGCTCGGCACAGGCTCCCACCGCGTCGTCGTAGGGATCGTCGACACCGGAATCGACCGCGATCACCCGGATTTGGCGCGCAACCTGATGCCGGGCTCCAAAAATTTCGTCCCGGCGGGCGGCTATAAAGGAACGGAGCCGTACGAGAGCGGCAGCATGGCGGCGTTCGATGACCTGGAAGGCCACGGCAGCCATGTCGCAGGCTCGATCGCCGGAAACGGCGCGATTTTGGGCGTGGCGCCCGACACGGGCATTCGCTCCTATCGCGTGTTCGGCAAATCGTATGCCGAGTCGGCGTGGATTTTTGCGGCGATGATTGCGGCGGCCGACGATGGCGTCGACATTCTGTCGATGAGCCTCGGCGGTTATGACGTGCTTGGCAAAATTTATTATACCGACCCGCAAACCGGCGTAAAAACACAGCTCGACAACGATATTGCCGATTTTCTCGCGTACAAGCGGGCGGTCAAATACGTCACGAACCACGGAACGCTGCTTGTCGCTTCGGCGGGCAATGAAGCTTTGAACGCGGCGAATCCGCGTGAGGTTACCCGTTACTTGAACGAAACGTATGCCCAAGACGGACTCTCTTTCGTTGGAGCGAGCATTCAGGTGCCGGGCTCGCTGCCGGGTATCGTCACCGTATCGGCAACCGGCCCAGGGGACCAGTTCGCGGAATATTCGAACTACGGCCCAGGTTTTATCGACATTGCCGCGGTCGGTGGCGATACCAGGCTATACAGCCAATATGAAAGAGAGGGCCGTTTAGGGGAATATATCGCGAATAAGCTGTATGCGGGAGAGTTTTGCCTCAGCACAAGCGAATCCGGCGGTTATTATTACAGCGTCGGCACCTCGATGTCGGCACCGAAAGTATCCGGCGTCGCCGCGCTGCTCGTTGCCAAGTACGGCAAAATGGATCCAAACAAGCTGGCGAACCTGCTATACCGCCAAGCGACGGACCCTGCTTCGGGGAGGGATTCCGACTTGTTCGGCCGCGGCCATTTGAACGCCGTGAAAGCATTGTCGAGATAATTTTGGAGCGGATTGAGCATTTTGATTTGATCTAGAGTCCATCGCAACCGCCGGGGGAAACTCCGGCGGTTTTATTTTATACCTATCCGTCTATTCTTAAAAATAATTAATAGATAGCCTGCTATTCATCCAATCAAATGCGAACTAAGAGACTATACTAATAGAAAAATCTTCACCGGCCTGGAGTTGATGATTTGGCAGCTTAGAGGTAGGAGTCTGCTCGGACCTGTTATAAAATTATGATATAATGTGTAAAAAGATAGTACAGAGTCAAAGGAAGGGAAATCTACGCGATGGAACGTCGATTTGTGATCGAAGCTATACTTATTGCAGCTTACGGGCATTTAATGCAGCCGAGCCGGCCTGTCGAATATATTATTCCGTATTCTACACTGATGGAATTATACGAAATGCTGGATAGCAAGGAGCCGGTCATGCAGCAGATCGAAGACGATGCGCATGTACGGCAGAAGATGGCGGAGCTGATCGCCTTCTTCGAAGAGCCGTTCAATAAGAAGAAGGTCGAGCGCGCGCTTCAGGCGCCATGGCGCAAAAGCCCGCCGCTGCCTGTAAGCGATACCGTGACGTTTACGATCGTCAACGCTGCCGACAACGCGCAGTACGGGGAATTGTTCGATCCGATCGAAACGGAGCTGATTTTGGCGGCGTTCAATGAGAAAGTGCCGCTCATGACGGATCAGTTCGAAATGCTCGATAAAATCATCGATAACGAGGTGCCGATCGAGGCTTACGATGTCGAAGATTTCGAATTTGCCGTAGAGGACGGTTTATCGGTCGAAGCGTGGTCCGACGAAGGGCGGCGCCCGTGGAACAACTGATACGCGCCGTGGAGGGCGGGCTTCTGCCGCAGCTGCTGCTGCATAGCCGCCATCCTCACGAGCCGGTAAGCGTCCTTCACGTTCCGGAGCCGTGGCAGCTGCTCGGCGCCGGCAACTACGCCGCCGTCGTATGCCACCCGGAGCATCCGGAGCTTGCCGTGAAGGTGTATGCGCCCGGACGCCACGGTCTCGAGCAAGAAGCGGAAGTTTATCGTAAGCTGGGCGAACACCCGGCTTATTCGGCGTGTTATTATGCCGACAAGGGCAAATCGTATTTGATTCTGAAGCGGCTGCACGGAAATACGATGTACGACTGCCTGCGTCTTGGCATTCGCATTCCCGAGCAAGTGATACGCGATATTGACGATGCGCTGCGATATGCGCAAGAACGGGGATTATTTCCGCAGGACATGCACGGCAAAAATATTATGGTCGCTGGCGGGCGGGGCAAAGTGATCGACGTCTCCGACTTCCTGCAGCAGGAAGCGTGTTCCATGTGGTCGGATATGAAAAAAGCGTATTACAGGCTGTACGTGCCGTTATTGTCCCGCTGGCCGGTGCCTCTGCCGGATTTCGCCGTCAATTGGATCCGCAAAGGGTATAGGCTCTGGCGCAGACGCAAGCTACCGGTGCGGACAAGCCGCAGCTAGATCCGGAGACCGAACCGGCCAATCGCCCGGAACCGGCTTCCGCGACACGGGCATTCGCGGAATTATATTTGCGGCACCCGGGCAGGAGCCCATAATCGCTGGGTGTTTATCACATATATTGGTGTTGAGCTCGCGTAGGCGATGGTAAACACTAAACATCAGGAAGGACGATATGTGATGACAGCGCAGCAACAATGGGAAATAAGCGGGGATCCGCTAGACCAGCCGAATCCCTATGAAAGGCCGGTAGGTCCAGGCGCTATCGGTGCCCCCGGTTTCCAGCCGGGCAGTATCGGCACTCCAGGTTTTCCGGGTCCGGGCGGTCTGGGCATACCCGGCTCCCCCGGTACGCACGGCTTTCCCGGCACGCACGGCTTTCCCGGCACACCCGGCTTTCCCGGTACGCCTAGCTTCCCTGGCACGCCTGGCTTCCCTGGCACGCCTGGCTTCCCTGGCACGCCTGGCTTCCCTGGCACGCCTGGCTTCCCCGGCATGCCCGGCTTTCCGGGCACATCCGGCTTTCCCGGCACGCCCGGCTTCCCCGGCACATCTGGCTTCCCCGGCACGCTTGGCTTCCCCGGCACGCTTGGCTTCCCCGGCACGCTTGGCTTCCCCGGCACGCTTGGCTTCCCCGGCACGCTTGGCTTCCCCGGCACGCTTGGCTTCCCCGGCACGCTTGGCTTCCCCGGCACGCTTGGCTTCCCCGGCACGCTTGGCTTCCCCGGCACGCTTGGCTTCCCCGGCACGCTTGGCTTCCCCGGCACGCTTGGCTTCCCCGGCACGCTTGGCTTCCCCGGCACGCTTGGCTTCCCCGGCACGCTTGGCTTCCCCGGCACGCCTGGCTTCCCTGGCACGCCCGGCTTCCCTGGCATGCCCGGCTTCCCCGGTACGTCCGGCTTCCCTGGCACGCCCGGCTTCCCTGGCATGCCCGGCTTCCCCGGTATGCCTGGCGTAACCGGCACGCCGGGTAGACCATGGCATCCAGGCGGTGGCCCAGGGTTTCCTTTTGATCCGCCGGCACCTCCAGGACCTCCAGGAACTCCGCCGCCACCACCCCCAGGACCTCCTGGAGGAGGCGGACAATCCGGTCCGCCGGCAGGACCGCCTCCCGCGTTTACGCCGCAGCAGCCGCAAGCCGGGCTGTATGCCGTTGACCCTGGTGCCATAGCCGGCTGCCTTTACCGGTATGTGTACATCTGGCAGCGAAACGGGCAGCAGTACTGGGCTTACCTTACTTTCGTCGGACGAAACTCGATTGCGGGCTACCGCTGGACCGGACTGTTCTGGGTGTACTTCGGTCTTGATCTGAAGCAGATCAACCAGTTTCATTGCTATTGATCGGGTTGCGTCTTTCGCACAAATAACAATCGCTCGCCTTTGGCCGAAACGGCTTGAGGCGAGCGATTTTCATTTATTGCCGGCGATTCTGCTCCATGCGGTTTTGCATAACGGTTTCGACTTCTATTTGGAAAGCCGAGGCTTGGTCTAGTTTCAAATAAATATGGCTGACCGTTTTGCGAATGCCGAACATACCGGCCGTTGCAACGGGCCGATGGCAGCGAATGAGCACGTTGGGCGCTTCGAAAACGGGTGTTACGGCACCATCCTGCTCTTCTTTGGACAGCGTATATTCGCGGGACACGTCAACCGAATCGATGTCGTCGATATGGATATCGGCTCGGATGCGCAGCCCGTATCGTATGCGAACCGTTTCCTTGCCTACGAGCACCGGGTTCAGCCTCATGGCGCGGTAATCGGCGATCAGCAGCGAGAGCAGGTACACATCGCCTGAAGTCAGCATCCACGCGGCAAGATGCGACCATTGGGAAATAAGGAAATGCAGGCCGATGCTTTCGAGCACGATGATTTTGCCGACGATCAGGAGCGTGGAAGGCCAGATGGAATTCGTATGATACGTAAAAGCGGCGGTGCCCTCACGCTCATATCTCCGCGTTTTCCAGGAGGCGTAAGCGTAGTACAAGATCGTCAGCTCGTTTGCGGCGTAAGCGGCAAGCTTCCCTCCGCCGAATGCTGCGGAAGTCGATTTCAGCAGCGAATCGGCGACGTGGCCCGATTGTTCGGTCAGCGTCGCGCGGTATTGCCGCCTCCAGTTTCGCAGCTGCAGCAGCCCGTATACGATTAGCGCGGCTTCGAACGGAACGAGCGCATATCCGAACCATTTCAGGGCGGGCGGAGAACCCGGAATGAGCAGCATGGCGGCCAAATAACCAAGAATGACGAACGGCAGCGCCGCCGCGAGCTTTCGGTTCGAATTACGCAGAACGAACAAGTAATACAAGAAAGGAACAAAGAGCATGAAATCGAGGGTTATGCCGATACTGAGCCAATTCGGCGATTCGTTAAAGTCGCTTGAACGCAATAAAGCGACATCGAACGAAACGATAAACAGCCCGGCAAGAACAAAATAAAGAAGTCGGTTTTTGTGCAATTGTACGATCGCAAACGCCTCCTTGGCAGGAACGCCAGTTAGTTCCCGTTTTACGTTCAGTATAGCGCGACTGGAAGCGCCGTACGTACGGCATCATGGTAGTTTTTGTGAATTCTCCGCTCCATCGGGCGGGGGAGCATGCCCCACTGCCGCTTCCGGCTCTGCGGCGAGCGTCGCTTCAAGCCACCGCAGCCTTTCCTGCGCTTGCTCGGCCGCGAGCTTCAAGCCTTGGCTTGCCCCATAGTACAGGATCAAAAAAACGGCATATTTGCCGGCGTCCAGTACCGACAATGCCAGCAAGCTGGAGAAAGGCGCGTCATCCTGCCGCTGCACCCAGCGGGAGAGCAGGCTCGTTCCGAACAGCGTAATGAACAGCAGCGGGTTGACCGCAACCAAACGTGCGCCGATTCGGCCGAGACGAATGTCGCTCTTGGACGGCTGCGCTTCCTTCACCGGAATGCCCGGCCGCTCATGGCGGTACGTTTGTCCGACGATGTGGAAGGTTCGGGCGACGCCGAAAAAATTCCAAAACGGAACGATAAACGAAGCAAGCACGATGCCCGGCGATCTCGTTAAAGACGGGTAGAGGGCGTTCAGATCCATGTGCAGGCGGTAGAGCCACACGAGGAAAACAATAGCCGTCAAAATATACAGTACATAATTGCAAATGCTCAAGAACCCGTCAATCGGATACAAATTATCGATGTACCATGCCGTGGCTGCTCCGAATACCGACGTCGAGCCGATGTCGTACACGGACAACGCCAACCCGGGCCATAACAACAGACGAAGCAGTTTGCCCACCGTTTCCGATTTCAGCTTCGCATCCATACAATGCCTCCTTATTCATCTTCTTCTTCACCTGAACGACTTGCGCAAGTATTCGAGCGCCTCGTCCAGAGTGCCGACAGGAACGACCTTTAACTGGAGCCGCTCTTCCCGTGCAACCTGTTCCGCTTCTTCTTGGTTGCTTAATACCCCGTATCCGAACCGATCCTTGTCCTTCGGAACGAAGAACAGCTCGGCCCCGCCTTTTTCCGCCGTAAGCAGCTTGTCGCGGATCGAGCCGACGGTCCGGTCGGCATTCAGCGTCCCGGTACCGGCGATGACGGTTTCGCCTCCGTTCGAGAAGTCGATGCCCTCGGACTCCTCGGCCAAACCGATGGCTAGCATTAGGCCAAGCGAATCGCCGTAATATCGGGAGGCTTGCTCCGAGATCCGCCGCACCTTACGTTCCAGCTCGTCATTGTCTTCCTCGTTGGGGCTTTCCGCCGCCGCAGTCTGCTCCGCGGACTCCAGCGCATGGCGGATCGTTTCGTTCCGCTCGGTTTCCCCGGCTTCCGCGAGCGCTTCGTATTCATCCGCGATTTCCGGTTCCGCCGGATCGAAACGAATGTCTCCCTTCAGCGCGTGGCGGAGCGACCACAGCTCGAATCGGTTGCGTGCATAACCTTCCCGCACATAGGTGAAATAGACGCTTCCCTCGACGCCGACCTCGCGTACGGGAACGATTTCGCCGAGAGCCGAGAAGCGGGTATAGCTCGGCATATACAAATAAGCCGCGATGCCGATCGGGATGGCGAACAGAATGGCGGCCCATATGATTTCTTTGCGGAGTCTAAGCTGATTCAGCATACGCATCATGCAAACATCACCTAATCGTACGAATTCGCTGCCGCGGAGAGAAACTCCTCTTTTTGGCGAAAATAGGAAAGGTGCGGCGGTGCGGAAGCGAGCAACAAAACGTTCGGTGCCGTCGTCAGATGGAGTAACAAGGAGGGATTCGACATGGTGAAGGATCGGACGAAAGGACGCCAATGGAAAAAATCCGGCACAGGCGTACGCGGTATCGCAATAGCCGCGGCGCTGACAGTGCTTATGACGACAGGGCTGACGGGGTGCGCGGGTACCAAGTCGGCGGGCCAAGGGGAAGCTGCGACGAATGTTCCCGGCAATACGTCCGCCGAACCGACTCCGACGAAATCCGTAAGCAAGGAGGAGAAGCAGAAGGCGGCGAAAGCTACGGCGGATCGGATTTTACAAGCGATCAAGTCCAAAGATATGAAGCAATTAGCCGCTTATGCCGATTCGAAGACGGGCGTACGCTTTTCGCCATACGGCACGATCGATACGAAGCACGATCTCGTGTTTTCGGCCGAACGGCTGCAGAAACTGACCGAAGGAGATGAGACGTACGTCTGGGGGAGCTACGACGGCTCGGGCGAACCGATCAAGCTGACTTTCGACCAATATTACGGGAAGTTCGTATACGATCATGATTTCGCTAAAGCGCCCAAGGTCGGGATCAATACGATCGTAGGCACAGGCAACTCGCTGAACAATATTGCGGAGGCGTACCCAGGCAGTATATTCGTGGAATATCACTTTCCCGGTTTCGACAAGAAATACGAAGGGATGGATTGGGCGAGCCTGCGGCTTGTGCTTATTGAAGCGAAGGATGGATGGAAGCTAGTCGGGATCGTACACGACCAATGGACGATCTAATCGGCGGAAGCGGTGCCGCATGAGCCAACAAGACTTCGTTGTTCAGGGCACACGAGGGCGAATGTACCGTCGCCATTACGTTAAAGGCGAATATAGTAGTACGATGATATTCGAAATTGACGTATTGGAGCGTGGTATCCGTTGGTTGGCAATCGGAAAAGCGCGTTGCGCCGAAACCTGCAGCAGCGGTCCATCCAATTTCACAGATTTCTGCGCAAGCTCCGCTATAAACCGGATGAAACGATATGGTTCTGCCTTGTCCACGAAGCAAATCGGCTCGCCCAGCACGGTATAGTGGATGCGCCATCCTATAAGTGTTACAAGAGACTTCGGGCGATTGAAAAGCGCGTGAATTTCATCAAACTCCGGACAAACGAGAAGGAAACGATCCACCTCAAATCAAAAAACAGGCAAGGGTATGCAATCCACGTTGTCGTGAACGCCGGAGGCGATACGGACGAAGAAATCCGGAAGGTCCGAGCGCATTTTATCAATATTGATTTGAATAAGCTCGTGGAATTCGCCGAGTCAGAAGAACGGCTATGGCAAAAGGCGAAGGAATTGGAGCGCGTTAGCGGGGAGAAGTTCGAATCCGCGGTTGTGCAGCAGTATCGGGGCGGCGAATACCAGCTGGTTGCGATACGTTCGGAACGCTGGGTGCGCAAGATGAAGCAAGCGTTCCGGATCAAATATTGCCGGCTGCTCCAAGGCGCCATGATCGTCGAGACGCATAGCGGCTTCCATTTGTATTGGCCGATCGCGGGAGGCGATCCGGCGAAATTCACGGACATCCAGCGGGCGCTTGTCCGTAAATTCGGCGGCGATCCCGTCATTGCCAATTTGTCGCGCGTCATGCGGGTGCCCGGCTTTTATCATGTGAAGGACCCTCGCAAGCCCTTTATGACCCGGGTCCTTCAGTGGGGACGGGCGAAAGCATTCACTCAGGATGAATTGTTGAATATGATCCAATGAGCAGCAGCCGAGAAGGCTGCTTTTTGTTTGCGCACATCTCTAGAAGCTGAGCACATCCCTCTTTTTTTGGAAAAAATATCTCTACAAGCTTCCTAAAATATGGTACACTGAGGATGCTCTTAATTTGTAGAAGATTCGCGATAGATCGAGGAAAACGAAGAATATCTACGTTTTCGTACGTTTATGTAACATCTCATGGCAAATTACGCTACGATAAGAGGGGTAAAGTTCCGATTATAACAATAATTGTGCTATGATCATATAAGCTGCAACAAAATGGAAGTGCATGACGTTACTATAAATATCAGCTAGAGTTCGGGCGTAAGTTGTAGAGGAATATATTCAGTGCGAGGTGAGATAAGATGAACGATATGGAAACCGTCCGTCGAGATTTCGACAAAATAGCCGCTTTAGAGGACGTCCGTTGGGATCATAACGCACATTACCACCCTTACCTGCTCCGCAACGTGCCGGACCGCTCCAGTGCGGTTCTGGAAGTCGGCTGCGGCAAAGGCGATTTCTCCAAGCTGCTGGAAGCCAAGTCGAGACAGGTGATTGCGGTCGATTTATCGCAGGCCATGGTCCGCAAGGCGATGGACAAGTACGGTTCGTCCCGGACCATTCATTTTGTCGCCGCGGATATTATGGATTTGCCGCTCGAGCAGAATACGTTGGATTGCATCGTGTCGATTGCCGTATTGCATCATTTGGATATGGATGAAATATTGCCCCGTCTGAAGCGAGCGCTGAAGCCCGGCGGCGTTTTGATCATTATGGATTTGTACAAGCAGAAGAAGCTGTCCGAATATGCGATGAATATCGTGGCCGCCCCGCTGCATTGGATGCATTCCTTGTCCAAGAACGGAACGTTGCGCCCATCGAAGGAATCGATCGACGCGTGGAATGAGCATGGCGGACGCGACGAATATATGACTACGGCCCAATTAAAGGAAATCTACGCCAAGCATTTCAAGGGATTTCAGTTCAGAACGCATCTGTTCTGGAGATATTCGATGATATGGGAGAAGTGGAACTAAGCCTCCCGGCGACCGATCCGTCTGGCCGCACAGGAACATACGTATCGAGATCAATCCCCTACGATATACCCGCTTTTGCCTTGATCCGACTCTTCCCATGCTTCCGGAGCTTCCTGCCTGCGAAGCATGTTTTCATGCCGCTTAAAACCGAATTGCTCATACAACCCATGCGCGTCGCGCGTCCCAAGACCGAAGGTCCGCACCTGAACGGAAGGATGCCTCAGCACGCAGTCGACCACCCATTTGCCAAGCCCTTGGCCGCGATAGTCCGGATGAATGATAACATCGCATAACCAAGCAAAGGTGGCATGATCCGTGATGACCCGTGCGAACCCGATTTGCTCTTGGCCGCGAAACAGTCCGAAGCATAAGGAATGCTGCATGGCAAGTTCCAGTACATGCCGCGGCCGGTCGCCCGCCCAGTAACTGGCCGACAGCATCGCGTAGATTGCATTCGTATCCATTCTCGATAAGTCGTCGCTTATGAAAAAGTCCCTTTGTGTCCACTCCATTACGCAAACCCTCCTTGTTGTTTTTGTTCTGTACCCTTATAATCGGAGTATAAACGATTGCTTTGCGGGCGTACATGTTAAAATTTGAAATCTGTACAGGTACAGATTAAGCGGTGTATTCAGCTAGCGGCAAAGATAAGGGGTTACAGTAAGCAATGTTGAGAGCGATGAAGTACTCGGAATTGATCGCCGAGCTTAAAGCGGAGATGGATGGCGGCCGCCGCGCGCCGGGTTCCAAGCTGCCGTCCATTCGCATCATGTCGGAACAGTACGGCTGCAGCAAGAATACGGTGATCCGCGCTTATGACGAGCTGGAGAAGGAGCATCTCATATACGCCGTTCCGAAGAGCGGCTATTTTGTCGTTGGCGGGTTGACGCAAGAGAAGCGGGGTGCGGGTAGCGAAGACGAGGGCGTGTTCGATTTTGTGTCGGCGACGCCCAGCGCGGACTCGATGCCGTACCAGGAGTATCAAATTTGCCTTAATCAGGCCATCGAACGGTATAGGACGGAACTGTTCGCGTATACCCATCGACAAGGGCTGCCGCTGCTGCGCCAGCAAATTTCCAAGCATCTGCAGAAGCTTCAGGTGTTCGCCGATCCGGACAGCTTGTTCGTCGTATCGGGCTCGCAGCAGGCGTTGTTTCTGCTTGCAGGAATGAGTTTTCCTAACGGGAAAAACAATATTTTGCTGGAGCAGCCGACGTATTTCGGCATGCTGGATTCAGCGGAGCTGCATCAGGTGACGACGCTTGGCATCGAACGCGACGCAAACGGCATCGATTTCGACAATCTGGAAAATGCATTCCGCAACAACGGAATCAAGTTTTTCTATACGGTGCCGCGCTTCCACAATCCGCTCGGGTACAGCTACAGCAACGAGGATAAGAAAAAAATCGTCAAGCTGGCGCAGCAATACGACGTGTACATCGTCGAGGACGATTATCTGGGCGATTTGGAGACGGACGGCAAAAGTGACCCGTTATACGCCTATGATACGTCCGATCGCGTGATTTATTTGAAGAGCTTCTCCAAGTCGTTGATGCCGGGAATGCGTCTTGGCGTGGCGGTCGTGCCGAAGCTGATGCAAGGGACGTTTCTGCGCCACAAGGCGTGTGCGGACCTTACGAGCGGGGCGTTGTCGCAAGGGGCGCTGGAAATTTATTTGTCCAGCGGCCTGTTTGACGTACATGTGGAGCGGATGAAGAAGCTGTATCGCTCGAAGATGCAGAAGGCTCTGGCGGCGTGCAGCACGTTCATGCCGCAGGGCGTGACGTATACGACGCCGGAAACGGGGTTCTTCATCACCGTGGAGCTGCCGCCGGAAGTCAAGGCGGAACGGATCGTGCAGCTGCTGAAGCAGGACGGCATCGGGGTGGCGAATGCGGACCGGATGTTCCTGCCGGAATATCGTCATGAGCATATGCTAAGGTTAAGCATTGCCTCCGTGGAGGAGGAGCGGATCGCCCCGGGGATCGAACGAATTGCGAGGCGGATTGCCGAATGCATGAAGATGCGTTCGCGGGGGGCGCTCGCGCAGGAGCTGTTTCCGCTTGTGTAGCGGGGGATAAGGCTTGACGGGCAGGCGGAAGGGCGTCTGGGAAGACAGGGGAAGACGCTGCGTTCGCAGGTATGGCAACGGAGAGTGGATATGGGGCTGTGCGGCGATACTGAGATCTGAGATTGGTGAAGTTGAAGGTATAGTAATGTAAAATATCCGCCAAATGGCGGATGATTTAATGAATCGTTACTTCGTTTTTATGGATAATATCTGATTTTTGCTCTCCCAGGAAACCTTAACTTTAAAAAGGGATGAAAGTGAATTGACGGGTACCCAGAATTCTTTGTCTGCTGCAATGACAGGTTTATCTTGGTTTATATTTTTACCATTTATAGATATCTTCTTACTTCCATCTTCCAAAACTATAGTTTTTTGTCCTAGTTTCATCAAAAGCTTTGATTTGCTTTGATAAGACGAAGTATAGCCTAACTTCTTGCCTAATTCCCCGGCCGATATATACAGGCTACCATTTATTGTTTTCGGCGCTATATGGAGCGGAACCAATACGTCATCGACAAAAACCTCAATGTTAGTCTTTACAATAGGGGTCTCTCCATTAAATATCAATTGTCTCGGGGTAAGGAACAAGAAACGGTTTTTATTTCCCAACTGGCCGTTATCGTTTCTTCCCCAGCCCCACACAGTTCCATCTTTCTTCAGTGCAAAAGCAGACTCATCGTCATTTTCAATGCCTATTACACCAGACAACACTTTTACCATATTCGGTTCCATATGATCCCGCTTTGTTCCATCCCCTAGTTGACCAAATTTGTTATAGCCCAATGACCAAACCGTACCGTCCTCTTTAAGAATAAGGGTGAAGTAATAGCTGCTCTGAATATCGCGAATTCCGCGAAGTTCAGGTACCTCCTTAGGTATCAATTGATTATCGGTAGCATCATGACTAAAGGACAGCACGTTGTTCTTGCCCCAAAACCAGACCGAACCATCCTGCTTAACGGCGATATTGTACCAGTTCGCTACTGCTATTATTTTCGTTACGTCGGTAAGGTTTTTCACCTTTACTGGAGTATTCTTGTCTTCACTTTCTGTCCCGTCACCAGCTTTCCCGAAGTGGTTCTCCCCCCAAGTCCAAACTTCGCCGTTAACGTCCAGGGCAACACTATGAAACCATCCGGCAGAAATTGCTTTGATCGGCGGGAGACCCTGAACTTGCCGCGGAGTCGGGATGATTAAGGCCGATTCGCCGGTACCCAATTGACCTCCGCCATTTTGACCCCAAGTCCAGACAGTGCCATCTTTTCTTAATGCCAGCAGGTGTCCTCCTTTTGTTGCTATCGCTGAGACATCTGAAAGGCTTTTGACTTGGATTGGCTTTTGGCTATACGGTTTTGGTCCAGCCAGAGGGGATGCGGATTCTTCTGTTTCGATGCTTTGGCCATTCCCCAAAGTGCCGTTCTGATTGCTCCCCCATGCCCATATAGTCCCGTCTTTCTTTAAGGCGACGGAAAACCCGCCTCCATTAGCGATATCGATAATCCCGGACAGCTCTTTTATCTGGATTGGCTGCTTTAATCCTTTTGGTTCAAAAGTACTTCCATCGGAACCGTACGGATTATCTCCCCAAACCCAAACCGTTCCGTTTTGAAACAAAGCCATTTTTCCGGATATTTTGGAAACTTGGACAGGCTGTGAAGCAAAAGCATTGTCGGTAAAAAGATGCGTCATGAATAAAATTACTAACGTAGTAATTGCCAATCTAACACATCGTACGAACTGTTTCATACTCACTTGCTCCCTCGATAACAATGATGGTTACCACTTTATGTATAATTCGTTAAATTTCTTTGGAATCCTTTTCCGTTCCCCGCCGAAATGAAAATTGGGCATAAAGAAAAGCTGCATACGGCCGATAGGCAGAGACGCAGCTTTTCTTTATAAAACCGTCGAGCAGACAGTGACCGTTCAACATTGGGTACAGGAGATTAACCCTTCAGGTACACCATACAATGAAACTGTGCCATACCCGATGGCGTCATCCGGCGGTACGTATCGGTACGTTCAAAACCGGCTTTTTCGTAGGTACGAATCGCTCGATCGTTCCACGTTAGCACCTCAAGGTCGATTTCGTCGTGGGGCGCACGACGGCGCGCTTCCTTCACAATGGCCAAGACGAACTGCTGCCCTTGGCCATGTCCGCATCGATCAGGGTGCATTCCGAGCCCTAATCGGGTGACTCCTTTTAGAGGGAAGAATTGACAAAATCCGACAAGCTCATTGTCCACATTAATCACCGCGGCATACTGGTCGCGCCGAATGTCGGGGTCGGCGAATTCTTCGCCCTCGCTCTGCATTTTTTCCCAGCTATCCCAGTTGTATAAATCATAGGGAGGTTCGTAACGCCAGCTGCATATCGCCTCTGCGTGTTCTACCTCCAGTGGGATTACACGGTATTCCATCGTTCGAACCGCCCTTTTGTCCGCGTTTTTTTCCTTCCGCTAAACGAATGTGCCGCAAGGGCGCCAGCCGTTTATTTTGTCGTATAGCTATGATGACCCAAGGGCGATGCCGTTGTCAATCCGTAAAATGTCTTGTTATTGCTTGCGCGAAAGCGCTAAATAAGAAGGGAGGCCCCGTCGGCCTCCCCTCATTTTATGCTTGCTCTTCTTGCGGCTGCTGCTGCTCGGTGCCGTATTTGATCGAATGCAGCTTGCCTCCGGACGCCCAGTTCGTTCGGTCATACTCCTCGAACGTAATCCAGATCGTCTCGGGATCGACATTCAAGATGCGAGCCGCTTCTTCGGTGAAAACGGCGGTTAGCTCTTGCTTCTGTTCTTCTGTCCGGCCTCGGACAAGCTGTACGTTGATGATTGGCATGGTGGAATCTCCTTTATGGCAAGTATAGTTTCGGTTGATGCACACCTAGGGCGCAATGCGCCTAAAGGTAAACCTTGCTCCTCCAAGGGGCGAAACGCCGCAAATCACTTCGGCGCCGATCCGGTCGGCGATTTGCCGGCAAATCGTCAGGCCAAGGCCCGTTTCGCCGTTTTTTCCTTTGTAGAAACGGTCGAATATCCGTAAGCGCTCCTCTTCCGCCACGCCTTCGCCGTCGTCCTCCACGATGAAGCTCCAGCCTTTCGGCCCCGCATCAACCGAGATGCGAACTTGGCTGCGGGCATGGCGAATCGCATTTTGCACCAGATTGACCATGACCTGAAACAGCTGCTCCGCCGGAACATAAGTTTCGTACGGGTCGGCTTCCCAAGCCAGCGAAACGGCTTTATCGGCGGCGAGAGGAGAGAGAAGCTGGACGGTCTGCTCGGTCATGTCCCGCAAATCGATCAAGCTTTCGCTCCAGGCATCCCGGGTGCTTTCGAGCCGGGTTAGCTGCAGCAGCCGATCGACCATGCGAATAAGCCGCTGCGACTCCTTGGCCATCACTTCGAGCCCCTGCTCCTGCGTGACGACCTGGTCCTTGATCGCCAATGCGTAGCCTTGGATTGACATGAGCGGGGTACGCAGCTCGTGCGAAACGTGGTGAAGGAACTCGACCTGATCGTCATGATGCTTGCGAATCCGTTCCGCCATCGATTGGAACGTATGGATCAGATCGCCGATATCGGAGTTGCCGGACGGCGGAAACATATGCGGATCCTTGTACGGCTCATATTGGCTGACGGCTTGCTGCAGCTGTTTTAACGGCCGCGTCGTTTTCCACATGAACAACAAACCAACCGTAAGGATGACGAGCGAGCTGAGTACTAACGCCAGGATGGACAGCCAGACAAGCTTGCCGCGGATTTCTTTCAGCGACTCCAAAGACGTGTACAGCATGATGCGCAAATGGCTGTCGGTCACCGCTTGTACGGTGTACATGAGCTTATGGTCGTTGATGACCATAATGCCTTCCTTCTTGTGGGGAGATTCGCCGACGACCCGACCGAGCATCGCCGGGTCGCTTGAAGCGACGATTTTGCTGTTCTCGTCCATCAGGAAGTAGTCGGCGTAGAACATGCGGTCCTTGAAGCGCAGCTCCATATCGCGGTAATCGAGATCGGAGACGTCCCCGCCGTCGAGCACCTCGATCGCTTTTTCCATTTGGATGCGCAGCTGGTTTTTGGCCTGGTCAAAAATAATGCCATCCAGCAGCTTGGTGGAGAGGTACAGCGTAACGATGACCGAAAAGCACATGACCACGATCAGCGACAGGAACAGCCGTCCGCGGATCGTCCGCATCAGGGCTTCACCGTTGCTTTGTAGCCGAAGCCCCAAATCGTCTCGATGGCCAGCGTCGCTTGACCTTCGGCGAGCTTCTTGCGCAGCCGCTTGACCAAGTCGTCGACGACGCGCACGTCGCCCAGAAAGTCGTAGCTCCATACTTGCTGGATGAGCTGTTCGCGGCTGAACGGCCGGCCCAAATGCCGCAAGAAAAACAACAGCAGCTCATACTCGCGGGAGGTCAAGTGAAGCTCCAGCCCGTCCACCTCGACTCGGCGAAACGATTCCGCTGCCGTAACGTTCCCGGCGCGAACGGTCGGAGTGGCGGCTTCTTCCGATGCGAGCGGCGTCGCACGCATGTTCACGAGCCGCAGCATCGCTTTGACACGGCCGACCAGCTCCCGCGGATTAAACGGCTTGCGCAGGAAATCGTTGCAGCCGAGCTCCAGACCGATGATCCGGTCGGTTTCTTCGCCGCGCGCCGACACCATGATGATCGGAATTTCCGTAAAATCGCGGAGCTGCGTCAACAATGCAAGGCCGCTCACGCCGGGCATCATAATATCGAGAATGAGGCAATCAGGGCACGCGCTGCGGACTTCATCAACCAGTCCGTTGCCGTTCGAAAACTCGGTGACCTGGAAGCCGTCTTTACGTAAATATTCGGATATTAGCTGTAAAATATGTGGATCGTCGTCCACCACGAAAATCGAAGCCACGAAAGCATCATCCTTCAAATCTAGGATAGCTATACTGTACCAAAATAAGCGAAAGACGAGAAGCGAACCTTCTCGTCTTTATTGTGAACCGGCGTAAGCTTCTTATTTTTTGGACGTTTTTACGGCAGGCTTCGCAGCCGGTTTCGCAGCTGGTTTTTTAGCAGGTGCTGGTGTTTTCGATGTTTTTACGGTTTTATGTTTTTTATGTTTCTTGTGTTTTTTGTGTTTCACAGCCGGCTTCGCCGAAGTTTTTGTCGTTTTTGTTGTTTTTGTTGTTTTTGTCGTTTTTCCCGTCGCTTTTCCGGTGGCGGGCTTTGTCGCAGGTTTTGCAACTGGTTTTGTTGTGGGTTTTGCAACCGGTTTTGCTGCTGGCTTAGCAGTCGTTTTCGTTGCCGAGGCAGCGGCCTTCGTGTCGGTTTTGGTCGTTGTCGCTTTCGTGTCGGCGGCGAATGCCGAGCTCACCCCTGTCAGCATAAAAGCTGCGGATAATAAAGCAATTGCGGTTTTTTTCAATTTGTTCATGGTTAAAATCTCCTCTCCTTTGGATAAATCCATCTTATCTCCGAAACGTGAGAGGATTGTATGGCAAGTATGAGAAAAGTATATGAAAATCATTGCGGTTCAAGTCGAAAAAAGAAACGACCCGAATGCGTTAAGCATAGGGGTCGATCGGAAGTTTTTATTAAAAGGTGCTATAGCTGCTTGCTCCTGCAACGGCAATAAAGGCAATGACGAGTATAGCAATAATAATGGCATACAACGCGGTTCCGATGATCCCGCAGACGAGACCGGCAACGGCCAAGCCTCGGCCTTGCTCGCCGCGCTGGCGAATTTCGGTGAACGATAATTTTGCAAATACGATCGCGATAATGCCGAGTACAAAACCGACGTAAGGAACGACGATTGCAAGAATGCCAAGCACTAACGCAACGATCGATTTACCGTTCGTCTGCGGCGGTGCCGGTGGCGGATAATAGCCTTGATGCCCCGGTGGGGGAGGTGGTGGCGGATATTGCTGGTAACTCAATGGTAATCCTCCTAATGATCATGTTATGACCATTATATCGGTTTTTGGCGGCATCTACTACACAAAATTTAACAAGCCTTCCTTCCGCAAGTGTGCGGAGCCTGTCGGATGATGCCGGAAGATCCTTAATTATGAAGCTGTAAATAACCTGTCGCAATCACAAGACCGACGCTTCACTGTGTGAAGCATCGGTTTGACTAGGCTATTGCGGAGGCATGATTGACCGGCTGGTTACCCCTGTTATTTGCCGGTACCGTTCACCCATGCCGCCACGTCCTTGATGATATCGGCAGACACGTTGGCGCTTTGCACATATTCCGCTCCGATCGATACACCGTCGTATACGGTGAGCAGATGGTTCACCTTCGGGTACGATTTGAACTGCACGTTGGCGCGATCCTTCAATTCCTGCTTCCAGAAGTCGAATTGCTTCATCGAGACTTGCCAGTCGTTCTCGCCTTGAACGATAAATAGCGGCTTAGTTTGTTTCTTGGCGACCTCGCCCGGCACATAATTTTTCTGTTCAAACCACCAATATGGCTGCGGCATCGGGAAGTCGGACGGCATATGGTCTACGGTGTACTGCGGGTCATTCACCATCTTAGCGACCTGGAACCAAGGTGCGGCGGACTGTTCGATCGGCCCGGTAGGAATGCCGAGGCCTTTGGCGCGCTGGATCAGAAGCTGCTGCTGGTCGATTAGCGTATCGGCGTAGCTGAGGCTTGGTCCGGCCAAAATAACGACTCCGGCAATATCGTTTGCTTGGTCGAGCTCAATCATCCGCGGTGCGGCATAACCACCCTGGCTGTGACCGGCAACAAAAATGCGGCTCGAATCGATCGATTTGTTCGTTTTCAGCAGCGCAATCGCCTTGAATGCGTCATCGATCGTTTCCGTCTGCAGCGTCGTTTTCGGATTCGCCGAATATTTAAGCGGATGCTCCTTCGTTACTTTCTCATAACGCAATACGGCAATGCCTTGACCGGCAAGTCCGACGGCCAGGTCACGAAGGGGTTTGGCGCCGCCGACGGACGAGTCTCTGTCGTTCGGTCCCGAGCCGTGGACAAGGATAACGGCAGGGAATGGGCCGTCGCCTTTCGGCATAGTGAGCGTCCCCGGCAGAGCGAACGCGCCTTCGCCGACAACGACCTCCTGCTCCGTATAGCTGTCGGCCTTGTCATAAGCCGGCTTGTTGTAGATCCCCTTCGGTTGGGCCGCCGTAACAAGGAAGTCGTCTACGAGTCCCGCAGGGTCGAGCTTGACGATCACATCAATGGGCATGGCGCCGACCTGATAGCTGAATGTAACCGTATGGTGGACTGCATTTTTCGCCACCTTGGAGGATACGGGCTTACCAAGCTCCCCGACTTGGGCGGCAACCGATTGCCACAGCTGCTTGAGGGCGGCTTCCGGGAACAGGGGTTGCAAATTCGGGCTTAATGTCTTCGCTGCTTCGGCGAATTTTTCACCGTTTAAGTCGCTTACGAACCGGGTCGCTTTTATAACGTCCTCATCTTTCTCGTCGGTTGTATTGCCCGGGGCCGTCGTATCGCCTCCGCCCCCGCCGATTTGCCCGGATTGAAGCCGCTGCAGGAAGCTGATCGGCACCATCGTTTTGCCGCTTACGACTTGTATCGGTTCGCCGATATCGACCGCTGTGCCGTTGACGGTTGCTTCGGCGCTGCCGATCTTAAGCACGAGTGTAACGCCGCCTTGCTTGACCGTAACCTTCTGCGACGGTCCGTCCCACTGGACTTGTCCGCCGGCCTTCTCGATCAAGTCGCGGATGGCGATCCGGCTGGATGGGGCCTCCTCCGCTGCCGCAGTGCCGATTAAGGTCGGGAACGCGAGCAGGGCGGCCAGCGATACCTTGACGATGCTGTGTTTCAGCTTGGAGGATCGTTTGGAAATAGACGCAGGTTTCATCGTTTTCATTTTTTTCATAGGAATAATCTCCCTCTCCAATCGTGTATTTGTTGTTAATACGGATGGGCGGGCGAATCGTTCATTGTGAGGTAAAAATATTTTTTGTTTTTTTCATCCTTCGGATTGCACGTAGCACGAGGCGCTTTCGATTGGGCGCGTCTATGTTACAATAAAGGTAGTGAATGAGGGTTGCCATACCAAGGGAAGAGGAGTGGAGAACATGGGCAATGAAATGGTCAAAAATAACATCGTCAGCGTAGATTGGTCTTCCGCGCATTTGAATGACCCTTCGGTCGTCATTGTCGACTGCCGATTTGCGCTCGGCCAGCCGAACGCAGGACGGGAGCAATACGAGGCTGGGCATATTCCGGGGGCGCGGTACTTCGACTTGGAGCGGGACTTGTCCGCGCCGGTCGGCGCCCATGGCGGCAGGCATCCGCTGCCGGACATCGGTGCGTTCGCGCAAATGCTAGGCCGGGCGGGCATCGGGCGCGACACGCACGTCGTCGCGTACGACGACCAGGGCGGCATGTATGCGTCGCGCCTCTGGTGGCTGCTGCGCTACGTCGGGCATCCCGGCGGGGCGTCCGTGCTCGACGGCGGGTTCACCGCTTGGCGCGCCGCGGGCCATGCGGTGACGACGGATGCGCCTGCGGCAGCGGTGCCGCGCGACTATGCGCCCGAGGTGCAGCCGCAGCTCGTCGCGTCGATGAGCGACGTGCGCGAGAGGCTCGGCGCGGACGGCGTCGTGCTGATCGACTCGCGCGAGGCGCCGCGCTATCGCGGCGAGGTCGAGCCGATCGATCCTGTCGCCGGCCACATCCCGAGCGCGGTCAACCTGTTCTGGAAGGACAGCTTGACCGCCGAAGGACGCTTCCGCAGCGCGGGCGAGCAGCGCAGCCGCTTCGCGGAGAGCCCGGCTGCCGCCAAGCTGAAGGCAGCGGACGAGATCATCGTCTACTGCGGCTCCGGCGTCAGCGCTTGCCCGAACGTGCTTGCGCTCGCGGAAGCGGGATACGCGAACGTGAAGCTGTATTCGGGCAGCTGGAGCGACTGGATTAGTTATGAGGAGAATCCGGTTGCGACGGGAGACGAACAAGAACCGAAAAAAGCATAACAGTATTTCAAGGTCGGAGTCATGCCCCATGGCGATGTATTTTTTATGCCCCGAAGAAGGAGTCAACGACAAGTTCTCGAGAAGCCGTTGGACATGCTGAAGGCTCACACCAAACATACGCTCGTATGCCTCGGGTTGCCCTATACAGACAGACAAAGGGCCGGGACAGCCACCAACTTTCGGCGACAACCCCGGCCCTCATTGTATATATGGATCAATGGTACGAATAAGGATGTTATATTGATAACAGCGGGAAGCGGCGGTTGACCACTTTGGAATGCCGGGAGACAAGCTCTAGGGTAGATCTCTATCATGAGAGGATTGCCGAGACTCGCGCTCTTTCCGGATATAATAAGATTGCGAGGGGTCCCCGAAAATGTCCGAGGAAATCAAAGTCGCAGGAAGAAGGACCAAATTTCATTTCGATAATGTCTATTACAATAATCCCCGATCCTACGACGCCATCCTTCTGTACCAGGTAGGGGATCTCAGCAGCGGTTCCGGATTTTCGATCGGGAGCCATCATCAATTTTGCTACGAAATCAGTTATATCCTGTCCGGAAGCGGCTATTACTGTACCGATGACAAGAGCTATCCGGTCCAGGCTGGCGATCTCTACTTAAGCTTGCCGGGGGAACGGCACGATGGCTATGCGGATGCCAAGGATCCGTTCCGGTACTTCTATATCGGCTTCGACTTCAATCCTTCGGGCAGCGATTACGGCAGCTTCGCCCGCGTGCAGCGAATGTTCGATCAAGTGGATCTGCCGGTAACCGCGGATAAATTTAGAATCGAAACTCCGTTTTTGGGCATTTTCAACGAGCTGGTCAACCTGAAGGAATATTCGGACGTGCTCATTAAATCGTATATTTTTCAAATTATTTTACTCGCTTACCGGAATTATTTCGATAGCTGGGAGAAGCGGTACTCCCATCGGAACGAAGCCGACGCCAATCGCGGAATCGCATACGAAATCATCCAATATATCGACAGCAATCTGGAGAACGGGGCCATCATTCAGTTGCCGGATCTGGGAGAGGCGCTAGGGTATAGCTATTCCCACCTCTCTCACTGCTTTTCCCAAGAGACGGGGTTCACCATCAAGCAATACTTTAATCGCAGACGCTTCGAAAAGGCGGTGGAATGGCTGAAGGAGTCGGCCTACAGTATCACGGAAATCGCCGAAAGACTGGGCTATCAATCCATTCATACGTTCAGCAAAGCGTTTCGCAAAAGCTACGGATTATCCCCGACGGATTACCAACGGATGATCGACAATCGCATAAAAGGAACAATAGATTAGCCGCAAAGGTCAAAGACGCTGTCTGTTCCTTCCTGTTACGATTCGGTTGATGAACATTCCATCGACTCTTAACACTTCAATGAGGAAGGAAGGACCCGTCATGTCCAAGCTTAAAGTCGGTATCGTCGGCGCGGGGGGGATTGCGGAGATTCATATGAGATCTTATGCCACCAATCCCGAGGTCGAGCTGTACGCCATCTGCGATCTCGTAGAGGAGCGGGCTGCCAAGAAAGCTGAAGCCTACGGGATAAGCCGAATCTATTCGGATTATCGCGAAATGTTTAACGATCCTCAGCTCGATGCCATCAGTATTTGTACCCC
Source organism: Paenibacillus sp. sgz302148 (assembly GCF_056120465.1). NCBI lineage: Bacteria > Bacillati > Bacillota > Bacilli > Caryophanales > Paenibacillaceae > Paenibacillus > Paenibacillus sp. sgz302148. The sequence continues at coordinate 27,612 of NZ_JBVYOJ010000016.1, forward strand.
GAACAGCGCCCATGCCCCGATCTCTATCGCCGCGATCCAAGCAGGCAAACACGTACTGGTCGAAAAGCCCCTATGCATCACCGTCGAAGAAGCGCTGGAGGTAGAGAAGGCGGTCCGCGCCGGCGATTGCGTGCTCCAAGTCGGCTTCGTGCGCCGGTACGGCAGCAATACGAAAGTCGTGAAGCAATTCATCGAAGCCGGAGAAATCGGCGAAGTGTATTACGCGAAAGCCTCCTGCCTGCGCAGGATCGGCAACCCCGGGGGATGGTTCGCCGACGAGGAACGTTCGGGAGGAGGACCCCTTATTGATTTGGGCGTGCACGTTATCGATCTGTGCTGGTATTTGATGGGTAGACCGAAAGTTCATTCGGTGAGCGGAAATACGTACAAGAAGCTCGGCAATCGTGCCAACGTGCGGAACCTGTCCTACTACAAGTCCTCGGATTACGATCCGGACAAGAACGACGTCGAAGATCTGGCAAACGCGCTTATCCGGTTCGAGAACGGCGCTTCGCTTCTCGTGGACGTCAGCTTTTCCCTTCATGCGAAGCAGGACGAGATCACGGCGAAGATCTACGGGGAAAAAGGAGGAGCGGAGCTCGAGCCCGAGCTACTGCTGGTAAGCGAGAACCACGATACGATTTTGAACATATCTCCCCAGGTCGACAATTCGGGGTTCGACGCCATTCAAGGCTTCGCGAACGAGATCAACCATTTCGTCGATTCGTGCTTGGGCCGAGCCCGGACGCTTAGTCCGGTGGAAGACGGCGTGGAAATGATGAAAATCTTATGCGGGATCTACGAGTCGGCGAAGACCGGAAGAGAAATCCGCTTCGGGGAGGGGTAACCGATGAAGCTAAGGAACAAAATCGGCGTTATCGTAGACAGCTTCGGCGTCGGGGTGCGCGAAGGGTTAAAGCTCGCCGCGGAAGTCGGGGCGGAGGGCGTACAAATCTACGCGGTGGGCGGAGAGATGGACCCGGACCGTCTGTCGGCTACGGACCGGCAAGAGTTAAAGGCGTATATCGAATCCCTCGGTCTGGAAGTTGCCGCGCTCTGCGGGGATCTCGGCGGACACGGCTTCCAGGATGCCGCCGCCAATTCGGAACGAATAGAGAAGTCGAAACGGATTCTCGATCTGGCTCTAGATCTCGGCACGAACATCGTGACTACGCATGTTGGCATCATTCCGGACGAATCGCATCCTTATTACAGGCCGATGCTGGAAGCTTGCAGGGAGCTTGCCGATTACGCATCGGAGAGAAAGGCGCACTTCGCGATCGAGACCGGTCCCGAAACGGCATTCCATCTCAAGAAGTTCCTGGACAAGCTGGGCTCCAAAGGCGTCGCGGTCAATTACGATCCGGCGAATTTCGCGATGGTGACGGGTGACGATCCCGTTCAAGGGGTATATACGCTCAGGGATTACATCGTGCATACCCATGCCAAAGACGGCCTCAAGCTTCGCGACTTCGTGGATCCGATTTCCGTCTACGGCTTTCTCGGACACAAAGGCATGTCCCACGAGGAGATCGCCGAAGGCGCATCCATCGGAGAAGCCTATCGCGAAGTCCCGCTCGGACAGGGCAGCGTCAAATTCGGCGACTATTTCGCGGCGCTCGCGGAAATCGGGTACGAAGGTTACCTCACGATCGAACGCGAAGTCGGCGATAGTCCGAAGACCGATATCCTTAACGCGGTGCAATTCATTAAGAAATTTCGGTAGCATAACGGCATAAAGCACGCGAGAATGGCTGTGAGATCACGACAACTGTCGACCCTGATCTCACAGCCATTCTTTTCTGTACCCTTTTCGCTTATACCCGAACATAGCGAAAGGTTTTACAAAAAATCTGTCCGTGCACATTCTCAGTCTCTGAGTGCACATTTCCCGACAGCGAGGCATGGTATATTTAATCCGAGAAAACGGTACCATTACTTCAGAAGGGAGTCATCACATGTCTCTGCCTTATCGAAAAAAGACAATCTTACCCGTCCAAACCCGTCGCTACAGGGGACGAGTAAGAGCGAATAAACCGCGTCGGACGGGCGCTTTCGAACTTGGAGCACGTCAACGTGGGGGCTGCACAGACCATCCCAAAGCCCGCTAAGTCAACACGAGATCAACAAGGCGCTGCTGAAAATACTTTCATGACGGGGACGACCGAGCGAACACTCGTATGGTGAAATCCTCGGATTGGAGCGATTGGATTTCCTACGCGGACAATCCGGTAGCGACGGGAGAAGAGTAAGAGCCGAGAGGCCGCGTCGGACGCGGGATGGAGGGCTGTGATAGGTTGCCGCGAGGCGGACTGTTGCGGCCCTCTTTGGGCTTGTTTGCAAACAGCTTGCAAACAAGAAGCCGGAGAAAGCAGTTGCAGCAGGCCCAGAGCCAGCCACGGTTCAACAATTGAGACAGGTTACTGTTGAAAAGCTCGTCCAGTATATCCATCCACAAACGTGCGCGGTGTCTTTGGCTTGGGAGCAAAAGTCCGACGGTCATGCTAGGGTAGCTCTTCTTGATTTTATATTTCACTAGTGTTATATTACACGTATGGAATATAAAAAGGAGATAAACAATGAATCGTCTTTCCAACGTGGAATTTATGTTGCTGCAAATTATTGCGGAATCCAAACAAGCGTCGGGGTATCAAATCAATAAGTTGATAGAGCTTAGAGGCTACAGGGAATGGGCGAATATAGGTACGACTTCTATTTACGCCGGATTGCAGAAACTGAAAGACAAACGACTGATCCGATCCGAAGATTCCGTCCATAAGTCTGGCAAAGGACCTTTGCCGTCTACGTATGTCATGATGGAAGCCGGTATAGAAACATTAAGGAATGAAATCATCGTAAGCCTAGCTTCTGCGCGGGAACGGGATAACCGTTTCGATCTCGGACTCGCGGCTCTCCCTTTTATAGGGGAAGATGAAGCCGTGGAAGCTTTGCGGAAACGGCAGAACTTTCTTGAGGAGACATTGAGGAACATAGATCAGAAATATGAATCGCAAGGCGGCTATCGATTGCCATTGCACGTTAGGGCTCTTTTCCTTCACCCGATGAGTCTCATCGAGACTGAAAAGACATTTGTCGCAAATCTGATCAGTGAACTAACAGGGGAACTGGAGGGACATGCCCATGTTGATTGAAGGTTTTGCTCTTTTTCAGGGAGAACACTGCGAGACGACAGCGATGGGCAATCTCCTTCAACATAAAGGTGTTCGATTATCGGAGCCGATGTTATTCGGTATAGGGCAAGGTTTGGGATTCATTTATTGGGATTCGAAGGGAATGGACTTTCCTTTTATTGGGGGTAGAGTAAAGCCTGATGAACTGTCTGCTTGCATAGCATCCCGGCTCAATTTGAATATCAGGGTGCAAGAAACCTCGTCTGTTACAAAAGCATGGCAGAACGTGCAAAGCTACATAGACCGTGGAATTCCTGTGGGACTAAAATTAGATTCGTATTATTTAGATTACTTTACGAACAAAATACACTTTGCAGCCCACTATGCGGTGATATATGGCATGGATGACGAATATGCCTATATGGCAGACACAAGCCAACAAGGCGGACTCGTGACAACGCGATTGTCGAATTTGACTATGGCAAGAAACGCAAAGGGGCCTATGAGCTCCAGGAATCGCTCCTTTACGATCGAGCAAACGGATACCCTTCCGCCGCTTGCACCCGCCATACGATCATCCCTTATCAACAATGCTCATGACTATTTGAATCCGCCTATCCGCAATATGGGCAATAAAGGAATCAAAAAAATGAGCGGTGAAATCCTGAACTGGCCTTCTAGAAGCAAGGATTTAGAGAAAGATCTGTGTTTGACCGCTTTATTGATGGAAAGAGCGGGGACCGGCGGCGCCTTATTTCGAAACCTGTATAGAGATTTTCTAAAAGAATGCGTGGATTTGTTCGGTGATTCTAAATTAGAGCAGGCATACTTTCTGTTTACGGAAATCGCGCCGATGTGGAACGGTGTTTCGGCATCGATTGATAATGCGGGAAGAACCGGAAACCAACAGGAGCTAAGACTTGCATCCGAGCTTCTAGTCGACATTGCGGAGAAAGAACGATTAGCCATGGAGTTTCTATTGACAATTTAACGAGCGATTGGATTTCGTATGAGGAGAACCTGATCGCAGCGGGAGAAGAGTAAGAGCCGAGGAGCCGTGCCGGACGCGGGTTTAGGGGCTGTGAGAGGGGAGCGATATGCGACCACCTGTTGCGGCCCTATTTGGCGTTTTCGTTCAACAGCTTGCAAACAAGAGGACGAGGAAAGTAGTTGCAGGAAGCACGGGATTAGCAACGGTCCGGCAGTTGGATTAGTTGTTATAAATTCAGGAGATCCGAACGACAACAATTTTGTTGACCATCTGCTTTCATTTACATATACTTAGGTTACCTATTAAATTATTAACCAAACTATTTAGTGATCTATGTATTATGAGGTACGACGAACCGATATTCGTATTCAAGGGGTGAATGAATTGTCGAATGAGCAGAAGGAAATCGCAAAGCAGTTAATGGAATCGTACTTCCAATCGCAAGTTAGCGGAAATATGATGCAGAATCGCGCGGTGTACAATCAGAAGCCGGGCGAGATCATGGTTCTTTATTTCATCAGCATGAATGTCAAGGATGACGGTCCGGGATTGATGGTTTCGGAAATAAGCGGAAAACTGAATGTTACTTCGCCAACGGTAACGCAGCATATCAACAGTTTGGAAGCACAGGAACTTGTCGAGCGTCATGCCGATCCTACCGATCGGCGAGTAGTCAGAGTCCAGCTTACGGATAAAGGTAAAACGTATATACAACGCATTAATGAGGCCCGCCTTAATATGTTCGTTGATCTCGTCAACCATCTTGGAGAGGAAGAAAGCCAGCTCTTTGCCGAAATGATGAGAAAGGCCTCTGATTATATGCTCAAACAACAGGAATTTTACATCCGGAGTTTCTTTGTGGACTAGTTCAATTGAAGGAATCAGAACAAAGCAATTGATTAAAATTCAGGAGGAACGGATATGAAATATACGGTGATTACGGGGGCCAGCTCGGGAATCGGCTATGAAACGGCTCTTGCTTTTGCGGCTCGTGGAAAAAACTTAATCCTAGCCGCTCGCAGGACGGAGGAATTGGAAAATTTAAAATCAAAGGTGGCTGACCTTAACCCGGACCTGGATGTTGCCATTCGAACGGTTGACTTGTCCGTTGCCACGAATGTTTATGAATTCTACGAAAGTATTCAGGATTACCGGATCGAGACATGGATCAATAATGCGGGATCTGGAAGCTTCGCTTCCGCCCAGGAACAAAATTTAAATAAAGTTACGACGATGCTTCACTTGAATATCGAAGCTTTAACCGTTCTGACTTCTCTTTATGTTCGTGATTATGCAGATGTTGAAGGGACGCAAATCATCAATATTTCTTCGGGAGGAGGATACCAAATTGTCGGCAATTCCGTAGCCTACTGCGCGACAAAATTCTATGTAAGTGCCTTTACGGAAGGTATCGCGCAAGAATTGAAAGAAAAAGGAGCTGCCTTGCGAGTAAAAGTCTTGGCTCCTGCTGCAACTGCGACTGAATTTATTAAAAGCGCTTTGGATTTAGATGCGTTTCATTATGAAGGAGTAGTTCCCAAATTTCATACTGCAAAAGAAATGGCTGGATTTATGTTAGATCTTTATGATAGCGAGAAAGTTGTTGGCATCGTGAATGGAAATACATACGACTTCGAATTAAGAGATCCGATTTATCCGTATGTTGGGAGGTCAAGAGGCTAGTTTTTGAAACAATCAAGGAAATGACCCATCCTGCAAACAACCATTCAACAATCTGCCAAAGAAGAAGAAGGTTCGTGGAGAATACAATACATGGGCAGCGATACAGCTTAAAGGGGAGTTTCGTCCTCAACTAGATGGCGTAAGTTGGCTTCGCTCCGTCCAGAGCAAGGCCAAAGCGGCGCTCGAGGGTCAGGCGCGGCGTAAGCTAAAAAGCGTAAACTCTAAAACATATCCTTTTTGTAGCTATATATTTTTAGATACATGTTTTCTTAGATGTATATGTAAGCGATTGGATTTCGTATAGCGAGAATCCGATCGCGACTGGGGAAGAGTAAGAGCCGAGAGGCCGCGCCGGACGCGGGTTAGAGGGTTGAAGCAGGTTGCTGGTGAGTGACTTGCTGCGGCCCTCTTTGGGCTTTCCGTTCAACAGTCTGCAAACAAGAGGGCGAGGAAAACAGTTACAGGAAACTCGGAGCCAGCCAAAGCAGGGCAGTCGGGTCAGGCGGTTGTAGATGGAATCGTCCGCCTAGCTTACGGTCGTCCACAAACAGGCGCGACGAGTCCTTTTGCATCCATAAAAAATCAATGCTTGATTTTCGGCGGCACTATTTTCCAGAGTCGGTATAATCAAATTATGGCCGATATCAAACTCGTATATTACCAGGCCCTTATCGATAGGAAATCCGAATACGAAGGTATCTTCTATGTCGGCGTGAAGACAACCGGCGTGTTCTGCCGACCGACATGTCCGGCAAGAAAACCCAAATTTGAGAACTGCGATTTTTACGAAACGGCTAAGGAATGCCTTCAGGCATCATTCCGGCCCTGCCAACGATGCCTTCCGCTGTCTCCATTAAGACTATTGGGATCGCCATTTCAGAAGAAAGTATGGGAACAATTGCGGGAGATTGCACCGGGTCAGACAGCTTCATATGCCGACATTGCCGCGGTGATTGGAAAGCCGGGAGCTTATCGCGCAGTGGCCCAGGCGAATGGCGCCAACCAACTGGCGATCGTGATTCCATGTCACCGCGTTATCAACTCAAACGGCGAACTGGGTGGTTATGGAGGAGGATTATCGCGAAAACAATGGCAGCTTGGCCATGAGAAGAAAGGTTCGGAGGAGGCGCAAACAAGATGATAACAGTTTTGCAATCGAGCAAATGGTCCGTTTTATTCGTGGTCGCGCTTGTTTCGTTTATTACCAATCTAGACGCAACGATTGTGGTCACCGGCCTGCCGCCGCTCATGGAGGATTTGCGCCTTTCCATCGGCACGGGGATGTGGACAATCACTTCATTCTACATTACTAGCACCGTTTTCCTGCTTCCTTCCGGCCGTTGGTCGGATATGTTCGGAGCGAGACGCATTTTTCTATGGGGTTTCGCTTTGTTCACGCTTGCTACCGCGTTCTGCGGCATGGCCGACTCCGGCGCAGTGCTGATTGCAGCTCGCCTGCTTCAAGGTATCGGCGCCGCTATGGCGATGGCGGCATCCACTCCGATCTTGATACGGACATTTCCGAGCCATGAACTCGGGGTTGCTCTCGGCATCAACAACATCGCTTGGGTGACGGGCTCACTCATCGGCCCCGTTGTCGGGGGCGCACTAATTGGCGAGTTCGGATGGCGCTCTATGTTCTACTCGGTCGTTCCGATCGGCGTTTTCGGCTTGGCCGCCGGCATGTTCTTTTTAAGGGACACTTTTGCGGGTGAGAAGGCCAGGACTGACTGGCCCGGCATATTGACGTTTGGTCCGGGTTTGACCGCCCTGCTCATAGCCTTGTCCGAGGGGCAAGCATGGGGATGGGCGTCGGGAAGGACACTTGGGCTGTTTGCACTAGCGCTGCTTCTATGGATTGCGTTTGTAATCATTGAGATGAAGGCTCGGTATCCATTATTTCACCTCAGCCTCTTTGCTTATCGGCACTATTGTATAGGGCTCGGAATCACGATGAGCTACTGTATCGGATATTTTGCTGTCACCATTCTTCTGATGTTGTATTTGCAAGGTGCTCAAAATCTCAGTCCATGGGAAGCGGGACTCCTGCTGATCCCGCTATCAGTTCCCCAGTTATTCACAGCTCCATTCGGAGGTAGGTTGGCCGACCGTTTCGGCCCAGCAAGAATGATTCTGCTCGGGTCGCTTCTGATCGGTCTCGCTCTCCTGATGCTAGGGCAGTTAGGTCCCGAGCTTTCGAATATGGCTGTTATTATCCCGCTGACGATCATTTCTGCCGCTACGGGACTTTCCTGGCCGTCACTTGCGAAAGCAGTGCTGTCAGCCGCTCCGCAAGAGCAAGCAGGTTCCGCATCCGGCATGTTCTGGACCGTATACAACATGTGCCGGGCAATCAGTCAGGCGCTTGCGTTGGCTATTGTACAGATAGTCGCCAAGTCCGATGTCGCTTCACAGCTGTTATCCGGGGCCGGAGTTGAAGAATGGGGGCAATCGAAGGACATTCTGATTCGTGCTACGAACACCGGTTTCCGGTTCTTCGCATTATTTCTCGCGCTCGCGGTCATCCTCGGACTATTTCTGCTGCGGCCACAACAGAAGGGCGGAAGCGAGTCACGAGCATAAGTACCCCTACTTTTTAACGTTGGAACTATTAGAGTATCATGTAGCCTGAGAGCCGTGACGGCTTGTTGTGTATGTCCGTATTCAACAAGAAGTCAAGGATGAGTTTTCGGGGTGGCTTTTTCTTTATAGATGATTACGATTTGGTAGTGGTATATAATGAAATAAAACGGTGAAAGAAGGGATATCACATGTTAATTCGTCCTTCGAAAGAGGAGTATGTTGCTCATTTTGGACGATATGTAGATTTGGTCCCGGAAAGGGAGATCCGCGATGTGCTGGAGCAATCCCTCAAGACGACTGCAGAGTTGTATGCAACCTTTACGGAAGACCGGGGCAGTTACCGTTACACGCCTGAAAAATGGAGCCTGAAGCAAGTGCTCGGCCATGTGACAGACAATGAAAGGATTATGAGCTATCGAGCGCTTCGGATTGCTAGAGGGGACCGAACGCAGCTAGCCGGATACGACGAGAATGTGCTCATGAGCAACGCGTCGTTCGATGAAATGCCGCTAACCGCTATCGTGGATGATTATGTGGCCGTGCGACGCGCAACGTTCACCTTACTAAACGGAATTTCCGATGAGGCATGGACGAGAATGGGTGTGGTGAACGGTAATGAAACGTCTGCACGAGCATGGATTTACATACTTGCTGGCCATGAGCTTCACCATCTGAACGTAATCCGAGAACGGTACTTGATATAAAGGAAATGACCATGGATACTGGAATCCATGTAGACGGCTACCGCTTGGGTTGTACGCGGGTTGGAGCGACTGGATTAGCTATGAGGAGAATCCGGTAGCAGTGGAGGAAGAGTGAGAGAGGAAAGACGAATAGCGGGATACGAAAGATAAAATACATCGCCGTGTGGCCCGAGGGCTTGGGCGATGTATTTTTTATGCTACGCTTCATTCAAATTTCGACAACCTGAATACCGGCCTTATAATTTTGCGAAGCCAATAAGCGAATACCGTCATTGGGGTCCATGAGCTGCGTTTCTTCTCGATGTATTGATCGTTGATAATATAAGTCCGAGTGGAAGTAGGGCTCTTCAGCCCGAACTCTTCCCACTTCGCCGGATCATTCGAACCTCCGAGCCTTGCGAGCATATTCGCCGACTCACTATTTATTTTAGCCGGAATTTGCTCGTATGCTTCAATGATTTGCGCATGAAATTCTTCGATCGGATTACGGCTAGCAAGGCTCTCCAAGTGGATGCCTTCTCGAATGTACGAAACGTATGCCAGATGGTCCGCCCAGAACTCGTCGATATAAAAAAGCCGTACCCGCTGCTCCGAAGGGCTCATCGGTGTCTCGCCTTTCAAAATTCCGAGCCGCTCCTCGTATAGAATACGCCTCTGTTCCTCCACCATATCCGAATAACAGTTCAGTTCCTGGCGGATATGGAAGTTTTGGCCCATAATAACGCGCTGAATATGCGAGATTTTGCTGCGGAGCACCGACTCTTCGAGAGCCTCGTCCTGCCTAAGAACGCGAATCGCTTTATCGATGCCGAACTGAAGCATCAACTCGTCCTCCAAGCTTACGAAAAATACGGAAGCTCCCGGGTCGCCTTGGCGGCCGGAACGCCCGCGCAGTTGGTCGTCGATCCGCACGCTTTCGTTCACATGCGTACCGATCACGTACAACCCGCCCAGCTTGGCGACAACTTCTGCTTGCGCGGGGTTGCCGCCGCCGAGCCGAATGTCGACGCCGCGTCCCGCCATATTCGTAGATACCGTGACGGCGCCGATTTCCCCTGCTTTGGCGATGATCTCGGCTTCTTCTGCGTCGTTCTTCGCATTCAGAACATGGCAAGGTACGTCGGCAATCGATAGAGCCTCCGCCAGCATGTCGGACTCCCCGACGCTTGACGTACCAATGAGAATTGGACGTCCCGTCGCATGGACGGACGAGATTTCTTGTACAAGCGCCTTAAGTTTAGCTTCTTTATGAGTATAAATCCGGTGCGGATGGTCGATCCGTATGTTTGGCCGGTTCGGCGGAATTTGCACGACCTGCAGCTTATAAATATCTTCGAATTCCATTGCGGATGCGTGAGCGGTAGCCGTCATTCCGCAAATCTTCGGATATAGGCTAAGGAAGTGTTGAAGGGTGATCGTCCCGAGAATTTTCCCGCCGGCTTTCGACTGCAGCCCTTCTTTGGCCGCGAGCGCGGCTTGCAGCCTGTCCGGCAAATGCCTGTTCTCCGCCACGCGGCCGGTATATTCGTCGATCAGCTCGATTTTACCGTCCCGGACGATGTAATCGACGTCTTTTTTCAATAACGATTCCACATGCAGCGCGCAATTTAACGACGATAACAAATGACTATTATGGCTTTCGTACAAATTGCCGCATCCCAGCAGCGACTCCGCTTTCGCAGAGCCCGCTTCATTCAAGTAAACGTTCCGCTGGAACTCGTCGAAGTCGTAATGCTCATCTTGCTCGAGCTGCCGAGCCACTTCTGCGAAACGAATGCCGTCGTTGCTGGAAGAGCCCGACTCGCCGGCGATGACCAGCGGCACCCGCGCTTCATCGAGAAGCAGTGAATCCGCTTCGTCGACGATGACATAGTGGAAAGGACGATGCACGGTATCGGCTTCGTTTAGTGCGATCGTGTCGCGCAAATAATCGAATCCCGCCTCTTTGGCCGTAACATAGGTTATATCCGCGGCGTACGCTTCTCGTTTCTCGGACGAGCTCATGCCCGCTTGAACCGAGTTTACCGTTAACCCGAGGAAACGATAGATCGGGCCCATCCACTCCGCATCTCGATTCGCCAAATAATCGTTAAAAGTCAGTACATGAACGCCTTCGCCTGTCAGCGCATTTAGATAAGCAGGCATAACAGCAGAGAGTGTTTTTCCTTCACCGGTATGCTGCTCGATCAAAAATCTCTCGTGCAGAGCGATGGCAGCCATGATCTGGACATCGTAAGGCTGTAATCCGAGCTTTCTCTTCGCTGCCTCGCAGACTAAAGCATAAGCATCGACAAGCAGCTCTTCCAAAGGCGTACCCGATTTTGCTTCTTTTTGCAGCCGGAGGGATTCCGCTTGAAGCTGCCCATCGTCCCATGCTTCCAAATTCCGTTTCCTGATGAGCTTCGCTTTGTCCTGATAGACTTTCAGCTTATTCTGGGTATCGCGGTCTTTGAATTTTTGCATCATCTTGACGGCTATATTCATAGGAATTTGATCTCCCCTCGGTTAAAGAAAGAATTTAAAGAGTCGACCCCACACGGTCGACTCTTTTTTTGTTGGCGGAGACGCAGCGGTCACCCTCTCCACACGCATATGCGATTGTCGTCCGGGTCGTTGAGATAGAAGCACCACGGCTTGCCGTCCTCATGCGCCCATTGGATGTCGCCGACTTCGACTCCGTTGTCTTTAATTTTCTTATGCAGTGCTTCCATATCGTTCATATCGACGATGAATCCGACTTGCTCGTGTAGTCCGCCATGCGAATACTGATTCCTCTTGATTTCGCCCATCGCTTTATTGATGAAAAATTTAACTCCTGAAGTCGTCTCCAACATCGCGAAATCGATACCGTTGCTTGCCCCGGTCGCGTTGAAGCCGAAATTGTCTTGATACCACTTGATGGATCGTTCCATATCGGTCGATAGCAATTCGATATACGTTGCCTTGATCAAAGGGACTCCTCCAATTTGCTGAAATCCAAAATTTTCTAGAGTATACCACAATCTACTACGATCGTATAGACTGCTATAGGCAAAAATGAAATAACCTTCTTAATATGAGGCTGCTCGTTCCGCTACGTTTTTTACCCGCCGGAATAAAGATTCCCTCAGTCATGAATACTATCCAACAGGAGGGAAGGATATGGGAAAAAACATATGGGTCACATTGGTTTTCTGTGCGTTTATCGCCGGGGGATTGGGCGCTTGTTCAAACAAGGGGCCCGGATCGCAAGGAAAAGGCGGGGACAAGCCGTATGCGATTCAGGAAGAAAGGCGCTTGAGCATCAAACAACAACAAGGTACCGGACAGTGGAGAAGTATCGCTGACTCGATCATCGCCGAAGGGATGCAATATTTGGGAACCGACTATGTATACGGAGCAGAGCGGTTCAACGACAAAACGTTCGATTGCTCCTCTTACGTCCAGTTCCTCTACAATAAACATGGCATTGCGTTAGGATATAACGCGCGAGAGCAGGCCCTGCAAGGCATCGAAGTTCCGTTTATCAATTTGCGCAAGGGGGATCTGATGTTTTTTTCCGATGAAGATTTCCCGAACGAAACAGGATTGAACAAAGTACGGCACGTCGGCATTTATATGGGCGACGGCAAAATTCTTCATACGTATGAACCCGGAATCGGGGTAGTCGTCAGCAATATTCATCATGACGAGAAGGAAGGGGAATATTGGTACCAAAATTATTTGTTTGCCAAGAGGGTCATTCCGGATTAACAACGAATCCACAATAACGCAAAATGACAAGAAAAAAAACCAGCCGGACACAACGTGCCGATTGGTTTTTTTTCGTCGAACCATATGCATCGATGTTTATTCTTGATGCTCAAAAGTGAAGCCATTTCGGCGGTTCTAAAATCGCCATGCGCCAATTAGGACGGCGCCAGCCGTTTATCTTTGTCTGAGACGTTTCCGGTGTTGCGCTCCTCCTATCGTAAACAAAATTCCGATGACTGTCACGAGTGAAGCGACCCAAGGTACGGCAGGAAGCCCTCCTGCAAAACCCGTATCAATGACAATCCCCCCGATATAGGCGCCAAGCGCATTGCCCAGATTAAAGGCCGCGATGTTCAATGTCGAGGCGAGTGTAGGGGCTTCCTTGGCTGTGTTCAGCATGTGCAGCTGCAGACCCGGGACGGTGCCAAATGCTGCGACCCCCAATGCGAATACGGTGATCAAGGTGAGGATCTTATTTTGATCGGTGAAACTAAATACGGCGAGTACGATCGCCAGCGCGACAAGGATTCCGAGCAGGGAGGGGAATAAGCTGCGGTCCGCCAATTTTCCTCCGTAAATATTACCGATGGTAATCCCCAAGCCGAATAGGACAAGGATGTATGAAACAGAGCCAGGAGAGAAGCCCGTGATATCCACCAGGATTGGCGAGATGTACGTAAAAGCTGTAAATACGCCGCCAAACCCGAATATGGTCATTAACAGCGCGATATGAACCGCCGGGCGTTTGAGCACCCCGAGCTCTGTCCGCAGACTGGATGCTGCGCTCGCGACCTTCGGGACGAGTATGAGAATCCCGAGCAGCGCGATGATTCCAATCATCGTGATCGCCCAAAAGGTGGAGCGCCAGCCGTACGCTTGTCCCAGAAACGTTCCAAACGGCACTCCCAAAATATTAGCCAGCGTTAGTCCTGTAAACATGATGGCGATGGCACCTGCGCGCTTTTCCTTGGGAACCAGCTCCGCGGCAATGACCGAGCCGACCCCGAAGAACGATCCGTGGGTAAGTGCAGCCAAGATGCGAGCCAGCATCAAAACCGAATAATTCGGTGCGAGAGCGGCAAGCGCATTTCCCGCGATAAATAAAATCATGAGCAATAATAAAAGTGCTTTACGCGGCATTTTATGGGTCGCCATTGTGATGAAGGGAGCGCCGATCGCAACGCCCAAAGCATACCCCGTAATAAGGAAGCCAGCCATGGGGATAGAAACGTTCAGACTGGTCGCCACTTCGGAGAGCAACCCCATAATGATGAATTCCGTCATCCCGATAGCAAATGCCCCGAGTGTGAGCGCGTATAGGGCGAGAGTTGATCCTTTGTGATTCACCTGATTTTGTTCAAGGTGACGGGCCATATTCTCCGTTGTCATGGTAGAGATTCGCCATCCTTTGGTATGAAGATGATGAGTATTGTTTTCCCATCTATATTGCCTCCTATACTTTTGAGTTTAAGCACTTGGCCTTTTGTTGGCCGATTTATTGCAGTTCGCTTCTTATCCGTTCTTTCCATTTCATAATGTTGGCGATCGCATTTTTTTCGCCGCCTGCGTAAATGTCTTCAATTGTCATTGACCAACATTTAAGTTTTCGTTTCCTGTCCTGATTTGGGGTGGGATTTGTTATTTTATCTACTTTGGTTATTAACTCTCGATTTCTCTTAAGAATATACGAATTGTCCCAATTATGATCATAAGCTTCTTTAAATAATTGAACCAAATAGCGGTAGCCTTCCTCCGTATAATTTGAAGGATGTTGGATCATATAACAGGAAACAAGCCAAAAATGCAAAGCATATAACTCCGGATCATGGTGCTCCCAAACAAGGGGGAAACCGAATAGTTCGAAGCAAGAAAATCCATCTATCCCCTTAGCCCCGCATTCAATACATATTCCCGACTCCATAATCGTGCTATGATCAACCACTTTGGATTCCCCCTTTAGGAATTAGAATAAGGCTTAACGCTACGTAAATGTCAACGCGGAATATACATATGGTTAAAAACTCGTACAATCGATAACGATAAGCCCCATTAATTACCTGCCTATGTTAATATGAAGGTAGCCTGCAAACGAGAACCTGTTGGACGGTCTCGGGAAATGGAGAACAATCGGCTTGATTTTTATGCAGCTCATTTATTTCGGACTTATGTTCTGGTTCGGCTTATATATGGTGAATCGGGATGCCAGGAACGTTCGGCTAGTGCTCGGCGGTTTAGGCGCATTGGTGTGCTCGCTCGGTTTCGGGGCGGCCGTCTTGCAGCCTTATAGCCAAGGAGCCGAGCTTCCTATTGAGACGGCGCTTGGCAAGGTGCGTGACATCTGCAGTTATCTGCCTTTGGTTTTGTGGCAAGGCGCCGTACTATCGGCATCCTCCGAATCGGAGCCCAAACGCAACCTATTATGGCCGTTATGGAAGTATGGGGTAACGGTATTGGCACTCGGAAGCGCGATTTGGCTCGCCATCGTCACGAATCCGGACATGTACGGCATTTCATACAAAGCCACGGTTTATATGCTTCTATTCCTGTTTACTGCGCTTTCCTTATGGGGGGCTGTATCCGATGAGACGAAGCGGCCGATTGCCTTCTATGTCTTCCGTTATGCGCCGCTTCTTGTATTTGTTTGCATGACGGCCTTGAACCTTTTGGTCCCGGGTGACGTTTCGAATAAATGGATGCTTATGGCAAACGGTGCCGGAATGCTGCTGTTCGGGGTATACACGGTGATCAAGGAAATTAGGGAGCAAGGGGAGTCCTGGCTGCCCGATTTGTTTCGGTCGTTCGATTACTCGGTCTTTTTTACGCTTATCTTTTCCGGGCAGGTCGCGCTTGTTATTTGGCTTGGAACGGGCACGGGCTTCGATTTGACGACGCTATCGTTATTGATGGTCAGCGTAATGGTGTCCATTGCGTTCCAGGTGTTCGTGTATCCGATTCGGGCACTGCTAGACAGCATCGCTTTGATGATGTTCCCGAAGCTGCGCACGGAACGATCCAAGCTGCGTTTGGTCGAAAGCGTACAAGTTCGGATCGATGAAGAATCGAAGCCGGAGGAAATGGACGACGAGGAGCTTTACCGCCATATTCGGCGCGCGCTTAGCAACTTGGGCAACCTGGAGCGGTTGGCGTCCAGTCCGCTCACGCAATTTAAGTTTATTGACGAGAGGCTTCGGCAGCGCAGCGCGGCCGATGGCTTGCTGGAACGTGCCAACGAGCTGAAGTCTCTGCTGATCGAAAATATTAGGCAAATGAAGCCGCGCCAAGAGGAACCGTTCGGCACGACGGACGAATGGAAATTTTACAATGCCTTGCATTTCCCTTACGTGGTTGGCATTAAGCCATACAGCGTACGTTATTCGGATGATCAATTGGACGCCCCTTCGAAAGATGCCTTGGAGTGGTTCCGTACCTATGTTCCCGAACGTACCTGCTACAATTGGCAGAATGCCGGCGCGCGTCTTATCGCGACAAGTCTGAAAGAGAAAAATGCCCTTAGCAAGGCGCAATAACGATCACACGAAATGGCGGTTGTTTCCTGGCGATTATGCGGGAGGCATCCGCTGTTTTTTTGAAACTGAGCTGAATTGCCCGAAAAAAACGCAAGACTGGCACCATTCGGCAGTGAAAAGCATGGTTTTGGCAGTCGTTTGCGGGCTAATCTCGGTGTTGTCAGGACGCAATTAACCATTAGGAGGAATGTAAAATGTCTCAAGCCAGCATTCAAACCGCACAAGCAGCACGTCAATTGGTGATCGGATCGATACATGCGATTCCGGAAGAAATTTACGATACGATGCCTGCAGGATTCAACAATACGATTCGTTGGAACGCCGGTCATATCGTTACGATGTTGAATTGGTTTCTCTCCGCAGGCCCGGCGTTGAATACGAAGCTGCCGGAAAGCTATGCCGGCTTATTCATGACCGGAACGAAACCGGCGGATTGGACCGCCGCGCCTCCGTCGAAGGGAGAGCTGATTCAATACTTATCCGCTCAGCTTGACGAACTGTCCCAGGTAGATCCGGAGGCGTTGAACATGCCGTTGAACACGCCGTTCGAAATGGGGCCGCTGAAGTTCGAGACGACGGGCGAGCTGTTTAACTTCGCGTTCATCCACGAAGCGCTTCATTTGGGGGTCATCTTATCGCAGGTGAAGGCCGTTCAAGGGGGCAATCAAGCTTGAGCCCAACGAGAGAGGTGTTCAAAAAATGAAACCCAATGAAGCACTCAAGCCGGCAGGAGAAACTTTCATACGCAAAGTTCTGCTGACGAATGCCGTATCGTCAGGGGCATGCGGTCTGCTGCTGCTGTTCCTTTCCGGTTACGTCGCCGAATGGACGGGACTGGGCAGCAGATCAGCTTTGGTCGAAACGGGGATTTTCCTGCTCGCGGTCGTCGCATTCCTCGTTTGGACCGCATCCAGAAGCATTGTTTCTCCAGGAGCCGTGCTGTTTATTGCCGTGCTCGACTTCCTTTGGGTCGTCGGCAGTATACTTCTGCTGGAGGATCAGGGCACTACGTCGATGATGACCGTTTTCGGCATATGGGCGGTCGTTCTGGTCGCTGCGGTCGTAGGCGTATTCGGGATTTTTGAAGCGATCTATTGCTGGCGCAACCGTTCTTTCGGCAAAGCGATCCGGTAAGGTTTCGAGGGCGGGGGTTGGAGGGCTGTGACAGATTGCCGAATGGCGAAATGTTGCAGCCCTTTTTGTAACCGGGGTAGCGATTGTCAAACAATTAATCACTTAAGCCAGAACAATGCGATACTTGACATCATTTAAATACAGGGATATTATAGACAATAAATATCCACGATATAATCAAAAAAATGTTAACGTGCTTATACCAACCATGGATGCCCATTGCAAGTGCTTAACAATCACGGGTTTCGAGTTGTTTTGCTTTAATCGTGGATATAGAGGGTCTTCAAAATCCCCAAAATGAATGAAAAACGTGATTATCCAAATTTTAGGCGAATTGCTTGCGAGGAGGTGATGAAATACCCGTCGGTTTTTCCTAAGCAAGACGAACAATCCATTTTATATGAAAACAGAAGACGAATTGGAGGAGAGTTACATGACCATTTGCCATACGACAGATTCCACCTTTAAACAGGATTTGCTGAGCGAAGGGTTTACGTTAGTCAATTTTTGGGCGCCATGGTGCGGGCCGTGCCGCATGTTCGGTTCCGTACTGGAAGCATTTGACCGGGAATATAGCAATGAAGTGAGGGTCCTCAAAGTAAACGTAGATGAATATACCGGCACTGCCGCCCATTTTGGAATTCTGAGCATTCCGACGACCATTCTGTTCAAAAATGGTGAACCGATCGACAAGCTAAACGGAGCGGTACGTATCGAGGAATTGAAACAATTCATAGCCGACAAAAAAAAATAGCGCACCTTTACTTGCTTTTTTGCCGATTCGACTTTATTATGGATAATCAAAGTCCACAATAGAGGTGTGCCATGAAATTTTCGCAAGCAACCGACTATGCGCTCCATGCAATGCTTTTTTTGGTGACCGAAGCGCCGGACAAACCGGTGAGCGTCCAGTTTTTGGCCGAGAAACTCGGCGTTTCTCAAACCTATCTATCCAAAATGCTGACCAAATTGGTCAAAGCAGGGTTAATCCACTCCGTATCGGGCGCGAATGGCGGATACCGGCTCAAGCGCAATCAAGACGATATCTCCTTCCTGGATGTCATTCATGCGATCGAAGGCACCGCCTCCCTGTTTGAATGCAGCTTCAATCATGGCAGCGAATGTCTGATCCAGCAAGTTGTGATAGACGCGGAACGGCAGATGGAGCAGTTCCTGAGGAGCAAAAAAATTTCCGAGTTGGCGAGTCAAATCAAACGGTAACGAAATCATACGGTGCCTAAACTAATGCCGCGCTGGACGCGGGTTTTTGCCATCGGGAGTCGTGTTCGCGCACGGCTCTTTTTTTGTGCGGATGATCGGGCGACCTTGCATTATTGTGCATGGAATGCACGGATCCGGGATTCCCATTGATCTATATTGAATTTGGAAAGGATGATCGCGAATGGATTGGGTCGAAAGAATGAACCGGGCAATCGGCTACATTGAAGATCATTTGGCAGGCGATGTTGATTACGAAGAGGCGGCAAAAGCCGCGTGCTGCTCGGTGTACCATTTTCAACGCATGTTCTCGTTTATTACGGATGTTTCCTTATCGGAATATGTGAGACGGCGGCGATTGACGTTAGCGGCTTTTGAACTGCAAAACAGCGATATCAAAGTGATTGATCTCGCGCTCAAATATGGATACGATTCGCCGGAATCGTTCACCCGCGCGTTTCAAAATTTGCACGGCACGACGCCGACCGCCGCACGGAACGCCGGTACAAAGCTCAAGGCCTATTCACGCATGTCCTTCCAAATCTCAATCAAAGGAGTTGCGGAAATGAATTACAGGATCGAACAATTAAAAGGATTTTCCGTTGTGGGCGTGCAAGAACGGGTTCGCACGACCGGTGCCTCCGCTACTGTTCCTCGCTTGTGGGCCGATGCCATGAATGAAGGACTTTTCGAGAAGCTATGGGACATGCGGAAATCCGACCACAACATCAGAGGGATTTTGGGTGTATGTGCGGACGGCGATCATGGCAGAAATGAAGAGTTCCATTACGTGATGTCCATTGTGTCGGAGCATTCGCCGCCGGAAGGAATGGTCAAAAGGGACTTCACGGAAGCGACTTGGGCCGTATTCGAAGCAGAGGGCGGGCCGGAAGGCATCGGGGAGCTATGGAAACGGTTGTATACTGAATGGGTTCCGACCTCAGCCTATGATCTCGCATATTTACCCGCTATTGAATGTTATTTGCCGCCGGAAGAAAATAAAAACGAGTTGTGGGTGGCGGTTGTTAAAAAATAATGACGCATAGCCAACAGGCTGCAACAATCATGTTGCGGCCTTTCTTTTGCGGGTGAGGAAGAGACAGCAGTCGAAAAGAAACCAGATGATTCAGTTTGATCTATAATCAAAATATCCTTATTTTATATTAAGCAGGTGAAAAAAGTGAAAAAGCTGATTGTTCAAGAAATAGTTTCGCTTGACGGTTTCTTTGCAGGTCCTGACGGAGAAATTGATTGGCATCGCGCGGACGACGAATATGGCGAATATGCCAAAGAGTTTCTTGACTCCGTAGACACGCTGTTATTCGGAAGAGTTACTTACCAGCTTATGAGAAGCTATTGGCCGACGGCAACTGGCGGCATTGCCGACATGATGAATACGTTGCCTAAGATTGTTTTTACAAAAACATTAGAGGAAGTAGATTGGCAAAATACCAGGCTGGTAAAAGAAAATGTTGTTGAAGAAATTGTACATCTTAAGCATCAGCCGGGTAAAGACCTGGCGATATTGGGAAGTGCCGACCTCGCTTCTTATTTATTGAAAGCAGGACTCATTGACGAATATCATATTACCGTTGTACCCATTGTCTTAGGCAGCGGCAAGCCTTTGTTCAAGGACATTCAGGATCGAGTGAACATGAAACTTCTTAAATCAAATGTGCTTCGTTCCGGGAGTATGCAACTTCATTACCAACCGCTTGGCGTAGTATAAAATGTGAGCGGCTGCAAACAACCGCGGAACACGATATAAGGGCTACGACGACTGCCGGATAACAAGTCGCCATAGTCCTTTTATTGATAGCGTTAATGTTTAAGCACTTATATCTTTCATTGCCTTAGCGTCTTTGCGGTCCTGGAGCTTCAGCGTGCCGGCCGTGATGATGAGCAGCAGCCCGTTCAGCGCGAAGACGAAGGGGATCGGCACCCAGCCACCCAGCGCCCCGCCGGCAATCGGCCCCATCATCGTGCCGAGCTGATTGGCGGACTGGTTCAGGCTGAAGGCCCTGCCGCGAAACTCGGGCGTCGTCGCTTTGACGATCAGCGCGTTAAGCGAAGGATATACCGCCGCAAAGAACAGCCCGTATACGAAGCGCAGCACGCCGAAGAGGGCGACCTGATGGAATAAAATTTGCAGCAGGTTGCCGATTCCGCCGCCCAGCAGCCCGATCATGAGCGTTTTGCGGTACCCGATACGCTGGCCGATTTTACCCCACCGCGGGGCTGCAAGCACGGTTGCGATGCCGACGGCGGAGAAAATAATGCCCGAGCTCAGCGACGCATCGCCGTGGGAGACGCCCATATCGAGCACGTAGATCGTCAGCAGCGGCTCCAGCAGCATGACGGAGGCGCTGATGACGAGCACGGTGAACAGCTGACGGCGCAAGGGACGATTCGCCGCCGCTTCTTTAAGGTCGTTAACCACATGGGAGCGCACGCGGCTCTTGTCGAACTTCTCTTCCTTGATGCCGATCCAGGCGATCAACGCTGCGATCAGCACGACGGCACCGGACAGCAGGAAGGTGTCCCGATAGCCGAGATACCGGCTGACGACCCCGCCGACCATCGGCCCGATAATGCTGCCCGCCGCACTGGCGGTTGCCATAATGCCAAGCGCGTGGCCGACTTTATTTTCCGGCGTATTCGTGCCGACAAGCGCGATCGCGGCGGGGACGTAACCGGCGAGCAGGCCGGATAATATACGCACGGCGATAAGTTCATACGGGTTCTGCACGAGCGAGGTCAGCACATAGATGAAGCACAAGGCGAACCCCGACCGGAGCAGCATCGGCTTGCGGCCATACTTGTCCGACAAGGAGCCCCAGAATGGGGCGATCAAGGCGCTCGCGAGGAACGTGATGCCAAAAGAGAGTCCGGACCAAAACGATAAATTCGAATTCACATGAAGATCGCTGCTAATAAACAGCGAAAGGAAAGGCACCGACATCGAAAACGCCGAGCTGCAGAAAAAAACGCCCAGCCACAGCACATACAAATTTCGTTTCCAGGGTTCCATCATGTCACATCCATTCATAATCTGCACGGTCAAAGCGAGTCGTTACGTATTGTACCATGTTTCAAAAGTCCGGAACGTTCCACGACGGCTCGAAAATCGGCAAATCCGACCGATATGCGAAAAGGTTGCCTGGTATATTCGATTTTCCTTGGTTTTTGACCATGGTTCATATAAAGGACTTACAATCATGACGTCGAATTAGCTTTTTAGATTGTTATGGGGCCGTTGGAAGGGGGATGCCATGGAATCGGATAAACAGCTGGTTGAGGCGGCCGTTCAAGGGGACACGGAAATCGAGAACCTGGTGTTAAAGCAAGAAAAGCCTGTCGTAAGCGGAGTTGTCTGCGTGTTCATTCATGTGAGGGATGTAGCTAAATCGAAAAAATGGTACTTGGACCATTTGGGTATCGATTTTGATCAGGAAGGGCCGAATTGCGGGTCGATTAATTTGGGGTTGTGGCCGCACCCTGACCCGGAGCCGTCGAAGCAGCCTCTATTCGTGCTGGATACCCCCGATCTGGCGGAAACTTACCGGATCATGAAAGAAAATGGCGTTAATGTGCTGGGAGAAATCAATTGGTATTGTAGGTCATTTGATTTCACCGACCCGGACGGCAATGTGATTGCCATGTGGCAGCGGGACGAGGAAGCGGTCCTGAATCTTCGTGGCGTTCAATCGTCCGAGCAATTGCATCAACTGATCAAAAATCGGCTGTATCTCAAAAGCTCGTACCACCACGATTGGGAATCTTTCGAGGAAATTTTGTTATCTTGCCGTACGATTAGCCAAAGGCGCATCGTTGTGAAAGGATGGGAGACATTCCAAAGCACGCTGCCGGACGAAGCCAAAACGATGGTCGATCTGATCACGAAACACAACTCCCGTTATCCGACCCATCAGTGGACGCTGGAGGTACGGGAGGACTAGTGGGCAATAGCTAGGGCTATAACAGCGCTAGAAGGACTATTGTTTTCGCGAAAAGAAAAGAGGCCGCGTCTGCCTCCGAATGGGCTGTGATGGTTTGCCGAAAGGCAGGCTGATCACGGCCTTTTGCATGCAATAAGAGGACGATAGGGGAGCAGGACAATTGGTAAGCAAAGGGGAGCAACTGGGGGGGAATTGCAATCTGGCATGGTGATGTCGGATATCGTCATCGATATGATAAAATCATAGTAAGATGATGATTCGCTAACGAGGCCTCGGCGAAACGGAGAACGAATACGACCGGATTGGCTTCGGAAGAATAGGATATTCTTGCTTCAAGCGAAGAACGGGAGGGCCGGATATGGAACCGAATGCGGTGTTCGAAGATATGGATCTGACCGCTATCGAGGGGAGCAAGCGAAAAGTGTTCGCTTGCACGATCCTTGGCGACAATGCGGCTCTGGAAGAGCTGCTGCGCAAGGAGCCGGGGCTTGCCGACTGTGCGTGGGGATATTTCACGCCCTTGCATTTTGCGGTTCGGTTAAGGCATGCCGATACGGTCAAGCTGCTGCTTGCGCACGGAGCGGATGCGACCGCGAGGACGCTCGGATGGCAGGATGATCCGCTGACGAAGGCCCGCGACCGGGGTTACGAAGAAATCGCGCACCTGTTGGAGCTGCATCTCGCGCGGAATTATCAAGTTTCGCCGGCTGGAAGCGAGATTGCCCGGTTGATCCGAGAGGGCCGAACTAACGATGCGCTGCGAAAGCTGGAGGACGCTCCGGAGCTCGTCCATGCCGGCGACGAACGCGGCAATACGCCGCTCCACTGGGCGGTCCTGACCCGGCAGATCGCGCTCATCGACGAGCTGCTTCGCCGCGGCGCGGATATTCACGCGCAGCGGGCGGATGGAGCAACACCCGCGTATTTGGCCATCCACGGCGATTACTGGTATCGCGCGAACCGGGACTTGGACCGGCATGCCTTGCGCAATGCATGGTTCTTGCTCGGATACCTTGTCGCCCGCGGTGCCGCCTATGATATTTGGACCGCCGCAGCCGTAGGTGATGCCGATCGTGTCGCTACTTTGCTGCAAGACGATCCGTCGCTGGTGAATATGCGCAACTCCGTGGACAGAAGGCCTTTGGGCTATGCAGCCAAATATGGGCATGTCGCCACGGTTAGGCTTCTGCTCGAAAGAGGCGCCGACCCGAACGCGGAAGAGAGGGACGCTCCGGGCGGAAGCGCGTTGTGGGCGGCAGTTGCCGGGGGCTACGAGGATTGCGCGAGAATGCTGCTGGCGCATGGAACCGACCCGAATGCGACGGTAGAGGCCGGCGGAACGCCGTTGTACATAGCTACGAGCAACAAACACGACGCGTTGGTGAAGCTGCTTTATGCGCACGGCGCTTCCATTCAACTGGACTCCGCCTGCTGCTTGGGCAGAATCGATCTTGTCGGCGAAATGATTCATGCGAATCCGGCATTGGTGAACAGTGGCGGCGATTTCGGCCCGCTATGCCTGGCTGCAGGATATGGGCATACGGATATCGTGGGCCTGCTGATCCGCCGCGGCGTCGACTTGAACGCCCCGTGGTACGCCAACAACTACATCGGCTATGCCGCCGACTACAGCCTGGACATGGTCCGCCTGCTGCTGGAGGCCGGGGCCGACCCGAACAACGCCAACTGGCTTGGTGTGACCTATCTCCATAAAGCAGCCTATCAAGGCAACATGGAGCTTGCGGAGCTGCTGCTGCAGTTCGGTGCCCGGCTTCATGCGGTAGACAAAGAATACGGCACGACGCCGCTCGGATGGGCAGCGAAATATGGCAAAGCGGACATGGTGCTTTTTTTGCTGGACAAGGGAGCCGATCCGCGTCTTCCGGCCGAAGAACCTTGGACCCAGCCGCTGACTTGGGCGAAGCGAAAAGGCCATGCCGACATCGTTGCGATGTTAACCGGATGGGGATTTTCCGAAGGGGATAAAGATAACGCTTAAGGGTAAAGTTTTGTGGAATAGTCGCTAACGAAAGGAATCATGAACCATGAATATACAAGACTTATTGCCGCTAGTGAGAAAAGTAGTCGCATCCGGACCTAATTTCAAAGCGTTCCGCAAGGAGAAAGGACTCGAGCATACAGACCGATTGACCTTGTCGCTCAAGTCTCCGGATAGCCTGATCGTGTCCGACCGTATCTACTTGTCCGAACAAATCACGGAGTTTATTTGCGAGGTGGAAATGGCGGTCGTGATCGGGAAAACGGCCGATAGGGTCAGCGAAGCCGAGGCGCCGGCTTATATTGCAGGCTATGCGATCGCCAACGATATAACCGCGAGCGATCATTGGGAATCGGGGCGGTTCAAAATGTTCGACCAGACGACGCCGATCGGCGAAATCGTACACGTGGAGGAACCGGGCAACGTTACGCTGGAGATGTGGGTGAACGGGGAATTGATCCAGCGGGACAATACGGCCGAGATGCTGTTTTCGGCGTATGGGCTCGTCTCGCATATTTCGCATGTGATGACGCTCCGTCCGGGCGACGTCATCCTGACCGGTACGCCGGCGAATCCACGCATATGCAGCATCGGCGATGTCGTCGAGATGCGGAGCCCCGAGCTGGGGACGATCCGGCATACGATTCACCGGCTGCCGCCACGCGAGAATGAGTAGCTGGAGAATAACCGGTGTAAACGCTAATAGGGATTCCGCTTGTCCGTGACAACCGAAATCCCTATCCTTGCATAATCGTATTCAATTTTCTTCGATCGCTCCTATCGGCCAGCTTGCGTTGTGCGGCCTACATGCACTGAACATGTACCCGATTTCTAATGCAGCTCCTTTTTGATCTCGACGTGTTGGCACATTCATTTCTTCCTCGTACGCTCTGGGTCCCCACATGCCTATGGTTTACTCCTTCCTCTTAGTGTAGGCATGCTTCGCTAACCTGGTCCATTGGACTATCCCCTTTCGCCGAGTATAGAGCTCCCTGTAAGATACGAATGTATCTTCATCGAAAGACTTCGATCGGAAGCTTTTTATATGCATTTCAATCCGGTGTAGCTTGTTGGATTGAAAAGATATAAACTTTACGATGTACGACCTCGTTTGGGCTTGTCCTCCTTACGGTGTAGCGGGTGAAGTTTGTTGTGGTTCGTACTCTTACTATAATTCATTGTTTAAATATTGTAAATATTCAGATAATTCTAAAAACGATCGTTTTGAATCGAAATTCGATAGTTTTCGCCGAAATGTAAACGTTTACGCATGGTTTTGTCGAATTTTGCGTTTTCATGGTAAGACACGAGCGTGGCTGCCGGCTCATAAGTTACGTTTCGGATCGAGGATTCGACCTTCGTCTATGGCTCCTATCGTCTGCACATTGAAACGAACCTCAGTTCTTGTCGCGTTTTTACAATACGTCGCGGTTCCGCTGTTATAGTATAGGGATAAGCAGGCTGCTGTTGCGGCCGTTCCAACAATACCATTCACGGAGGATAGCATATGGATGATCTCAAATACGAGCTTTACGTAGGCGCAAAACCGGAGGATATTTGGCAAATTTTCGTTTCGCCGGAGGGGACGAGAGCGATTTTTTTCGGCAGCGTCCTGGAATCGACGTTTGAAATCGGATCTCCTTATAAATACGTCGGTCCTGGCAACGATGGCGATGACACGGTCCACGTCTACGGAACCGTACTTGCCTTCGAGGAAAACAAGCTGATGAGCTACACGGAGCATCCGGGACCTTCCTACCGGGAGAACCACGCTGAGCTGGAAACAAGAGTTACGCTCACGCTGGAAACGGTGGGCAATTGCACGAAGCTTACGCTTGTAAACGACCGGTGGCCGGAAAATCATCCGTCCTATGAAAACACGAAACAAAGCTGGCCGATGATCCTGAGCAATGTGAAAACGTTCGCGGAGACAGGGAAGACGCTGGACTTTGGCTGGTAAAAACGGATTCGTATAGCGCATCAAACGCATCAAACGCATCAAACAATAGAGGCTGTGGCGGGATGAAGATCCTGGCGCGGCCTTTTTTAATCTTCCCGGAAAATTGGGCTGCTCATTTACACAAGAACATATATTCGATAAACTGAAATTAAATAGATAACAATAGATTCAAGATATCCGTATCAAACGATGTCGAATAATATAACAGAGCCAGTTTAAAACTGGTTAAAATACGATAGAAAAAAATATTGCTCGGACCTGTCGAGAAAAATGGTTGACGAAACCGGAAAACGCCATAGTATAATGTTGCCAATTCATAGAAAAAAGGTGGTCGCGGGCATTGTCGATTTTTATTACGGGCGGCACAGGGTACATCGGAAGCAGAACAGTGGACGTCGCACTTCGGGAAGGTCATTCCGTTACGGTGCTGACAAGGGATGCGGCGAAGGCGAAGGAGCTCGAGCGCAAAGGCGCCAAAGCGGTCGTCGGCGATTTGCTGACGGATGGCGACTGGCAGCAGGAATTGGCGGAAGCGGAATATGTCATTCATCTGGCCGCGCCGCCGACTTGGGGGAAGAAGGTGACGACGAAGGTTGCCCAATCGTACCAGAAAGGGCATTACGACATGACGGTGCGGCTGCTGGAAAACGTCAATGCGAAACGGCTGAAGAAGCTGGTTTACATTGCGGGTACCAGTTATTTCGGCGACGCAGGCGTCGGGAAACGGGCGACGGAAACGTTCCGTTCACAGCCGAAAGGTTGGGGGCCGTACATTGCGCCTTCCGTCGACGTGTTACCGAGTTATGTCGGCAAAGGGCTGCCGATCGTAACGGCTTTTCCCGGCCAAGTGTACGGTGCGGATTCCTGGTTCCCGCAGCTGTTCCTCGAACCGCTGTCGAAGAACAAGCCGGTCATCGGCTTGAGGGGCCATAACCCGTTATTTTCACCGATTCATGTCGAAGATTGCGCCAGAGCATTCCTATTTTTGCTGGAAGCGGGCAAGCCTGGTGAAAGCTATATTCTGGTCGATGACCAAACGCTTCCCAGCGCCGACATTACGACGCTTGCGGCGAAAGCGCTTCAAGCGCCGGATAAGAAGCGGTACGTGCCGACTTGGCTGTGCCGGTTGCTGCTGGGCCCTGTTTTGACGGAATATGCGACGTCCCATACGAATTTCTCCAACGAAAAACTGAAGCAAGCCGGATTTACCTACCGATATCCGACGATCGAAACGGGGATCGAGGATGTCGTGAACGAGTGGAAGAACCGCATAAAGTCTTGATAAGCTTTGCTCAAAGGGAGCTTGTTCAGTGCAGTTTATAAATAGCAAGGTTGAGTTCAAAAAGACCGCGCCGGTCGCGGAGAAAGTGGGCTGTGATAGGCGGTTTTGCCTGTAGCGGCCCTTTTGTATAACATTTCGGAATGGAGGGACAAGCAATGTCCATAAAGCAGCCGGGAGTTATCTTAGTCACGGGAATAATGGCCAGCGGCAAATCGACGGTCGCCCAACTGCTGGCCGAACGCTTCGAGAAATCGGTTCACTTGCAGGGAGACGCTTTTCGGCGGATGATCGTAAACGACCGGAAAGAAGTCGGCCCGAATGCGGAACAAGAGGTGCTCGAGCAGCTGCGTCTCCGGTATCGGTTAGCTGCTCAAGCCGCGGATACGTATGTTCAAGCCGGATTTACGGTTGTCGTACAAGATGTCGTCATAGGCCGGATGCTGCGTGACTTTGTGTCGTTCATCCGAAGCAGCCCCTTCTATATCGTTGTTCTCTGCCCGAATACTTCCGTCGTAGCCGTGAGGGAAGCCGAACGTTCGAAGAAGGGATACGGAGCTTGGACCGTGGAAGCATTGGACCAAGTATTACGCAATGAAACGCCGGAAATCGGCATGTGGCTGGATACGTCCGAATGGTCGCCTGAAGAAACCGTCACCGCCATTTTGGAGAGAGTGTGGCATGAAGGAAGGGTCCGATAAATTTTTTGTAAGGTAATTTACTCATGCGGAGTCTTTAGTTGTAGACCTTCTTAAGGAGAGTTATATGAGCGACGACGGGACGAAGCGGAAGGATGCCGAGGGAGAATGTGAAGTTGGGAAATTAATCGAACAAGCAAAAGGCGGTGATCCAGAAGCGTATAACGAGCTTATGCGGCAATACTGGAGCAAGGCCCGTCATTGGGCTTACTCTCTTACGCAAGAAGCATATCTAGCGGAAGATGTCGTGCAAGAGGCGTTTACGAAAGTGTATTTGCATTTGAACACATTGCAAAATTCCGAATTATTTCTCCCTTGGCTGAAACGAATTGTCAAAAATACGGCGCTGACCAAAAGGAAGAAATTCGGCCGTTCCGAACAACTTATTGTGGCGAACGAGGAGCGGGCGGATGGTCCTGAAGATCAAGTGTTGATACAGGACGCTTACGAATCGGTCAAGAGCATGCTCGGAAAAGGAGAGGACTATAATCCCGATACGAAGTGCGTTAGCGGAATTAACGCTTACCGTCACTGGATGGCAGCTTTCGAGAAAAGGGGAATCGAGCCTGTAGGCAACGCCTACAATATCCACCTCGTCCATGATGCTAGGAAAATGCCAGCGCTTTTCTGGCAGAGGTCCAACGCTGGATGGAAGAAACGGGTGAACCGGAAGCTGCCAAGCTCGCCGGTGACGCCTCGGAAAAATACAAAACGGCAGCGGCTCAGTTAGCCCCGCTGTGCGAGCTGTTCCCGTTTCCTCAAGGCGGGGCGCCTAACGATCCCGAGGTTGTTTCCTCCGCCGTCAAACAACTACAAATGGCCATGGATGCCGAACAAGAAGGGGTGCAACTGCTTGAACAGTTGCTAAGGGTTTTACTACAACCAGTAGATTGATTTGAACAATTAAGATAGCGATTTCGGATAACTCGGAAGGCAGGATAATTCATTGCCGGCGTGGAACAATGGAGTATGTTGGACATTACTGGAGGTTTTGATGATGGAAAATGCCGCATCCCATGAAGTTCAAACGCTTTATCGGCAGCTGCTCACGGCATGGAATGACCGCAACGCACGCGGGATGGCCGATTTATTCGCGGAGGACGGCGAAATGATCGGTTTCGACGGCAGCCAGGCGATGGGGCGGGAGGAAATTTTTTCGCACCTTGAACCGATCTTTAAACATCACCCCACGGCGAAATTCGTAAGCAAACTGAGAAGCGTTTATTTTCTGGGCTCTGATGCCGCCATGCTGCGGGCCATTGCAGGCATGGTGCCGCCCGGACAAACGGAGCTCAATCCTAAAGTCAACACCCATCACACCATAGTTGCGGATAAAGCGGAAGGTGAATGGCGAATCCAGCTTTTTCAGAATACGCCGGCACAATTCCACGGAAGACCCGAACTGGTGGAACAGATGACGGAGGAGTTAAGGCAGATGCTCGAATAAGCTGCAAAGTTGGAAGGAAGACAGCGCATGACAGGCTTTTTGGAGCCTGCATGCTTTTTTTTCTTATGGCATGCCTCGATAAATTGATTGGAGTGCGGCATCCTCCGGCACCGCTGAGGTTAACGTACCCGCGGTTTGCTCCTCACTGCAGCTCTGCGGTGGATAAGCATCTCCGCGAACAATAGGTTAGGCAGCCACGCAATCCACGCAATGACCGGAAACGTATCGTTCGTGTCGGAAAGCCCGAAGAGCACCGCAGCCAGCGGAATATACAGCCGCAGCGAAATGGCCGCGCATGAAAGCGCATAGTTCCGTATCATCCATCGGCCGTGCTCGCTCGGATCGCGGTCGACGGCGATGCTTTTGATGCCGAGACACAGCGTGTATAGCCACATCACCGACAAGGCGCCGAAGCCGATTCGCGCAACCCAGCCGCCATTCGCGTAGAAGGCCAAAAACAAGCCGGTGATGCCGCCGATGGCGATCATCGCCGCATAAATGTAGCCGATCAAGCGATGAATGTTCGGCATGCGCTGCCGGAGCCGTTTGACGAACTGCAGCCAGCCGATCGCGAGCCCCAATCCGGAGGATACGGCGTGCGCCCATAGGATGCCGTACCACATGTTCGGCAAGCTGCCCTTGCCCGTGACGAGCGGCTGCTGCCGAATTCCGTCAGGCGCCCCGTACATCGCCCAAGCATACGCTCCGACCGCGATGGCGAGAACAGCCATGATGCCAAAGGTCCAATTCATAGCTTTTCCTCGTTGCACTTTCATTTTCATGTTCACATCCTCATCATTTTCCATTTTGATCCTATTGTAGCAACGAAGGAATGAAGCCATAAGCGACCCGCGACTGAACTTCGGCCCCATCGGAGGTCGGGGTTGCATCATGAGAATGCGCTTGACCTTGAGCTGGAACTTGATGAATATTCGCCAAAGAGGCTTCCTGAAGCATAGGAGGCCTTTTGAAGTGATGTGGATGCGGAATCGTAGGGTACAGAAGGTGATGGGCACTTTATGGGCAATTCGTGATTGACATTACACTAAGTGAAACCTTTATACTGAGCTCGTTGGTAGATTTTGAGCGATAGGGGCTGGAAAAGTGGAACAGATGAAATTTGAGTTCGACGGTGGAGACATGATGCTGCACTGGGAGGAATACGAGGAAGCGATCGCATGGTTCAAACAGCATATGGGATGGCGGTTTCTGCATGAAAACTTGAACGATCGTGCCAAACGGGCTGCTTTTGTCATGCCGGGAGGCGGGCATGCCAACTTTACGACCTGGGAGCAAGAGGACGATGCCGTGCGCCGCTACGACGGGCATTGCAGGGTATGCTTCCGCATCGCGGACTTGGAAAAAAATCTTGAATACTTCGACAAGCATGGGATCGTTTACGGAGACCGCAAGACGCTTCCGGACGGCCGCGAAACATTCGATATCCAGGCTGGTGGCAATCTAAGATTGACGGTAATTGTACATCCGGAATGGGACGGGAAATTTCCGGACTCCAGAATCCTTTCGTTCGATTCGACGGCGATTCGCTTAGGCGTCCGGGAAATCGGCCGTTCGGTGCAATGGTATGGCAAGCATATGGGGATGAGCCTTTCGGAGCTTGAAACCCCTGACGAATATGCGTTGCTGCAAGCCGATCATTCATACGATGGTCGCGTGAATCTGGTGTGGCTCGAGAAAATTTCCGAGAATGAGCCTTACCGGGAAACGAATCCGGCGGCACGTCTATATTTCCTTGTACGCGGGTCGGACAATTTCGTACGGTCGCACGAACATTTTGTGGCCTCTGGAGTCAAGACCTCGGAGATTCATGGCGACCCGTCGAGCTGGGCGTCGTATTACGTCATTGACCCGGACGGGAACCGTATCAATATGTGGGTTTTCTAATGATGACGAACTGAGCTAAGGGGAGAAAAATCAAGCCGTGGATATGACCGTTCAACAATTTTCCGTGCGTACGGGGCTGCCTCCAACGACTTTGCGTTTCTACGATCGGAAAAAATTGCTTAACCCGCGCTGCCGGCTCGACAATGGCTATCGCATGTACGGGGAAGATCAAATTGCTCCTGCCCTGATGATCCATTCCCTTCGGCAGACCGGGGTAAATCTGAAAGAAATCCGTCGGTTTATGGATGCGGATCGGGCGGAACAGTCGGCGCTTCTGGAAGGGTGGCACCGGGAGCTGGAGAACCGGCTTGCTCTTATGCGCTCGGCCTCTCAATACTTGGGAGGGCTTAGGTCCGCAGGGCCGACAGTTTATTTGACCAATTGGGACGAGCCTTCGGTCATGGTCTGGTTCGAGCACACCGTCGAAAGGCGCAACGATCCGTTTGCCGAAAGCATGCTTCAAGATGCGGCTATTGTCGAAGGTTGGGGATGCGGTCCCATGGCGGAGTGTTACGTTCGCGTGAAAGAGGCTCGAGGGACCCGGATGGTCGGCGAGGTGGGCTTCCGAATGACCCGGGCTGCGGCTGCCCGTTTCCCCGCCGGAACCGTTATGGAACAAGCGGGGCCGACCCTGTTCGCCTCCATGGAGTGTACATCCGATGACACGACCGAATGCTTCCGGCTATTGCGCATGCTGGAACGTTACGGGTTTATCCCGCTTGGCCGCGCAATCAACCGATATGTTCCCGGCAATCGGCTTTCCTATCGGCTCATGATTCCGATCGGACCGGGCGGCGTAACAATATAAGCTGCTACTGCTTGGAATACGCCATGCAGTACACGGGTAAATCGCCGATATGCTCTATTTGGCTCAAATGGAATTCGAACTTCCGATACATCGGCAGATTATGAAGATTTTCGGTATCCAACGCAACTCCCCGGGAGAACGGATCCGTGTCGGCCTTATTCAGTAGATGCCCAAGCAGGGCAGCCCCTAATCCTCTGCCCTGAGCCTCGGGGGCGACGCCGATCATGATCAGGTAATAATGCTTCCATGGGGGAGCTGCGGATCGGGTTACCCGCATATAGTTGTTAAGAAAATTCAGCGATCTCCCTGAAATCCTCCACATCAACGGGAGCAGTTTTCCGGCAAGCCGCCATCCTCTCCCGAATCCCAACCTGCCTGAGTGCGGAGTCTCGACGATGTAGGCGCCCGCCAGGCTCCCATTGTCGAATACACCCCATACTTCTTCACCGAGCATTTGGCTCTTATCGAACATAAAGGAGACAAATGCAACCGCACGCCTCCTTGCTTTCTCATCCGCCTCCGAATTCCCGAATGCATGCAAGAACAAAGGATCCCGAGCAAACGCCCGGCTCATGACATTTACGAAGGCAGATTTGTCCGAAGGGACCAGCTTATTGACGCTATACGCTGCGCTCATACGGCTCACCTGTTCCCGTTTTTCGCTTGACCATAATGGTCGACGGCGAAGCTGAACAATACTTTCAGCATGAACAATAAGCTGACCGTCAGCATATAAGGCTGCATATCCGGCAGTAGAGGCATACATCCAAGACCCGCGGATAATAACAAGCCTGCAACAAAACGTTGCGCAGGTTTGCCGATCATTGCGTTCACGATCGATGCGCCGGCAATCGTATAGGCCCATACGACAAGGGAGTGCATGAGGTTCGTATCGAGCAAAAGCGCAACAAGCACGATATGGACGTGAATGGCGATGAATACGATTCGATTAATCCGGCGAGCCGCGTAAAAGTTGCTGGTCGAAGCCGTAAAATTGGCGATGCAGCCGGAAAAAATATCAAAAATCAACAGCAAAGCCAAAGCGCTGCGCCATAGGGGCAACCGGTCGGTTAGTTCAGGGAAGATCAAGCATAATGCGGCGGTTAGCAGCCCGCCAAACAGCAGGATGGCGACAATCGCCCCGATTGATTGTCTTTCTCCGAACACGTCGTGCAAAAATGATGGAATCCGTAATGTTTTCATCGTTGTTCCTCTCCTGTTCATATTATATAGTTATGTAGTAAATTTAGATAATCACTACATAAATAATTATAACGATAACGAAGCCGGTATTTCAATAGTTTTATACTCGAATCGTTGATTCACTCTAAAACATAGGCTAGACTATAGAGGAGGTGGTTACGATGAGTGAGAACGTGAACGGCTTTGAACGACGAAAACAGCAAAAAATCGAGCAAATCTTTCATGCGTCCTTCCAGCTTTTCGCCAAATTCGGCTTCCATAAAGTTAGTGTTCAAGAAATTGCGGAGCAAGCAAAAGTTTCTCCGGCTACGATCTATAATTACTTCGGAACGAAGGAACAGCTGTATGCCGAAACGCTGACCCATTGGATGGACGAGCAGTTGGAGCAATACGAGGCGCTGCTGGAATCGCAGCTGTCCTTTCCCGACAAAACGAAGGAAATCATGCTGCTGGAGGTCCGGAACGTCCAAACTTTGGCGAATGAGTTTTCGGGTGCCCCGTCATCCGAGATTGCACCCTTGTCGCAAATGATGGAAAGCTACGGCGAGCGGAAGATCATGCCTTTCTTCAAGAAGTATGTCGCGCTTGGCAAGCAGGTGGGGTATATAAGCGCGGACCGGACGGAGGAAGAGGCAATGCTGTACTTCACCATGTACAAAAACGAGCTGGCTCGTCTATGGGAGCCTTCGAACCAGGAGCATTTCGCCAAATACATCGATTCGCTTATGAAGATGTTTTTTTACGGGTTGATTGGACAGGGGCCAAGCAAGGATGATTTATGATATGCCCGTAAGCTAAGGGCAGGCGAGCAGGCGCCCTCGCCAAGTCAACCGTTGGTTGGAATACGCCCGCCCGCGGCTCCACCAATGCGTGATACCTTTTGCCGTCGGCTCGTTCTACAATGAAGTCATCC
This sequence comes from Paenibacillus sp. sgz302148, assembly GCF_056120465.1. NCBI lineage: Bacteria > Bacillati > Bacillota > Bacilli > Caryophanales > Paenibacillaceae > Paenibacillus > Paenibacillus sp. sgz302148. The sequence goes on from NZ_JBVYOJ010000016.1 coordinate 62,486, forward strand.
TAAGAAGGCAGGAGGCCTGGATGAACATGAACTATAGCAAGGGGCTGTGCGACCGAATCGGTCAGCTTCGCAAACAAAAAGGATTGACGCAAGAGCAGTTGGCAAGCCGTCTTGGCGTGACGTCGCAGGCGGTGAGCAAGTGGGAGAATGAGCTGTCTTGTCCGGACGTGGCGCTGCTGCCGGTTATATCCGACGTGTTCGGCATTTCGGTGGATGAGTTGTTTGGAAGAACGCCCAAAACGATCGATGTGCGAAGCGGACTGATCGCCGAATACTTGTTTCACGGCAATGCCCGGGACAGCAGCGGAAACGGGCATCACGGCACGGTTGTCGGCGCGGTGCTATGCGAGGACCGCTTTGGACGGTCGGAACGGGCGTATTATTTTGACGGGAAAGACGATTATATCGTGGTGGAACGGGCTCCGGAATTAAATCCGGATGCATTCACGCTGTCGGTCTGGTGTTATTACGATGCGGCAGCGAGGCTGGAGGGCTGGCACGGCGCCATCGTCTCCCAGGACGGGCAGCTTTGGCGGCGCGTGTTCCAACTGTGCACCTGGGACGATACGATCGCTTTTCATCGCTTCCTGGCGGAACCGGATCTTAGCCCAGGCAACCCTTTGCAAAAAGGATACTGGTACCACATCGCCGTTACTTACGAGGAGCATTCGTTCAAGCTTTACCGCAATGGGGTTCTTGTCGACGAGAAGCAAGGAACATTGCGTCCGGATGCGGGAGAGCCTCTTTATATCGGCAGTAGATCGACGGACGAGCCGCGCTTTTATTTTCACGGAAAAATCGACGATCTGAGGATGTATTCCCGCGCCTTGTCCGCGGATGAGGTGTCGGCATTGTTTCTCGAACAGGGCTGGGTGCCGGTGAAGGAACTTGAGGCTTCCGCGGAAGCGAAGGACCTTCCGGTTCTGGAGTGCATCGAGGACGTTCAGATGGTTGTTGCTCGGGAAAACCTTCAGGCCGCGGCGGAATGGTACATTCGTTGCCTTGGCTTTAAACTTGTCATGGAATATAACGGGGAAATAGTTATGCTGAGCTTGTACAACGGCCCGAATTTGATCGTCCACGGCGGGGCGGCGGGGGACGGCGGCGTGAATGGCATGGCTCCGTTTATATTCAAAACAAAACGGAACGTCGAGGCGCTTCGGGATGAACTCGCATCCGCCGGGGCCGACGTACGGGACATTGAGGATAAAGGTTTCGCCTTCTTCTTGCATTTCCACGATCCGTTCGGCCACCCCTGGACGGTTATTCGCGAGAAGAGGTAGCAGTGGCTTCGCTTAGCGATATAAATAAATGAGGTCTTCCGGATGCTCCGGCGACCTCTTGGGATGAAAATTCTACATCTGGTCCAGATGCTCGGCGAGGCGTTCCAGCGTCGATTTCCCGCCTTCGATGGCCCCGAATTCCTTGACGACATAGTCCCTTTCCGCTTCCGATCGGAACAGCGTCCGCATCGTAAGCGCCGTCTTATCGCCTTGCTCTTCGAACGTCACCGTAACCTGGAATTGCCCCTCCTCATCATCGCCGCCATGGGAATAAGTAATACGCTCCGGCTTAACGACCTCATTGTAGACAATTTTGTTCGGAAAGTTGGTGCTGTCGGGGCCGTGCATGTCGAACTGCCATACCCCACCCGGCTTTACGTCGATACTGTGGGTGGTGTTCGTAAATCCGCGAGGCCCCCACCATTTCGCCAAATGCTCGGGCTCGGTCCATGCCTTAAACACAAGCTCCCGCGGCGCATTGAATACGCGGGTGATGACGATTTCCCGGCTTCCGACTAGTGCTGCGTTCGTTTCTGTCATCACGATTCCTCCTTACTATGTTCTTATCAACTGAGTAATATGATCTCGAATTAGGATTTCGATAAAGCTGTCCATTCGCGTTTTGAATATACCCTAAATGGAATATTGGTGTCAATGATTGGCTTGGACGGAGAAAATTTTGAACAAACTCGTTTTTGGAAAAGGGATGAGCTTTCCTTCGAAGAATACAGATATGGTAAACATTTCTTTAAACCATTCCATCAACAAAGCGAGGTATGAACATGAAACCAGTGAAACCGTTGCTACAGCTCGAATTTGTTCAGTTCCCGGTGCCGAATGTAATTGAAGCCGCGAAGTGGTACATCGAACATCTTGGATTTTTGTGCGACCGGCTGCCTGATCCGGGCGTGGACATGTGTTTTATGAATTTGCCGGAGGGCGGACTCATTATTCTCAAAGAAGAACGAGATCTGGAAATTAAAGATTTCGGACGTTTCCGCAACGAATCCGGGTTCTTCTTCAAAACGCGGCAAATCGAGGCGACACGCGACTACCTGCAAAGCATCGGTGTAGAGATTCATATGTACGACGATAACGGCTTTAAGTTCCTGACGTTCAGCGATCCTTACGGCAACGTGCTCGGCCTGATCGAGGACATCAACAAATACGGCGATATGGCCGAACAGTTCAAGCTTGGACTCGGCCGGGATCTGACCGAACAAGAAGATGCGCAGCTGCGCCGTTTCGGCTTGATGAAGGAATGGGAGCTGCAGGATACGATCGTCGCGATGCTGGCGGAAATCAACAACAAAAATCAAAGCGCCGAATAAACGAGTTCGGTAACAGACAGGAATGTACAAAAATTCGATGGAGCAACATGAATTGCACACCCTCCTTAAGGAAACGGTCAAACGCTATATCTCGCCGGAAGGGCGCGTACTGCGTGTCGAGAGCAAGCCGATCGGCATGGGCATGCAGGCGGTCGAACTACTCCGGCATCACATTGTGCTGCAAGAGGAGGAGTGCGAGAGAAGCATATCGCTCGTTTCCAAGCAAGCAACCTTGACGGAAAGGCGCGTCTTGTCGCGCCTATGGACCCAGTCGGCGAACGTCCCTTACAGCGTGACGGACGATTTAAAATCCGAATCCCGCGGTTATCTTTGTATCCAAGACGTAGATGATAAGACCGATTATCATAATCTCGACTTTGACAGTCTGCGGCAAAAAGAGATGCGAGCCCTGGCTTATTTGCACAGCGCCAACCGGGGGCAGGCGGAACAGCTCGCATGGCTGCCGAGGGCGGACATTCGGCACGTTGAAAGGATGCTCAATGAACGCTGGAAGCCGGCTTGGGAAACGGCCAAAGCAAATGAACGGTTCATGGACGAGTTCGGGGAGCATGTCCCAAGGATCGAAGCGGTGTCTAGCCGCATCGTGAAGGAGATGGAGACCGTCATCGCGGATGAAGCCTCGCGTACCTTGATCCATAACGATCTGAATCCGGGCAACGTCCTTGTTCATGATAATCGCGACGTCATGTTCATCGACTGGGAGGAAGCGCGATACGGATCGCTTTATCTGGATGCCCCTCTCCGTTGCGGCAGCTGTACGGAGGCCGAACCCTACCGCGACATGCTGGCTTCTTTCGGCCTTGAAATTCCGAAACCGCGGTTTCAAGAGCTGTATAGCGTAGCTTCGCGTTATCTAGGGCTTCGTTTCATGGCTTGGAATCTGGGGGCTTGGAGCGGCGATGCACGGGCGAAGGAAGGACTGCATCACTATATCGGCATGACGATGCGGGGTTTATAATTGCCTGTAATGATTTTCGACATAGTCGTGCCTAGGCAATACAGTAGGTGGAAAGGAAGTCTATCATTCGTTCTAGTCTCGCGGACGGCCTACGGCCGTCTTTTTTACGTTTCACGTTTCACTGCTGGCTTGATCGCAACCGCACGATTCTCCCGGAATCGACATAATTCCGATGGGCATGTATAATATTGTGGGAGAAAAGAAACGGTGGTGAAGGTTATTCTTTACGGAATTGCATTTGTCGTGTCGTTTTTGATCGTTTATCTATTGATTCCTCCATTCGGAAGACTTGCCTTCCGGCTCGATTTTGTGGACAAGCCCAGACAAGATGTCGAGCGCAAATTACATCGGGAACCGATACCGCTTACAGCGAGCTACGCGATTTTTATCGGTTTTTTCGTTACCTACTTATTGGTCACAAGAGATTTCTCGCTGCAAACCGGTGCTTTATTCGCCGGCGGCGTGTTATTGCTCACGATCGGTACTTTAGATGATTGGTATAAAACCAAAGGCAAAGATTTCCCTGCTCTGCCGAAGCTTATCGTTCAAGTGTCAGCGGCGGTACTGGTCTATGCGTCGGGGATTGCGTTTACCGGATTTTACAATCCGTTCTCCGGTGAATATGTGTATCTGCCGGTTGTGCTGCAGTTCATTCTGACGATCCTCTGGATCTTCGGCGTGACGACCGTCATTAATTTCACGGACGGCTTGGACGGGCTGGCGGGCGGATTAACCGCGATTTCTGCCGTTACGCTTTTCGTTGTGGCATTAGCTAAAGGGCAGTCCGCTTCTGCGATCATGGCGATTATCTTGGTTGGCGTTACGGTGGCGTACTTGCGCTTCAACAAACCTCCGGCCAAAATATTTATGGGAGACGCGGGAGCAACCTTCCTGGGCTTTATTCTAGCCGTCATCGCTTTGGACGGGGCTTTCAAGCAGGCTACCGTATTGTCGCTGTTTATCCCGATTTTGGCGCTTGGCGTCCCGATCTTCGACAACCTGTTCGTCGTGTTCAAGCGATTTCTGCAAGGCAAATCGATTTATCAGGCGGATGCCAGTCAAGCGCATTATAGGCTGCTTCGCGCAGGACTTAACCATAAGCAAACGCTCTTGTTTCTTTGCTTGGTCAGCACTTGTTTCTGTTTATCGTCGATTATTCTGTTATTGGTTCAGATTTGAAAAAGACCGCTCCCCGGCAGATTGCCGGGGAGCGGTTGCTGTTTGGCAGCCTATTGCGCAAGAACTCCGTCGCCAATAATAATCCTCTGCGGATCATGGAAGCGATCTGGAGTTTGGGTCATGACAAACTGCAATGTACGGACGCCGCTTATATCCAAATCCAGATCAATCGTAGCAGGCGCCATTGGACCATAAGCAAAGCTTTTCAGCATTTGCCCGTCACCCATGATTTTGACTGTACTGCTCCCGAATTCATTTCCGACGGTCGTCTTGTCGACTCCGACTTTTGCAGTGAACCGCTTATATATTTGATTCAAGTTTACGGAGAAGGAGGGGGGCTCACTGTTTTCACCCTCAAAGCTGACTCCATTGGCAAAAATATGACCTGAAGCATCCGCAAGCAACTGATTGTCCCATGTATTGTACCTTTCAAATACAACCGTATCTTCTCCCGGAATAACGACTTGCTGAATCAACAACTCTTGGCCCGGTTTATATTCCTCCCCGGAAGCCAAATCGATATTGAACGGGATTCCCGCGATGTGGAACTTCAAATATTTGGCGTCATTCGCAATTCTGCCGCCGCCCAAATCGAATCTTGCCGTAAATTCCTTGGCAATCCCGGCAAACAGATCTTCCCTCATGAAATCTTGCTCAGCTAAATCGTTGGCCGGCACATAGAGAGATGCGTAAGTCTCCAGATTCATATCTTCGCTTGCCGTCAGTTTCCCTTGGATAACAACGGAATTTTGCTGCACGTTTACGCTGCTGATCGCCACGGTCATCTTGCCGTTCGCAGCTTTGAGAGAAGTTTGGAGCTCTTTATCCGGTAAAGCCAATATCTCTTTAAGCGTCTTCGTTTCTGCTGCCGGACCTATGTCAGCTTTCCTATAAGCTTCATCCCGCTGCAGTCCAAAACGGTAATCGAGACGGACGAGAGTCTTACTCGGATCGTCCGATACGTACTGATACCCAATGGCATAATCGGGAAAATGGCGAAACGTGATATGATCACCGGTATTGGAGTTTCCATCGCTGAATACGGCTTGAATCTTGGGAAGGACTTCCTTGGCTGCAAAGCGCAGATCCCCGTCATATTTATAGAAAAGTGCCAGCTGCTTATGATGGACCCCTTCGCCGAGGAACGTAATTTTGCCCGCGGCATTTTGCAGGAGAACGACGTCCCTTTGGTTGTAACTCATCGGAAGTTCGATATATTTGGCTTTCTCCGCATCGATTTTCTTCGTATATTCTTCTGCGGCATTCCCAACAAGCTCGGAGAAGCCGTTTCCGAACTGCTGAAGCGTCGTTACATTGCTTTCGGCCTTGTCGAATTCAAGCTTGCCGATGTTGTCTTCGATATCTTCGATGAGCGGATCGATTTTTCGGGATTTGACGTTAGTTGCGAATTTGCTTCGCAGCTCCTCGATCTCGTTGTACAATGCTGTTGCGGAGAACTCCTGAAGACTCGAATGAATGTCGTTTAATTTCCCGTGCACCTCGGCGACCAGTTCCGCCTCCGCTCTCTCCCAATCCAGATTGCCGACAGTTTGCTTAACGGCGTCCGAACGCGATTTTAAGTCATCCAAATTTTCTTTTAAATCTTCCGCATCCTTCAGGAGCTTGCCCACGATGACGATCCGTCCTTCGCCGTATTTCAGCTTTCCGGGATCCATCTCCGCGATTTGACGGTACTGGGCAATGGCGGAATCGACGTCCAAGTTTTGCATCGCCTTGTCGGCGCCGGCCATAAGCTTGTCGTAATCCTCATCGCTGCCGTTGCAACCGGATAGGAGCAAGGAACTACATAACAAAGCGATCCACACGCCCTTATTGCGCATTGTGTACACGGCCTCCTTTCCCGCCGGACAGCAATCTCTTGAACAATCCAGTCCGATACATGAAATATAGAACGGCTGCGACAACCAACAGTGCGACAATCCAAACTGCGAACGACATATTCGAAGATGGTTCGAAAACGACGACGACCGAATCATCGTTAAGCTTGAGCTTTCGCGAATTGTCCTCGGCAACGGCTCCGCCGGCGGCGTACAATATGTTACCCGGTACCGTAACCGTTATTTCCATCTCGTCGTCTAAATTTAAATAGAGGGCTGGTTTATCCCCGATCTTCTTCATGTCTTCCGGTAAAATCGCGGTCTTCTTTTTGACGTCGGTCAAATTTTGCAACAGTTCGGGGTCGAGCCGCTTCAAATCGTTAACCGTCACGAGCAGCGAGTCGTCCCCGCCGCTCAATGCGGAAATACTGTCGAATGTGACGGTCGCATTTGCTTTTCCGTCTTTCTCCTCGAATGTATCGAGTCGGATGACTTCTTTGCCGGCCTTTTCGTTCGTCTTGGCGATCCCTTTCTCAATCTCCTCTTTTACTTCCTGGGCTGAAAACATGCCCGTAATCTCGACCGCGTACTTTCCTTCTCCCGAACCGTCTTCACCGATGACTAGGTCTAACCGACCGCATCCCGTGAGGACGATGAGAAGGATTGCCGTTAGGAATATAGCGTATTTTTTCATGATTATTCGATAAAGTACATGCTTCCGTCGACTTCAAGCGATATCGCGGATTGCGCAAGATCCTCTTTCATTTGTTTTGCATAAGCGACAACTTGATCGATGGATTCTTTATCCAATTTTTCCGCAAAAGCGTACACGATCGTCACGTTTTCTTTGATCAGTTTTTTCTGGCCATCGACCCAAGCTCCCGTTCCATCGACGACGGTAGCCCCGCCGAACCAGCTTGAAAATTTCGTTAACGCTTCGTCGACGAATTTGTCATGCGCTTCGTCGGTGATCGGAATGCTGCCTTTCACTGTGGAAGGGACATAGATTTTGACAATATGGCTAAGATGAAACTGCCCGTTCAGTTTGCTTCCGGCCAGGCCGTTTACATTCGAGGTTCCTTCGGCTGCGCCGAAAGACTGTTGCACCGGAATAATCATAAAGGTTAATACAAGTACAAAAGACAAAACGATGATCCAACTCTTTTTCTTCATTTTTCAAGCCTCCTGTTTTTTGTCGAATAATTTAAATACCAACTGGTCGGTATTTTACGGGAACAGTATATAATGCAAAATATGTTATAATCAATAGGAAATATGGATTATTTAAAGGGGAAATTGGGTATGGGAAGTCATCAGGAGATGTCGAAACAAACGATCGAAAAGTTGATTCAATCCGGCGTCGAGCTATTCTCTCGCCGCGGTTATTCCAATACAAGCATTGACCAAATCGTCAAACACGCCGGTTATTCGAAAGGAGGATTTTATGCTCATTTCGCCAGCAAAGAAGAGTTCTTGTTAACGATCATCAAAGAAGGCATCGATTTTTACTTTGAAGATTTGCAGAAAGCTCTTGAGCGGAGAGACCGTGACTTATTGAGCGTTTTTCAACAATACTCTTTGCGCCTGCTCGACGAGGCTTACGAAAAAGGATCCTCTTCCATGCTCATTCAAGGATGTATGGCTTCGAGCGAACTGCCACAGGTCAAGGAAAAGCTTATCTCGCAGATGGAAGAGTGGCGGCAATTCCTTGAGCATTATTTTCAAGTCATGAAGGACGAAGGCATTATAGGGAGTCCATTGGATGCAAGAACGTTGGCAACGGCATCAATGGCCCTCTTCAACGGCATTAATTTACAGCATTTTGTCGATGACAGAGTTCGGTTAGAGGAAATGATGGTTGTGCTTAATGAGCTTCTCCAAATCCAAAACGTGAATAAGGATTGAGACTAGATTGCGAAAATCATACTAACCGGTTAGTATGATTTTAAACTGGATATTTTATCGTGTCAATCATGAAAAACTTATCGATAGAAAGAAAGGGGGAATTTCCATGAAGTACACTACAGGTGAAGAAACAAAAAGGAAGATTGTCGATGCCGGATTTCAGCTCCTCGCGGATAAAGGTTTCGATGCGATGAGTATAGATGACATGATGAAAATGGCCGGAAAAACAAAAGGTTCGTTTTATGTTCATTTTAAAAACAAAGAAGAACTGCTGTATGAGGTCGTACGGACTCGATTGAACCGTGATTACGATCATATTGTCGAAGATACGTTAAAAGAGTTGGCGGATGAAGCATGCAATGTTCAATCGGTATTGAAACAATTGATGCACAAAGTGAACATAGGCACGGGAGGAGCGGACAGGGCGACATGGGCATCCGCCTATTATCAAACCGTGGTTTTGTCTCAGAAACATCCAACCATTCGGGAATGGTTGACGGGACAGTACCATGCTTGGGTAGACTTTATGTTGAAAATTATTAGCAGAGGCCAGGAGCTGGGACAAATCCGTACGGATATCGATGGACGGATCGTGGTCAATTTGCTTATTAGTTTATTGGAAGGTTATGAGCTTCGATTGATGGTCGATAAGGAAATCGACGTTTACGAACAAGTAAAACTTGTGGAATTGCTTTGCATCAATCAATAGTTGATTTGGCGGATTCGCCAGATTTTTGGGTTTACTTACCACCCGGATTCGCTTACGATGAAAGCATCTTTCAAGGTGGGGTGAAATGGATGTTGTTCCGATTCGTTCGAGGTAGCTAGCATTCGGGCCGGATAAAAAACGCGTACCGGCTATCAAGGGGGAAGTCTGCCCTTCGATCGACAGCATACCACGAAATCGAACAATCCAAACTCATTGTTGAAAGGTGATATGAAGCGATGAACGAACAACAATATAAAGATTTCTACGACAGGGTCGGGAGGCTGAACGGCTGGGATTTCAGCAAATTGCAATGCCGGGTGGAAGGAACAGCCGCGAATCTATACGGGGAAGTTGCGAAAATATGCAAACGTTCCGATTTGCTGCTGGACATCGGCACGGGCGGCGGCGAAGCGATTCTCGCCATCCATGAAGCCGCTTTGCTACTGGTGGGTATTGACCAGTCTTCGGGAATGATGGAGACGGCTGAGGCAAACTTACAGCGATCCGGGGCGCAAAACGTACGATTTGTGCAAATGAAAGCGGAGCAGCTCGATTTTCCGGCGCGCTTTTTCGATATCGTCTCTTGCCGTCACTCGGAGTTCAACGCAAGGGAAGTGGCCCGTGTATTGGCGGATGGTGGGTCGTTTCTGACCCAGCAGGTGGCTGAACGGGATAAGGAAAATTTGAAGCAAGCGTTCGGAAGAGGGCAAGGCTATGGCCATGACGACGGTGAGCTGATGAGGAAATACGTCCGGGATTTAACCGATGCAGGCTTCAGCAACATTCTCACGGAAGAATTTGACGTTACCGAATATTATGGGTCTGCGGAGGACCTGATCTTCCTGCTGAAGCACACGCCGATCATTCCGGAATTCGGGCAGCATGCGCAAGATTTTGAGATTTTGCGTCGGTTCGTTGCGGAAAATCGATGTGAGCGGGGGATTCGTACCAACGCAAGACGATTTATCATTCGGGCGCGGAAATAAGGCTTGCGAAGAGGGAGCATTAGAAACAGCAGGAGGTTTGCGCTAATGGATACGGTCATAACCGTAAAGGCACTGAAGTACGGCGATCGCCCACATTATGAATGGACCACAAACGTATTGGAGCTTACGGACTCGTACGTGTTCGTATTAAGCGAAAAAGGCAGGAAGCTGCTTCACCATACAAAGCAAAGCGTGTTCACGGTGGACAACTGGACGATCGAGTTTTTTTCGTTCGACTCCTGGTTTACCGTGAGCGCGGATGTTATCGGCGGGGAAATTCGGCAATATTATTGCAATATTAACGAGCCTGCGCGAAAGAGCGGCAATGTGGTGACGTTTGTTGATTTGGATCTGGACCTCGTGTACCGGGATGGTGAATGGAAGGTGGTCGACGAGGATGAATTCGCTAGCAATGCGATCAAGTATGGCTATCCCGAAGAAACGATACGGAGAGCAAGGCAGGAGCTGAAGAATCTACAGGACCGCATCGCGAATAAGCAGTTCCCTTTTGACGGGAAATTGGAAAAGTTCGTTACGCGGGTTCCCGCAAATTAGCCTTGCATACGAGTAGGCCAAGCTGACGCTTTAGGTTTCGAGGCGTGTTCCTTGACAACAATATTCCTTGTTAGATATATTCAAGTTATGAATGCGACAACTTTTAGCGCTCTTGCTGAGCCGAACCGATTGAACATTGTCGAGCTGCTGCGCGACGGCCCATTGCCGGTAGGGGAAATCGCCGATCGGCTGGAGCTTCACCAGCCGCAAGCTTCCAAGCATCTGCGCGTATTAAGCGATGCCGGGCTGGTACAGGTGCAGCCGGTTGCCAACCGGAGGATCTATAAGCTGCAGGCTGAGCCGCTTCAGGAGCTGGATGTGTGGCTGGATTCCTTCCGCCGCTTATGGAACGACCGATTCGACCGTCTGGATGAGTACCTTCTTGAACTGCAAGGGAAAGACAAGAGTTCGGACGACAATAAATAGTCTTCAACGTAGCTGCCTACGGGTCAAACGAGATGAGTAACGGAGGGGTGTTCGGGTTCATCAGACCGTTGACGGGGAGCAGCGTATACGCTGCATCCAACCGTTCGTATAAGCCTTGAAAGCATTCCGTTAGTTTACTAACGAAGCCTTCAAGCTGCGTTGCTCTCTGACCCTTGGCCGCGTCGCGGCACTACGTAAGAAAAGAGAACTTTTATGAGCCTTGCATCGCTTAGAATAGCGGTATAGGGCTCTTTTCGCAGCTTGCCGCGTGGATGGGGAATACTCGCTCCGCCGCTTATGAGCCGGAACGGCAAATAAACGCGTCAGGCGAACCTGCGCGTTTGGAATGCCGAACTTCGGCGGATGCTATACGGTCTTCCCGTCGCCCGGGGCAGTCTGGCGCGGCTTCGAGCGCTCGGTCTGGAAAATTTCCCGCAATTCAGCCGCTTTGCGGGCATCGGTTAAATCGATTTTTCCGGCTAGAAACTGCTCGGCGAACGGCTCCCATTCCAAGCTGAGCTTCTGGCTCGACATCGCACGCACCGCATTTTTGACGAGCCTGCGCTCTCTGCTGTTGGAATACGTATCTTTGAACTGCTGCCGGAACCCCAAATCCAGCTCGGGATAAATCGCCCGGAAAATTTCCGAAGTCAATCGGGCGTCACCCAATGCGCGGTGAGCCGAAATGTCGGTTGCAATCTGCAGATCGAGCAGCGCGCTTTCGACGCTGACGTCGTTCGTTAAATTTTTGAAGCGCAAAAAGCCTTTCAGCAAATCGAAATATTCGAGGCTCATCCAGAACGTATCGTCGAGCTTATGCATGCGGGCATCAAAAATGATCCGCTTTAAATCCTCGCCGCCCCATGTAACAAGCAGGAAAGCTTCACTGTGCTTCAGCCAATCGATGAATTCCGCGATGACCTTCGGATAGCCGTGCGCCTGGTCGATGTCTTCCTGGGGGATGCCTGTTTTTTTCTTGATAAAGCTGTTGAGCTTCGAAAAATATACCGGTTTGATGAGTGACGAAAACTCGTCGACAGGCTGCAAGGACGAGTTCAGCCTAACCGCTCCGATCTCGATCACTTCCATCGGCAGTTCGCTTGCAAATTTGCGGCCGTTAAATTCAATATCCAGAATAATAAAATCCAAATTGTAAACCTCCAAGTAACACCGTTTCTCATTGTATTCTATAGCTGTTCTCCAAACAACGTCAATCCATGCAAGAAGACCGTTCCTTCGCGAAGAGAATGCTTGGGAACGGTCTTTCCTACGTTAACGATCAAACCCGTGAATTATTTAGCGGGTTTAGCGATTTTGCCTTCTGCCGTAACGGTATATATTCTGCTCGCTGCATCCCGGTATACGAAAGAAGAATCGAGCAGACCGATGAACCGGTCCGACTCGCCCAGCGTGGCAAGGGCTTTTCTCGTTTTGCCGTCGCGCTTGATTTTCATAAGCGTCAGCATGGCGGGCTTGCCGTCTTTAGCGAAGGTTTGCTCCTCGTAATAAAACCAGGAATTGATGTAGGCAACCGGGCGGATGGCCGCTTTGGTTGGGATCGCTACTTTGTTTTTGCCGGTCACATCAACAAGATAACCCGTGGAGGTATTTCCGGAAAACTCGGAGTAGTACAGCACGTCGCCGAACAGCTTGTAGCCTTCATAGGGATCAACATCGCCTTTGGAAATGACGGTTTTGCCTGTTCCGTCGAGCTTGGAACGATACAAGGCGCCGTTCTCTACGAAAAACATCGTGCCTTTGGAAATCGTATAAGACCAGTTTTTCATTTGCTTCAAGACGCGCTTGGCTCCTGTGCCGTCCAGCTTCATCGTCCATAGCTCATTTTCATAATTATCGTTATAAGCGCCGTAATAAAGCGTTTGCCCGTCGTAAACGATACGCGAAGCTTTGTTTCCTTTCGTCAGCTCTTGCTTGCCGGAGCCGTCCTTCTTCATGCGAACGATATTGCCCGCGACAACATCGCTGTCCGGATCCTGGGTCAAAAAATAAATCCAATCGCCGATAACGGTCATATTGCTGGCGTCACTTGGATACAATCGTTTCGTCGGGTTCGTTTTGCCGTCGATGGCCGTGACGTTAACCCCTATCCAATCTTTGTCTTCGTAGCTGCCTGACCAGACGACGGACTTGCTCGCCGGGGCGGCCGCCATGGCCGGAATGCTGCCGGCGAGAAGCGCAATCGCCATGACAAACGTAAACATCTTTTTTTTCATCCTAGTTCTCCTTCTGTCGTTAATAGAGTCCATACTATATTAATTAATATAATTTGGTAAATCAATACAATCGGGGAAAATGATTTATTCCGAAATGCAACGGGATCCGGCTTGCCGATGATAGAGTCGTTTGGTAGAATGTACAGCATTGCAAACCAAATAAACGGAAGGATTAACGAAACTTATGCATGAATCACATTCGATTGCCCAGCCGGCTCCTCGAACGAGCCGGTTGTGGATGGTTATCATCTTGGGTTCGCTCGCGGCATTTGGGCCGCTATCCATGGATATGTATTTACCGGCGCTGCCTGCGCTAGCCGACGAACTGCATGCCACGACATCGGTGACGCAGTTGAGTCTCACCGCGTGTTTGCTCGGGTTGGCATTAGGCCAATTGCTTGCCGGGCCGATTAGCGACGTGCGCGGGCGGCGGGTGCCGCTAATCGTTGGTGTCGCTTTATACGCCGTCGTCTCGTTATTATGCGTATTTTCCCCGAGTATCTGGGTATTTATCGTCTTGCGGTTTGTTCAAGGGCTGGCCGGCGCGGCCGGTATCGTCATTTCGCGGGCGAGCGTGCGCGATATGTATTCGGGTGTCGAGCTGACGAAATTTTTTGCGCTGCTTATGCTGGTGAACGGAGCGGCTCCGATCCTGGCGCCGATTGTCGGTGCCGAGGTGCTGGAATTTACGTCTTGGCGGGGCGTGTTCACCTTACTGAGCGTAATTGGGGCGATCATGCTGATTGGCGTCGTATTCGGAATGAAAGAAACGCTGCCCGTACAGCGCCGTTCCCGCGGCGGCATTCGCAACACGGTCGCGACGTTCGGAAGGCTCGTCAAGGATTCGATGTTCATGGGCTACGCGCTAACTCAAGGCTTCATCATGGCGGCCATGTTCGCCTACATCTCCGGCTCGCCGTTCGTACTGCAGGGGTTGTTCGGCGTTTCGCCGCGCATGTACAGCTTGATCTTCGGCCTCAACGGCGCGGGCATTATTATTGCCGGACAGATTGCCGGACGGCTGGCTGGACGGGTCAACGACCGCAAGCTGCTGGGTTCGGGCCTTGCGATGTCCTGCAGCGGGGGAGCGCTGCTGCTGCTCGCCGGCTTGTTCCAGTGGGGGCTGGTCGCGGTCATTCCAGCGTTCTTCCTCGTCGTTTCGAGTGTAGGGATCATCTCCACGACAACAACGTCGCTGGCGCTGCAAAGCCAAGGGCAAAACGCAGGCACCGCCTCGGCCATGCTCGGCATGCTGTCGTTTGTCATTGGCAGCGCGGCTGCTCCCCTCGTCGGCATCGGCGGCGAGCAAACGATGATCCCGCTTGCGATCGTGATGGCGGCGTTAGTGCTCGTGGCTGTGGCGTGTTTTGTCGTCATCGCCAGGCCGAAGGCGGCATCGAAGGCTTCGTCATGAAACAGCGGATCGAACGTATCACATGGAAATAAAAAAGGACAGCCGCGAAGCTGTCCTTTTTTCGTTATAGGGCTGATAGATCCGTACACAGTACGGTGACATCTATGTTGATAAACCGGATAGATCCGTGCAAGTACGACGGTATATATGTCGGTAAACCGGATAGATCCGTATACGGCACGATGCTTATTTGTTGAAAAGCTCGCTTCACAGTAGAAGTTAAAACAACTGCAGTTTCATAAGCTCAAAAATGGACTCGCAGCTATTCCGACTTTTCGTCCGCAAGGGTTAACACGACAGGGCAATGGTCGCTCCCCAAGATATGACTGTCGATTTCGGCGCCGGCCAACCGGTCGCTTAGTCTGGAAGAGGCGAGGAAATAGTCGATACGCCAGCCGACGTTCCGCTCCCGCACCTTCGGCATGTTCGACCACCAGCTGAACGCATCGGTGCGATCCGGGTAGAAATGGCGGAACGTATCGATAAAGCCGGATTCCAGCAGCACCGTCATTTTCTCGCGTTCCTCGTCCGTAAACCCGGAGTTGCCGCGGTTGGACTTCGCGTTCTTGATATCGATCTCCTGGTGGGCGACGTTCAAGTCGCCGCAAACGACGACCGGCTTCTTCGCGTCCAGTTCCAGCAAATATTTGCGAAACCGATCCTCCCATTCCATTCTGTACTCCAGTCTCGACAAATCGCGCTTGGCGTTCGGCGTATATACCGTGACGAGGTAGAAGGAGTCGAATTCCAGCGTAATGATCCGGCCTTCGGGTTCGGAATCTTCCTCCATGCCGTAACGTACCGACAGCGGCTTTACTTTGGTGAAGACGGCGGTTCCGGAATATCCTTTTTTCTCGGCATAATTCCAGTATTGCTCGTACTCTTCGCCCAAATCGAGCTCGATTTGCCCCTCCTGCAGCTTCGTCTCTTGCAGGCAGAACATATCGGCGCCCTTTTCCTTGAAATAGTCGAGAAATCCTTTGTTGACGCATGCTCTCAGGCCGTTCACGTTCCAGGATACAAGCTTCATGTTGTAACTCTCCTCGCACTCTTTTATCGTGCCTACTATTGTATCATAGATTGCGTGCTGTTCGTTCGGGATTATGGAGGTCATGGCTCATGCTTCTTGCAGCTCATGCTAGATTGAGGGGGACGTAAGTTAAGTGGCAGAAAAAACGGCAGGGGCCTGGAGGAGAAGATGGAATAGTTCCGAGTTGACAGGAACAAGAGCGTGCGTTACATTGATAGTAGTTAAGTATTTAACTAAATGGAGCGGAAGCGGAAGATGAACGATATTCAAACGTATGTAACCCGGCAGCCGCTTGAGGTGCAGGCTTTTTTCGCCTTGGTAGACACCACCGCGGCGTTGATTGGCGTTTCGGAGAAGTATTGGCATACCCAGGGGCTGAACGGGGCGCGGATTCGGCTGCTTGTCGAAATCGCCAAAGCCGGCGGCTCGATGCTGCCATCCGCATTGGCTGGCGTGATCGGTGTGACGAAAGCCAATATTAGCGTGCTGCTAGGTCCGTTAGAGCAGCTTGGATACATTCGGACCCAAGGCGATCCCGAAGATGGGCGGAGGCGAAGGATCGTGCTGCTGCCGGAAGGGGAGAAGCTGCTGCATGACGTATTGCCGGGCAATAGGGCGGTCGTCGCCGAGCAGATGAACAAGCTGAGCGAAGAGGAAATAAAGCAGTTGATGACATTGGTCGGAAAGCTGCGTGAAGGAATTTGAGGCCGAGACGGTCCTTGTTGGGAGCTGACGAGCGATGGATGAGCTTCTAGCGTGCCATAAGCGTTCGATCAAGGCATGAGTGATGCGGAGCAGCACGGGAAGAGGGCCGTATCTTCGGCCTTGATGCAAGAAGGCTGGGGTGACCGGTTTGGCAGCGGTTGTTATTTTTGCATGCAAGTAACGCAATAGTAGATACGACATAGGTTCGGCGACGAGGCGCGAGTAAAAACTGCTAATAAATTTAGACTTAACACGGCGCAAGCCGCTATTTTTTTAACGTATATAGTTAAATATTTAACTAGTTTTCATGAGGAGAGGGAGTGTAACATGAAAATCGTCATAACGGGTGCTACAGGAAATTTGGGGAGATTGGTTATACGGCAGCTTCTGTATCGAATGCCTGCGGAGCAAATCATTTTGAGTGTTCGTAGGCCGGAGGCTGCTGAAGCATGGGAAAGAGAGGGAATGGAGGTCCGATACGGCGACTACGATGCCCCTGAATCGTTGGCGTCTGCGTTCTGCGGAGCGGCAAAGCTGCTGCTCATCTCTTCCCCGCATGCCGACGATGCCGTTCGGCTTCGGCAGCATGCCGCGGCGATAGATGCTGCGCAGCGAGTGGGAATACGACATCTCGTTTACACGAGCATTGCGTACGCGGAGAAAGGGCGGCTGCCGCTGCATCGCCTTCATCTGGAGACGGAACAATTGATTCGCGGATCGAAGCTGCAGTATACGATTTTGCGAAATGCGTATTACAACGATATCGTCAAGTTCCTCGGCGTTCGAGAGGCGGTCGCGAGCGGCGTGCTGCTTAGTCCTCCCGGAGAGTGGCTATTCAATACGGCTTCCCGGGAAGACCTGGCGGCGGCGGCAGCCGTTGTCCTGCCGGAAGAAGGGCACGCCGGTCGTGTATATGAATTGACGGCCTTAAGGGCCTGGAAGCTAGAGGAGCTTGCACGCGCACTGACGGACGTTACCGGACGGCGCGTTGTTCACCGTACCGATCCGGCGCTGGTGAGCGATATTTACCGCTTGCTGCCTTTATCGGATATGGCGAGCGTCTCGCCGGATCTGGCGCGGCTAGCCGGGAGACCGCTGCACTCGTTGCACGACGAGATACGTGGCATGTTCTTCTAAGCCGTGCTGGAATGGAATGGATCGACTGACGGCAGATGGCTCCGTGACATATGCCCATAAAAAAAGCCACGCCGTGCAGCTCTTGCGAGGTGCGACAGCGTGGCTGAGCCTGAAGGCCGGTCCGCGATTGATTAGTCCTGCGGCCGATTGCCCGGCTCCAAGCCGGATGACGATACCGTCATTACCGGTTTCACCGTAAGATCGTTATGTACTCGAATTTGGCACGATAAGCGGATGTTCGGTTCAGTTATGCCTTTGGCTTGCAGAAGAGCGGCTTCCGTTTCGCCTACAGGACCGGCGTCCCCGTCCAGCACTTCAACCCGGCATGTGGTGCATTTGGCGTTGCCGCCGCAGCGGTGCAAAATGTCCACCCCGTTGTCCTCCAAGGCGAGCACAAGTTTTTTTCCCTCTTCAACGGCATATGAGCCTTTTCCTTCAACTTGGATCGTCGGCATAATGAACATCTCCCATTCCTATTTAGTAGCTGCATGAACCAGTCGTTTGGCATGCGCAATCTCACTAATCATACTATCCAAAATCCCGATCTGTAAACCGGGCGTCATGGGCCAGCGCTAGCTTGTTCGCTAGACTCAACCGTTTGCCGGAAGGTTTTGAAGCTGAATTTCGAGTAGAATAAAAAACCACGACCGGACGGTCGTGGGCAGCATGCAAGCAAGCAAGCAACATGCATCAAGCAGGCTACAGGCACATGCAGCATGCATTAGGCATAAAGCAACAGATTCAATAATATGGCGAGATCAGCACGTACACGAGAACACCGGTGAAGCTGACGTACAGCCAAATCGGCATCGTCCAGCGGGCAATTTTGCGATGACGCTCAATCTTCATGCTAAGGCCGCGGGCCATCGTAATGAGTGCAAGCGGAACGTTCACGATCGCAAGCAGCACATGCGTGATCAGGACGAAGAAATAAATATATTTAAGCACCGTGCTGCCGCCGAATTTTGTAGGCTCGGTCAGGAAATGGTAGGTGACGTAAGAGACGAGGAACAGCGCCGTTGTCGTGAAGGCGGCATAAATCCATTTGCGGTGCAACGGGATATTTCGCTTTTTGACGGCAAACAAAGCCAGAAGCAAAAAAATAAAAGTAAAGCAATTGAAAATGGCGTTCAACAGCGGAAGAATGGTCACGTCGAAACCGACGGATCCCTCGTATTTGGGCATGAAGAATAACAGGGCGATTACCCCGATCAGAACGATCGAGAAAATCGTGATGACCGTTGTGAAGCTGCGTGGCTGGCTCATGAGTTGCCTCCTTGTCGTATCGTATGAGTAGGTGGATGACGCTACTCTTAGAATAGACACTCCGGATGTGCGAAACAACCTGTAATGCGGTCGATCTGTTACAGTTCGATGACATGTGGCCTTTGGGCAACGACTTCACAAAGAACAACGACACGAACTGGCAGTAAAAGTTCGAGTGACTGGGACGTGCAAAAGGCATCGGACTGTACTGGTCGTCGATGCCTGCCCAGCGACGATAGCCTACATGTTCTCATGTTGCTGGGTTCGTAAACGGACAAAATTGCACCCAGTACAACAATTCGCAATTTTAGCAGTCGGTTTCGCCGTATTGTTGTACCGAACGCAACATTTTAAGCTTTAAAGGTGCTCAATAGTTCAAAATCCTGTACGTAGTACAACATTTGCTAAGAAATAGGTCATTCAATTTAAAGAAGTTGTAGCACGTGCAATATTTTCGGTTGATCGCGAATCGGCTAACAATGCACGAGATCCGAGCTTAGATCCAGTGTTCCGCAGATCCTTCGACCGGCTCGTAGTAGCAGGCATATTTTTGTTTGATAAGCGAGCGCATGAGGCCTTTCTCGACTAAATCTTGGAGCCACTTGCGAGCAGTTCGGAAATTAACGCCGTAACGATCAATGATGTCTTTGGGCCGAATTGGCTTCCCAAGACTCCAAGCGAGTCGGAGCACGTCTTTTTCGAATAGCGAGAGGTGCAGAGTAGACGCACCGCGTATTAGATAAGGACTTAGAACCAGTTGCAGCAGCATCTGGCATACATCGGGACGTTTATGTACATCGTCGAAGGAGAAATGGATCATTTTCCACCCAGTCCCCGTAAGAAAAGTATCGCGATTCAACGCATAGCTGAATTTTTCACGGTCCATGTCTTTAATATGGCTCTGAAATCCATCGCATTCTAACCCAAATCGTCCATATGGGGGAAGGAACGCGAAATCCAGAAACTGTGATTTTCGGTTCCAATCATAAACCTCATATTCCGGATGAAGATAATCAAGGTTTCCGAAGATGGGCCACCAAACGTTCTGCAGCAGCAGTTTTTCGGCGAATTGATGTCCCCGCAGTAGCCGCCCTTTACGCTCACCGGTGCGAAGGGCAAGGTGGCGCTCGAGAAATTGTTGATGCGCTTGTTCAAAATCCATCGGCAGTCCTCCTTCAAATACAAAAAGAACGTCCATATGCCAATGCGGCAACTAAGGACGTTCTTCGTCTGAAACGAGTATATCATGTAGTTAAGATATTTTCATATAAGAACTGAAAAATGAAGCCTTCATGACTATACCGTTTCCCGGCGAAGAAGCGCGCCGCTGATCGTCCAGATCGTGCGTGGGACGTTTAGACAATCGGTTAAGGCGCCGCCGATCAGCGGGCCCATGATCATGCCGACCGCATGGAACATGTTGAACAAGGCGAACACGCCGTCATAAGCGCCAACTTGGGAGCCGTCGTCAACGACTGCGCTGAGCGACGGCAAAGTAGGCGACAGAGCGAAGCCGATGCTGGTGCCGGCCCCGATCATGGCGCAAGTCTGCTGCCAAGCCGTTGACGACAAGGCGATTAAAGGTAGTGAGAAGAGACAGCCGATGCTGATCACGCTCCTAGCTGTTTATGTTCGTATAATTCCCCGCGGTAGAGGAGAAGTCGGTATAACCGTGGAACTGATATATCTATATCTTGCACTTACTAAACAATGCACAAAGATCAATGTGAGACGTCAAGGCAAGAACGCATAATCACCGCGAAACCAGGCTAAGAGAGGGGAATCACATGCCATACGTGCGATTTAACGATCTGGAGATGTTTTATGAAAAAATGGGTGTCGGCGAGCCGGTACTGTTTCTGCACAGCGGATATTCGAGGGGGATACTGGCTTTTGCATCGCAACTGCTTGATTTTCAGCGCCAGTATACCTGTTACTTTCCTGACTTCCGGGGACATGGGCGAACGCGCTGCGAGAGCTTGGAGTGGAGTACGCCGCAGTTGGCCAAGGACATGAAGCTGTTCATGGATGAGCTCGGCATCGCCAGAGCGCATGTGATTGGGTACAGCCTTGGAGCGAGCGTGGGGATGTATTTGGCGGTGAACGATCCGGACAAAGTCGCGTCGCTGACCACGATCGGGCATAGCGGTTTTGCCGACCCGACGGGAGTGGAGGAATTCGAGCCGGAATGGCTGATCCGCCATGAGAAGCACGCCGTGATCGAATCGATGCTGGAGCGGCACGAGGAAGCGCACCGCGGCGATTGGCAGGAATTTATGCGGCAAAGCGCGCTGGATTGGCGATTGTATCCGCAGCTCACGGCCGAGCAGATCAGCGAAATCCGCTGTCCGGCTTTGTTTATGGCGGGCCAGCACGATCCCTTCGCAAGCGAGGGGAAGCTGCGGTATTTAAGCTCGCTCGTTCCGGGCTCTCGTTACGTGGTCGTGCCGAACGGCAGCCACAGGCCGCATATGCAGCGCGAAAGCCCTGTCTATGTAAACGATACGATTCTCGAGTTTTTGGCTTCGCGGCCGCGACTGCAGTGAACTACCTTCCGGTGAAGCCGCCCTCCGAATGAAGGACCTGCCCCGTAATCCATTGGGACTCGTCGCTTGCCAGGAAAGTGATCAGCTTGGCCGCGTCTTCCGGCAAGCCGATTCGCCCCATCGGGAACTGCGGAAGCAGAAACGCCTTGATGTCTTCATTCATCCAACCCGTATCTGTTGGTCCGGGATCGATGGAATTCACCGTAATGCCAAGCGGGGCCAGCCCGACGGATATCGGCTCGGTCCAGGCGATAACGGCCCCTTTGGTTGCAATATAGGCTAGATTGTTAGAATCAGGACCTTTCGAAACCAAGTTGATGATTCTTCCCACTGCCCGACCTGCAAGCTCTTCCTCGAATCTTCGGGCAAACTCCGTGCTCAACAGAATCGTTCCGCGCACATTGACGGCATAATGCTTGTCAAGCAATGCGCTATCCAGTTCACGAAAACCGCCCGGTGCGCAATAGGTCGCGTTGTTGATTAGAATTGAAGCGGGTCCGAGCGTTTGTTCGACCCGGTTCAATATGGCGGCTGGCGTATGCGGGTCCGACAAATCGGCTTCCATGCAATCCGCACGAACGCCGTAGGCTCGCAGTTCTTCTTCTAGCAGTTCGGGCCATTCGGGGTCTGCGCCGTTGCCTTCAAGCTCATCAAACATACCCCAGTGGGTAAAAAAGATATCCGCCCCGTTTCTAGCCAATGCGCGGCAAATCGCTGTACCGATTCCACCCCGGCGGCTTGCGCCGGTGACGATTGCTATTTTGCCTCGTAAATTTGTCATGGGTTCCTCCTTAGCCGAAGAGCGCGATGTCGTAAATATATACATTTTTTCAATAAACGAAGCTTATTTCAAAGTAAATATTGAATATATTGGATCTTTCATCGTCTCCCGTCATATTGAGAATTTCCACGCGATTCCGTATAATTAAACTAAATAACGACGGTGTGTGACTGGCGGAACATGGGGTAACCATGAGGGAGCACATCCAATATCGAGCCGTACGCCTGGGCAGAGGTAGGGGGAAAATCACCCCTGCCTCTTTATGTTTTTACGACCGATTCTCGATGAAGAAGGAGATGGATGACATGAAAACAGAACAGCTAATTTTGGACGGCACCCGGGTAGCGCAGCAGATCAAGGATGAATTGGCGGTGAGAGTGGGGAAGCTGGCGGAGCAAGGGGTAACGCCGTGTCTGGCGACGATTCTCGTCGGTGAAGATCCTGCTTCCGAAACTTATGTGCGGATGAAAGGAAATGCGTGCAGGCGGCTCGGCATCGACTCCAGGCGGATTCACCTCGAGCAGGGCACCACGACGGAGCAGCTTATCGCGGTCATTCGCGAGCTGAATGAAGATCCGCAGGTTCACGGCATCCTGCTGCAACACCCGGTTCCCGAGCATATCGATGAACGGGCAGCATTCGAAGCGATAGCCATCGATAAAGACGTCGACGGCGTAACGATGCTGGGTTTTGCTCAAAATACTTTTGGTGTCGCCGCTTATCCTTCCTGCACACCTGCCGCGATTATCGCGATTCTGGATTATTACAACATCCCGATTGCGGGCAAACATGCCGTCGTCGTCGGACGGAGCCCGATTCTCGGCAAACCCGTATCGATGATGCTGCTGAACCGCAATGCAACCGTCACGATTTGCCACTCCCGAACGGCCAATCTGGATCAAGTTGTCGACACCGGCGATATTGTCGTGGCAGCTGTCGGCAAGCCGAAGCTCATACAAGGGAGCTGGCTCCGTGAAGGTGCCGTCGTCATGGACGCGGGCTACAACGAGGGCAACATCGGCGATGTCGATTACGAAGCATGCCTTGCGCGGGCGAGTGCGATTACTCCGGTGCCTGCGGGCGTAGGGCCGGTGACGATTGCCACCCTGCTAAAGCATACGGTGGACGCGGCGGAGAAATCGGTCATCAGTCGAACGAAACAATAACGTTAATGAACAAAAGCCGGCTCGAAAAAGAGCCGGTTTTTTGTTGGCAATATAGACACCTTCCGGCAGCGTGTATTTGGGCCTTATACAGTATAAATAATTTAGGATGTTAAAAAAGTCCGCACGCGATACTTAATAGAGCCACGGTTGTTCGAAGCATGCCCGAGTTTCCGAATCAATAGGGATCCGCAGTTGTTTAGAAATCTCCGTCATGACTTCCCGGCAGAAAAAGTAGCTTGTATCCAGCACCACTTCGTCATTTTCGAACTCAACGATTTGCGCGCTCCACAGTGTTTCTTGGTTGTCTCGCTCAGCGATAAGGATGACTGCGGGTTTTTCCCATAAAAGAAATAATTGCGCGCGGAAAGATTCAGGATATTCCGACCAAATCATCGAGTGCTTAATGTGATCCCAGCCCCGACCCATTCCTGTATTGAGAATGCGGATTTCGGCATGCTCCGCGTATAGATTCTTCAATGTCTTCGTATCTCTCTGATGAAATGCTTCCACATAGCGGGTCAGAATTGGTGATACAATATTTATTGCAGTTGTATTTTGGGGGACCTCTTTCGGTTCATTAACGTAACGCAATGCTCTGAGCTTGGCTCTGCCTCTCGCCAATAATGCATGTACGGCGCCTTCCGTAGTCATTAACATTTCCGCGACTTCGCTTCCGGAAAAATCAAAAACTTCTATCAGCAACATAACAACAACTTGCCGCGAGGGAAGGTATTTTATAAGTATCTCCATGGCTTCAAGTACTTGCAGACGATAATCCTGGTTTTCCTCAATCGGTGTACTTGCATCCACCAGAGAGTCGCCAAAAATCAATCGATTTTTCCTTTGCCGGTCAATCCAAGTATTCGTTGCGATTCGGAACAGATACGATTTTGGCATGACTTGCTGTCGAATCTGGCCCAATGCGGCAAACGCCTTCAACAACGTATCTTGCAGCAGATCTTCCGCATCCCATGGGTTACCGGTTAAGTGCAAGCAATATCTCCATAAGGCCGGTCGATATTCCTCGGCAGATTGACTGAATGCCGCGTACAGTTTCCTAGCTTCTAATCCGATTTCATCAAAGTTCGGATGCATTCACTTCTTCCTTCCATGAAATTTATCTTGATACGATATAGACGGATAAACTTACCGCTTCTATACGCTCAATGAAAAATTTCTTTCGATCGCGCCTCCAAATCATTTTACGGCATGAATCGATAACCACTGCGGCAGTGCCGCCAAAGGATTCAGCTGCCAATTGCACAAATCGTCTAGCTCTTGCTGGGACAGCGGAGCCGCATCGTCCTTGGACTCATCGACCCAAAAAGAACCGTCCGCGGCATACATTTCTTCCATATGCGCAACGCTTAGATTCGATGAGATCATAGCGTTCATAATATCCTGAATACGCCACTTGAAAGTAGGGATGTCCCCAAAAGGCCCCGTTGCGTCATACGGCTTCACGATATTGATTTGGCCGGTGGCCTGCGTACCGAATGGACGCATAAAAGGGTGAATGTCGAACATGATGCAGGAACCGTCATTTTTAAGAATTCGATGGATGTTGCTATACATGGATTGCAAATCGTAGATCCAAACATGAACACCGTTTGAAGTATATACAAAATCATATTCGTTGCTTCTGACGCTGCTTAACTTCATTGTATCTTCGCAAAGGAACTCGATATCCCATCCGTGTTTGCGGGCGATGACGGAGCTGTTTTCCAACTGTTTTTCCGAAATGTCGCAAGACGTAACTCGCGCCCCCATTAAATGAAAGGCGAATACGGCATGATTGTCTCCGCTTGAAGGAACACAAATGCGTTTCCCGCGAAAATCCGGCAACGCCTTCTTGATCATGGAATACGTCACAGGATGAAAAGCCGATTCAGGCTGATCGATGATTTTGGAAATCGCTTCTTCCGTTCGGTACCGTAGGTACCACGTTTCGGACCATTGGTTCCAATTTTGCTTCATGATGGACAAATGATTATCCATTTGATTCCCGCCTCCTAAAACCCACATTGCAGTGCATTACTTTTCCATTGTCCTGGACATAGCCGCATCATAGAAAGGGGGAAATCGATTTAAATTGAACCTTATACTCAATCCGGTATACCAAGCTCTTTTTTTACCAAAGATATGTTCAATTCATGATAGCTTTTAACATTCCGCAAAAACGGCTGATCGCGAATGAGTTGCTGCGCTTGGTCTTCATCGTTACGCAAAAGCGCATCTCTCAGATCGCGAATATATTGAAAAGATCTATTGCAACGATTCCTCATCTCTTGCAAATCGTCGGTTGCTTGTCCATGGCCGGGGATCAACAGTTCCACCCGGTAACGGTCGAGCAAATCCTTCGCTTTATGCAGCGTTTGTTCGTATTCGGTGCTGCTGTGGAATATATAAGGGAACTCCACATTCGAAAGATAGTCTCCGGCGATAAATGCCCCGATAGGTTCGACAATGGTAAATAAACCTTCGTAAATATGTCCCGGGGATTTATAAAAGGTTAAGCAGGTCCCCCCGACGACCAGTTTTTGTCCATCCTCATGAACCGCGATATCGATATCGGGATACGCAATGTCGTAATCCCTTTGAATATAATACTTGTCGTCAAAAGCACGAATTTGCTCGAGAACGGCTTCTTTCTCGGGATTTTCGGCAAATTCCCGGCTAGCGATCGTGGTTACGTTATGGAACGCTTTATATCCAATGATGTGGTCCCAATCCGAGTGGGTGAATAAGAGATAGACGGGCAGTTCCTTTTTTATCTGATCCACATAGTTCCGAATGTTGATGACTTCATGGGGCAACCAAGTCGGATCGACGACTAACACCAAATCCGGTGTCTCGATAACAGTGGACGTAGTTTGATAAAGCGCACTTTGAAAAACGGTAATTTGATTGTTCTTGTATTGAATCATCGGGATCCCCTTCATCTGCTATTATAGTTACTTCTGAACTCAGTATAACGCTTTTAAGCAGGTCACTCACAAGCTTATATAAACAGCTATACAGGAATATAACGTGACGGTAAAATATAACAATATCGAATCGAACCAAGAGGAGGAATGGAATGCAGACCGATGTACCGATAAAAAATAAAACAAAAGCAGCATCCCCCGAAAAAGAGAGAAAAAGGTTGTTTCGCGTTTACCTTTGGACCCTCTCGTACTTGAAGCCGTACCGATCGACGCTTACGCTGCTCGTCGCTGCCATGGCGGCCGTGTCCGCCGCCGAGCTGCTCATTCCGAAGTTCATTCAATATTTCATCGATACGATCGTTCCTGACGGTGATATGGCGGCTTTCTACGGCATGTTCGGCGCGATTACGGCTCTGCTCGTCCTGCTTATTGTCGCGCAAGCCGGGGACAACGTGTTCCGGCGTCAGCTTTCGGAGCGTACGGCAAGGGATTTACAGTACGATATTTTCCGCCACCTTCGGAAGCTCGGGTTTGCTTATGCGGAGCGACATCCCGTCGGGGAGACGCTATCGTTCCTCAATACGGAGGTTACGGCCGTTCAGAACATGTACCGCCATAGCTTTCCGTGGCTTTTGAATGGAATCGTATTTTCCGTCTTATCGGTCGGGCTCATGATCTCGACAAGCCCTTCGCTGTCGCTGCTTGTGCTGCCGAGTTTTTTGCTGTATTACGTGTTCGGGCCTAAGTTGGAACGGAAAGCGACTTTGTCCGGCAAACAAATGGCGGACGATCGGATCGGCGAAAACCGCAAAGTGTATGAAAGCGTCTCCGCGCAATCCGAGCTGCGCGCTTACGGAGCGGGGAAGTGGGACTCGGACCGGTACGCGGAAATGGTCGATAAGCACAACCGAAGCATGATTCGAACGTATTGGTACGCTTACTGGCGCGGAACGAACCGGCGGCTGACGTACAACCTTGGCGGTGTTTTCATTTTCATCTACGGGTTTTACCTGATCGGTCAGGCCAGCTTGACCGTGGGCGAGTTCGTTTCGTTCCTGCTATATTATTTCACCGCGATGCACCGGCTGACGGCCGTGGTCACCAATATTACGGAGCAGCGGGTGTTGATGCATCAGGCGGAACGGCTGTACGATTTTATGCGGCAGAAGCCGGATGTCGTCGAGCCGGAGCATCCGGAGGAGCTGAAGCAGGTTCGGGGCGAGCTGCGATTTCTCAACGTTTCGTTTGCTTATTCACCGGAGCAGCCGGTATTGCAAGATTTTGATTTGATCGTTCCTGCAGGGAAACGCGTTGCGCTCGTCGGTACAAGCGGGAGCGGCAAATCGACGGCGCTCAAGCTGGCGGGCCGTTTCTATGACCCGGCTCAGGGAGAGGTTCTGCTCGACGGAGTGCCGGTTCATCGGTTAACGTTCGATGCGCTGCGCCATTCCTTCGGTTATGTTTTTCAGGAAACGTACTTGTTTGGCGCTTCGGTACGGGAAAATATCCGGTTCGGGAAGCCGGACGCAACGGATGAAGAAGTCGAGCACGCGGCCAAAGCGGCTTGCATACACGACTTTATTATGGAGCTGCCGGATGGGTATGACACGGCCGTGGGCGAGCGTGGCGTCAAACTGTCGGGAGGCCAGAAGCAGCGCGTGGCGATTGCCCGGATGTTCATTAAGAATCCGACAGTCATCCTGCTCGATGAAGCGACCTCGGCGCTTGACAACGTAAGCGAATCCGGAGTCCAGCAGGCGCTGGAACAGTTGATGGAAGGAAGGACGATTTTGGCTGTCGCCCATCGGTTATCGACGATACAGGATTTTGATCTGATTGTCGTCATGGATCAAGGATCCGTCGCGGAATCCGGAACTTATGAAGAGCTCATGGCGCGGCAGGGGCTTTTTTACCGGTTGTCGGCGGGGGCGCATGCGGGGAAGGAGGACGGTCATGTCCAATATGTCGAACAGGTCTAACTTGCGCTGGGTTATCGGCTGCCTGTTACGGGTCAAAGGATGGGTCGCTCTCGCGGTCGTGCTGATGACGGCGGAAATGCTGCTCAATACGGCGGCCATATGGCTGAATCAGCAGATGATCGATGATGTGCTGCTTGGCGGAAAGCGGGATCGTTTTATGGACGTGCTGATCCCGATTATGATCGCTTATGCGCTCTACTCGGTTCTGTTTACGCTTGGGCCGCATACGATTCACCATACGGTCGCGCGGCTGCGCAAATGGCTGTCGGGGCAGCTGATGAGCCGGATGTACCGGATTCCGGTCGGAGAACTTCAGAAGGAGCGGACGGCCAGTTATGTGTACCATTTTACGAATGATTTGTACCAAACGGCCGATTTGGTCGGCAGCGACATTCCGCGCCTAGCGCAGCAGCTCGCCGGAGCGGTCGCCATCATTTGGGTTATGGGAACGGCCAGCCCCGTGCTGCTTGCCATCGTAGCGGCGCTTGGCGTGATGTACATCGCCCTCGGGAAACGTTTCGCCGCCGCCCGGAAGCAGGCAGCCGGTGCCGTGAGCCGAAGCAGGTCGAATTTGCTGGTCCATCTGGAAGAAGGCGTTTCCTCGACGCGCGAGGTTCTCGCCTTCCGCCGTCAGGCTTGGGAAGAGAAGCGCTACAGGTCGCTCTTCCAAAGCTACTACGACAGCGTGATGGCCGAATCGAATTTGATCATCAAACAGCTGTTCTTGAGCGATCCGCTCAAGTGGCTCGCGACGCTAGCCGTTCTTTTCTACGGCGGCCTGCTTGTGTTGAAGGGAGACATGTCGCTCGGCTATTTTGTCGTCACGTTCCAATTTGTTTCCCGGCTTATGGATTCTTTGAATTATTTGTACAACAGCTTTATGGGGCTCGCGGGCAGGATGGCGGCGGTTGAACGGCTTCGCGGCGTTCTGGATGGCCCGTCTGCGGAGGAAGGAACGGTGCGGTTAACCGATCCGGTGCACGACCTGCGTCTCGAAGATGTGACGTTCCGTTACGGAAAGAGCGGGGAGCAAGTGCTTTCGGGGATTACGATGGACTTGCCGGTCGGCCGCAAGCTGGCCATTGTCGGGACGAGCGGAGGCGGGAAATCGACCATTGCCAGCCTGCTGGTACGGTTTTTCGAGCCGGATGAAGGTGAAATTTATATAAACGGCGGGCCGCTTCGCGGCATTGTGCGGAACGATTGGGCGCAAAAAGTGACCGTCGTGTTCCAGGATCCTTATTTGTTCCCGGAATCGATCCGTACGAACTTGCTTCTCGGATTAGAAGACGTTACCGAGGAACGGATGATCGACGTCTGCCAAGCGATGCGCATTCACGACTTTATCGCCAGCCTGCCGGACGGCTATGGAACGATCATCGGCGAGCGAGGCATTACCCTTTCGGGTGGCCAGCGGCAGCGGCTTGCGCTTGCGCGGGCGATGCTTCGCGATCCGGAAATCCTCATTCTCGACGAAGCGACGTCATCGCTCGATATGCAGACGGAGCGCGAGATTCAGCGGGAGCTGGACGAGCGGCGGCGCGGCAGGACGACGATCATCATCGCCCACCGGCTGTCGACGATCCGCAACGCGGATGTCATCTATGTGCTCGACCGGGGACATGTCGCTGAGCAGGGGACTCATGAGGCGCTGATGTCCCAGCCCTCGGTGTACAGCAGTCTCGTGCTGAAGCAGAGCGCGGAGGAAGCGGGAATCGGGGCGTAGCGTGAACGAACGATCGGAAGACTAGGATAACGGGGCGAGCCACATAGGCCGCCCTGTTATCAAAATATAAGAAAGTATAAGTTTCACTCTATACTTGGCTTATATTTCTCGGTAAACGATGCGCCGATTAGGACGGCGCTAGCCGTTTATCCTTGTACTGTGAGCATTATTTTCATCTCACGAAATCTGAGACTTCTTCCAGCCACTTGCTTGCGTATAGACTTAACATTCTGGCTGCTTCGGAATATTTTATGCGGTAGTCTTCATCCGTGAAATGTTTACTCCAAGAATAGAGCTCTTGCTCGGGCTCATTCTTCAGAAGCTCAAGTAACTGTTCTTCATTGGCGGGGAATGTCCCGGTCCGAAAGGCGATCAAGTTTTTAAGCAGCCATTTCAGGTTGTATTTGCTAGTCATCACGTACTTTAGATCGGATATTTTATCATCTATCGTTTTCCAGTGGTAATATTCAATGGTTCTCGCATATAAACCAATGTTACTCGCTGCATCGGAGACGTTATTGGCATAATCTTGTTTGCTGGGCTTGAACGGATTCGTACCGTACAACACTTTGCACGTATCGGACAACATGGCGATCAATTCTTTGGGCTTTGCTCGAAGTTCCGCCAAGTCGACGACATTGACGCACCCCATATTGACCTCGATCCAAACCGCACGCAGCGCATTTGAAGTATCGTCGGTGATCTTGTCGACGACGAGCGTCATATCTACGTCGCTAATCGGAGGATTAGCCTCGCCTCTTGCCCAGCTTCCGTTTAAGAGAACACATATAAGATGGTGCTCAAGGTGTCGTTTTAATGCCAAAATAAACTTGCCGCAGTATTCCATCAGCTCTGCCTCAGAGTGAGGGTAAAGCGGTTCGCCTGACTGTCTTCCCATGCTTCATCATCTCCTTATTGATAAGTTTAACTGGTGGCAAACTCCCCGTTAAAGGTACGGTTTCATTAAAACAAAAGTGCCTTTCCGGATATAAAAGAAAACCGTTTGACAAAAAACGGAATTTCCATTAAAGTTGTTTGTGCAAACAATTTTAAGCATCAAGTGAAATTGAGGTCTTGGATATGTTGAACGTATATCTTAAGGAATGTCTATACTTTACGGCGAATCGTCTAGGCAGGGTAATCACCAAGATGGCGGAAGATGAATTCGCATCGAGCGGATTATCGCCGACGGCCGCTTTTTTGCTGATGGCGGTGTATGAGAATGATGGCATTTCGCAAAAAGAATTGGGGCAAATTTTGCATCACCAACCGTCCACGGTAACTCGCCTGATCGAGAAGCTCGC
The DNA here is from genome assembly GCF_056120465.1 of Paenibacillus sp. sgz302148. Classification (NCBI taxonomy): domain Bacteria; kingdom Bacillati; phylum Bacillota; class Bacilli; order Caryophanales; family Paenibacillaceae; genus Paenibacillus; species Paenibacillus sp. sgz302148. Next base: position 93,892 of record NZ_JBVYOJ010000016.1, read on the forward strand.
TGCCAAGGGCTTGCTGTACAACCGGGTGGAAGGCCGATTATCGCTTATCCACGCAACGGAGAAAGGCAAAGCGCTGGAAGAAACCATTAACGCATGCTGGATCAACCTTCGGAGCCGCTATACAGCGATTCTTGGAGAAGAAAGTGATGCTCTCTCGTTTCAATTGGACGACGTGAGCGATCGTTTGGAAAAAATCGAATGAGCTGCATTTGATTTTTTCGATGAATATTTGCTTGTGCAAACAAATTTGGGGAGGAGATTAGATGAATGTGAACAAACAGGAAGAGGAAATTGTTCGGGATGTTCACTTCCCCGATCTCGCTATCCCGGGGGCTGCCGATGCAATCGAAGGATTTGCCAGGCTGGCGGTGGATCACAGTGTGAAGCGGCTCGTGCTGTCATCAGGCAGGGGAGAGGAGGAAGCGGAACGCAGCGAGCAAGCCTTAAAAAATTCCGGAGCGGACTGGACGATCCTGCGGGCAAGCTGGTTTTGCCAAAACTTCAGCGAAAGCTTCCTGCTCGACATGGTACACAGCGGAGAGGTCGCGCTGCCAGCCGTTGATGTGAAGGAGCCGTTCATCGATGCGGAAGACATCGCGGACGTCGCAGTCGTGGCATTAACGGACACCAAGCACATCGGTGAACTCTACGAGCTTACGGGTCCTCGGGCGATTACATTCGCGGAAGCAGCTGAAATCATTGCCGGAGCGAGCGGCAGAGAGGTTCGGTATATCCCTCTTACCCATGCGCAGTTCCTGTCCATGCTGGAGCAACAAGATGTGCCGGGTGAATATGTGGCGTTATTGTCCTACTTGTTCGCCCAAGTGCTGGATGGCCGCAACTCTCATCTGACAGACGGGGTACAAAGTGCTTTAGGACGGGAGCCGCGGGATTTCGCGGACTATGCCGAAACAGCCGCGGCAACCGGTGTTTGGGAGGTGCGATAGGGTGGGTAACCTGCTATCTGGTCTGACTTATTTTTCAGCACTGGGCTCCGGCTTGATCGCCGGATTGTTTTTCGCCTTTTCGACATTCGTGATGAAGGCACTCTCCCGTCTCCCGGCGGAGCAAGGCATTTCCGCCATGCAGTCCATTAATGTCACTGTGCTTAATCCTTTGTTTAGCTTCGTATTTATGGGGACGGCGTTAACTTGCGTCATTCTGGCGATTGCTTCCTTCAATAAATGGGGTACGCCCAGCGCGGGCTACCTGCTTGCCGGCTGCGTGCTCTACTTCGTCGGATCTTTTCTCGTGACAATCATCTTCAACGTTCCGCTGAATGACGCTTTGGCTGCCGTCGTTCCTGCAAGTGCCGAAGGAGCCCGGTTATGGAACCATTATCTTTCCAGTTGGGTCGCTTGGAATCATGTGCGGACGGTTGCTTCCCTTGCGGCCTTGGCTTCTTTCATTATTGCGATCCGAAAATGGTAGGGGCGAGGCTAGTGCATGCAGCTCGGCAGGAATAGGAACGGGGCTAGCCAAGTTAGGCTGCCCCGTATTTGCTCGATTCGGTCGATGTAACTCAAGCGATGGATTCCTCGCAGCGTAACCGGGTTTATTTCTTCTCGCACACCATCATGCCGTTCCCGTCCGGATCATAGAAGACGAAAAACCGCACGCCAAGCCGCTCTTGAATGCCGTCCTCCGCGGCCGCGCCGTTGGAGCGAACGTAATCCAGCGCGGCATTCACGTCCGGCGATTCGATGATGAACATCGGATTGACGCGAAAATCGAGCTGCAGCCGGTCGTAGAAGACTCGAGGCGACTGGCATAACCGGTTGTCGTCGAACAGCAGATGCGCTCCGCAGTCCATGCGTATGCACGGCAGCCCGTCGATCCAAGGGTCGGCTTCCGCCGTCCGGTTCACGAACCGCTCATACCACGCGATGCGCTCCTTCATGTCATCGGCATGAACGATGACGCGGCTGCTGCGCTGGAGCAGCGGATGGACCGGCTCCGAGCGCCCCGGCTCCGACCGGTGATGCGCCTGACAGAGCATGTTGGCATCGATGTTGAAGAACGAGACGTCCGGGAACCGGAACAGCTCGGACATGAATTGATGAGGAAGCGTCTCGCAGAATGCGCGCGATGCGTCGATATCGGGCGAGTCGAACATAATGGTGGGCGGGAACCCCCAGATGTTGCTGTCGAGAATAATGTCCGTTCCGTTAAAGCCAAAATAATAAATACCGCCGCCGTCCTGTTTCGGTACGATGGATTGCTCCAGCAGGTTCGCGTACCATTCGATCGAACGCTTCAAGTTGCTGACAGGGATAAACACGGTAGGCATAAAAGGCAGAACAGGGTGAGTCATTTCAAATTCCTCCTTGGATTTGGTCTTCAACCTGTAGACACGGGCGGGACGTTATTTCTATCACGCGTTAGAAAAATATTTGTTCCAAGCACCGAACGGCTTCCGTTTCAGCTTCCATCGCCTGAGTCAGGCCGTCCCGGATAACAGTGATCCGATTTGCATGACTTCCTCCGAATCCATACGGAAATGAAGGGTACAGCCTGACAAAAGCTTCGCTCACGCGCCCGTAACATGCGGCGGCTTCAGCCAAAGCGGCTTTGCGTTCCGGGCTGCGTGTCCGCTCCTCCAAGCGTTCAAGATACAGAGCCGCATGCTGCCGGGCTTCGGCGAGTATCGCGACTTGGTACGCATGCCCGTGGGCGTCGAGCTGTCCGCTGCCGGCGGCATCCAGCCACAGCCGGTAACCGTGCAGGCCATATGCGAAGCCGGCCACGGGGGGCTCTTTGCCGCGAACATGGTCCAGGATGGAGGCGAGAGCAGCCTCTTCGGAGATCGGGGCTGCCACCCGCTTGCGAATGGCTAAAACGAACATCGGGGGTTCTTGCCCCGTCCGTCCCAACGCGTCGTAGGAGACCGTGCGGTTGGCATTGCGCTGCATCCCCTGGTAGGCTAGCGTACGCTCCGAATCGTCATAGCCGTACACGAAGCCAAATTCGTTCCGGTCCAAATTCCATACGATTGCAGGCAGTCCCTGATCGACCGTCATCTGAATCATGGACAGCAGGCGAATCTGCTGCTCAGGCGAAACCGCGGTCCGGGAAGGCCTGCCGAAGCAGTCGCCGCTCAACCCGAGTCGCTCCATCGTCCAGTAGGCGGCATAGCTCCAGTCGAACGTCGATATCCCGCGCCAGTCGCAGTTCTCCGGCACGGATAATCGGAAGGCGTCGCCCGACAGCGCCATCAGCTCGCTAAGGCTCCAATCCGGCTCCCCGGCTAGACGCAGTACTTCCAGGATCGGGATAGAGATGAGCGCGTAAGGTCGCGAGAAGGCCGGGGCCGGTAATTGTTGCGTCGAGGGCAACCCTTGGCGCCGCCGCTGTGCAATGTGCCGGCCGACCTCGCGGCGGAAGCGTTCGTCGTTCGCCTTCGCTCGCGAGCGGGACAGAACATTGTACACGTTGCTTTTATTCATCGCGAAACGGGAGGCTAATTCCTCCGGCGTCGCCTCCTCGAAGGCGTAGGAGGTGATCAGCGCGCGGGCCTGCTCCGTGAGCGGAGCAAGCGTGTCCTGCTGCAGCTCTTGCTCCAGCTCGCGCCGCTCCCATTGCCGCAGCGGATCGTCCGCGGAACCGGATGCGGTGCCATCATGTTCCATGGGGCCCGCGCCGCCGGAATCCGGGATTTCGCCGATTGGCACAACGCTTCGAGCGTAGCCGCGAATCTGGTTGATGGCGAGCCGGCGTACCATTTGCCGGAACCACGCGCCGAACTTGGACGGCTCCTGCAGGCCGCCGATTTTGCCGGGCAGCCGCAGAAACGCTTCCTGTACGACGTCTTCGGCCAGATGCCGATCGCGCACGATCCGCATCGCCCAGCCCTGCGCTTTGTCACGATATAGCGCGACGATAGGGGAAAGGGCGTCATGGTCGCCATTTTGCAATCGGGAAATCAAGTCCTGTTCTTCTATGTTTATGACCTTGTCCAAAGTCATCCTCCTGCTGGAAATCGATGTATCAAATCAACTCCCATGAATTCGCCACAAACATCCAATCCCCTTTTTCCGAGAGCCGGGTTTTGTTGAAAAACGCCGCAATATGCAAACAAGCCGGATTCCCCCTTTCGGAGAACCCAACCTGTTGTTGTTCGCTAAGTTATAAGCACCTAAGACTTATTTGCCGCCCGTAAACGAAATGCCTTTGATGAAAAACCGGTTGAAAATCGCGTAGATAAGCAGCGCCGGCAGCGTAAACACCATAGAAGCCGCCATAATGTAGTTCCAGTAGCTGATATATTGTCCCTTGAACGTATTCAGCCCAAGTGTGAGCGTGAACATCGACTTGTCGGAGACGAACATGAGCGGCTTCAGGAACTCGTTCCAGGCGCCCATGAACACGAAGATCGTCTGCGCGGCCAATGCCGGCACGGCCAGCGGCAGCGCGATCTTGAAGAAGATGCCGAACCGGGTCAAGCCGTCGATTTGCGAAGCTTCCTCGAGCTCCTTCGGGAAGTTGACGAAAAACTGCCGCATCATAAACGTAAACGTGGCGTTCGCCATCATCGGCAGTGTCAGCGCCGCGTATGTGTTGAGCAGGTCGAGCTGCTTCATGATCAAGTAAGCGGGGACGATCGTCAGTTGCCCCGGGATCATCTGCACCGCGAGAATAAGGACGAACATGACCTTGTTGCCGACAAAATCGATCCGTGCGAGCGCATAACCGGCCATCGAGTTGAACAAAATGTTGGCTACGGTCGCCACGATCGCGATGATCGCGCTGTTCATCATCCAGCGGGTAAACAGCGGCTCGCGGACGAAGATATCGTAATAATTTTGCAGCGTAAAATGATGCGGAATAAAGTTAATGCCGCCGGATACGATTTCGTCGAGCGATTTGAACGACGAGGAGAGCGCCCACAGGAAGGGAGCGACCGTCACGCATCCGTAGATGAACAACACGAGGTACAGTATGGGTTTGACCCATTTTTTATGCTGGATCGTCATCGGTTCTCCCTCCTTAGTTCAGCTTCTCTTCGGCGAACAGCTTGCGCTGCAGCAGCGTGATGATCAGAATGACCGCCGCCAGCATGACGGCAAGCGCGGAAGCGTAGCCGAAGTCGAGATTTTTAAACGCATATTGATAAATTAACAGCGCCACGGTCAAGGTCGAGTTGTTCGGACCGCCCGAGCCCGCGGAAAAAATGTACGACTGGTCGAAAAGCTGGAAGGTGCCGATAATGCCCATGACGACCGTAAAGAAGGTAGCGGGCTTAATCATCGGCAGCGTAATCGAGACGAAGCGTCTCCATGCTCCTGCCCCGTCCAGCATCGCCGATTCGTACAGCGCGTCGGGAATGTCCTGTAACGCCGCCAGGAATACGACCATAAAGAAGGGCGCCGTCGACCAAATGTTCATCATCATAATCGCCTTCAAGGCGACGCCTGGATCACCGAGCCAGTTATACCCTTGGAAGCCGAGCATCTCCAGCACGCGGTTCAATAAGCCGTTGGAATTGTAAATCCACATGAAAATCAAGGTCAATACGGCCGATGACGTGACGGTCGGCATAAAAAAGACGATGCGGAAAAAGTTTTTGAATTTCAGCTTCGCGTTGAGCACAACCGCGAGCAGTATCGCAAAAGCCGTTTGCAGCGGCACCACGATGAGGGCGAAGGAGGCGGTATTTTTGAGCGCGATCCAGGCTCTTTCGTCATCGGCCATGCGCACGAAATTTTTGAAGCCGATCCATTTGTAGCTCACTTCGCCAAGTAGGTTGACTTTATGAACGGACAGGTACAGCGAATAAAAAACCGGCAAAAACAAAAAGGTGCCCAAAACGATTAAGGTAGGCAGCAGAAACAAATAACCGGTCACCGAGTTTTTTAGTTTGCGTTTCCAAGCCGAGCGATCGGCCATGCCGAATCCTCCTTTGACGGAAAGGAGGGAGGAGTGATCTCCTCCCGCCGGCTCCGTTGTTATTCTGCCGCGGCAATTTCCTTATTGGCGGTCTCCTGCGCTTTTTTCATCGCGTCGGCAAGCGTTGATTTGCCCAAGAATGCATCAAGGAATTGGTTGTTGAAGTTGTTCATGATCGTAGGCAGCGTTTTGCCTGCTTGCCAAGGCGTTGCATACGATGCTCCGGCTACGATTGCCGCGCGCAGAGGATCTTTGTCATAGCCAAGCTCTTGGGCGACCGATTTGCGGGACGGCAGCGCGAAGCCTTTGCTGGTCCACGTTTTCATGCCTTCCTTGCCGGTCAAATACGACAGAAGCTCCCATGCCGCTTCTTTTTGCTTCGATGCTTTGTTCATGACGTAAGCGACGGTAAAAGCCATCGTTCCTTTTTTGCCGTTGACGGTCGGCAGCTCGGCGGTTCCGTATTGCAGATCCTTGAAGTTGCTGTTCAGGTAAGGGATCGCCCAGTTGCCCTCGAACACGATGGACGCTTTGCCTTGGCCGAACATTTCGCCGCCCCAGCCTGCGCCGACTTCTTTCGGCTCGCCGGAGGATTTGTCCTTGTTGTGCAGGTCAACGACAAGCTGAAGTCCTTTCAGCGCCTCGTCGGAGGCGAATGCGGCATTGCCTTGGTCGTCGGCCACTTTGCCGCCGAACGCTTGCGTCATGTACATTTGACGCGCCAGCTCGGGTGCGACGCCGAAGCCGAAGCGGACTGTTTTGTCGCCTTCTTTTTTCGTCAGCTTCGCAGCAGCGGCTTGCAGCTCTTCCCATGTCGCCGGCGGAGCCGTAATGCCCGCTTCTTCGAAATCCTTCTTATTGTAGAACATGGCTAGCGTCGAAAAGTCTTTCGGGAAGCCGTACGTCACGCCGTCGACTTTAAAAGCGTTCAGCAGCGGCTCTTCAAAATCGGCAACGTCGAATTCCGGAGTGACATAGCCGTCGAGCGGTTCGACAACGCCTTTATCGATTAGTGCAGGTGCTTCGAAAGCGTCCAGGTAGAACACGTCCGGGCCTTCGCCGCCGATTAGGCGCGTTTTGATAACGTCCATGTATTGGTCGGCGATGACTTCATATTTCACTTTGACATTCGGGTGTTTGTCTTCGAATTCTTTGAGCGTTTGGTTCAGCAGGTCTTGCTCTTCCGGGCTGGCGCCCCAACCCGCCAATGTGACGGTAACCGGATCGTCCGGCTTATCCCCGGTTTGCTCGGTTTGCTTCGTGCCGGTGTCACCACTGGACGACTGCGGCGTTTCTTCTTTTTTGGAGCAAGCTGCAAGGACCAGTACGGCGACAAGCATAAACACGAGAACCATCGATAAAGACTTTTTCATTGCTTAAAACCTCCCTAATGTTTTTAGTTTTTCTGTATATAAAACTATTGCGTAAAACCTACAAGCTCGTACCCGGTGTCGTTCGCCAGCACGTCGACTGATGCGCCACTTCCGTCCGTATTCCGTCGGATGCGGAGGCTCAGGCTTCCCGCGCCGATGCGCAGCTGCGTAACCTCCAGCTCGTTCATGCCATCGAGCAGGATCGGCCTGATCGCGATGCTCCGGGCCAAGGCGTCCGGCCGGATGCCAAGCAGCGTTTGCAAGAACACGATAGGCGTCCCTGCGGCCCAGGCTTGCGGCGAACAGGCAACCGGGTAGGGAACAGGGTGGCCGATGCTTGCGTCATATCCGCAGAACAGCTCCGGCAATCGGTAATATTCGAACCGCTCAGCCGCTTTCATGAGGCCGCCGATCACCTGCAGCGCTTCCCGCTTGAAACCGGACTGGCTCAAGCCAATCAGGCACAAGGAGTTGTCGTGCGGCCAAATGCTGCCGTTGTGGTAGCTCATCGGATTGAACCCGGTCGACTTCGAGCTCATCGTCCGGATGCCGTAGCCGCTGAACATATCGTCCGCCACGAGCCGTTCAGCGACGGCTTGGGCCCGCTCCGGGGAGGCGATGCCCGACATCAGAATTTGCCCGCCGTTCGACGTCACCGACTGCACCTGCCGCTTCTCATGGTCGAGAGCGATTGCGTAGAAGCGCTCTTCCTCCATCCAGAAATCGGCTTCGAACCGTTCCTTCAGGGAGGCGGCTTCCCGTTCGAGACGATCCGCTGCTTCGGATCGGCCCAAGGCTCGGAATATCGGGGCTAGCCGTGTTTTGGCCTGATAGACGTAGGCCTGAACCTCGACTAGCGCGATCGGCGCTTTGGCATATTCGCCGTTGGCATGAACAATGGAGTCGCCGGAGTCTTTCCATCCTTGGTTGCCTAAGCCCTTGGACGACTTCTGGTAATATTCGACGAAGGTGTCGTCGTCCATATCGCCATAGCGATCGATCCATTCCAGGGCCGCGTCCAGGTTCGGCATCAACTGCTCGATCAAGGAGCTGTCGCCCGTCCAGTGGAAATATTCCGCGGCGAGGATCAGGAACAGCGGGGTCGCGTCGATCGTGCCGTAATAAGGCGTAAACGGAATCATGCCGGCTCCGGCCAACTCGCCGTAGCGAATCTCGTGCATAATTTTACCCGGCGTTTCGTCCCGCCACTCGTCTTCGCGTTTGCCTTGGTACACGGCCATCGTCAGCAGCGTTCCCTTGGCGATTCGCGGATTCAGCACTAGCGTCTGCAGCGCAGCGATGAGGCTGTCGCGGCCGAACGGTACGGCGAACCACGGCAGTCCGGCTACCGGAAACGGTCCGTGGCCCAGGTTGGTGAGCAGCACGCGTAAATCTTGAACTCCGCGGTTGTACAGATGGTCGAACAGGGAAACGTCGCTGCGCACCGAGGTGGAGTCGCTGTTCCACGCTTCGTAAGAAGCGCGGAGCCCCGCCATCGCTACCGCCGGATCGTGTCTGACCGGTCCTTCGCCGCCTATGAACGGGGCGATGAACAAGGTGATTTCCTGATGCTCGGCATGCCCGAGGCGGAGCTCAAAATGCAGCGTTCCGTCCTCATCGATACGGCTATGCGGCAAGTCCCAGTCCATCCGCGTTTCCCGTGCAACGTGGTCGACGCCCATATATGAGATCACGCGCTGCTGGCCGTCCGTACGGCGACCGGTAATTTTGCCGGTTTCGCCTTCCTGATAACCCCGAACGGCGAACATGTCGGCGAAGTCCGCATCGACAAGCACGGAGAAGTCGAATTCGACCGGCTTCGGAAAATAATTGGTCAGCTTAATCGTTTCGTACAGCCCACCTTCGAATATGAAGCGTTTCCGCTCGATTTCGACGGATTCTCTCCACAAAATCAATTGCCCGCCCGATTCCATGTGAGGATTCGTCAGCCGGATGACGGATATGTAGTTTTCGTCTGCCGCCGAGCTAAGCAGTACGGGTTGTTTGCCGTTGATCGCGACTTCCAGTCTGCTAACGAAGCGGGTGTCCTGCGTGTAAAGGCCAAACCCGGACGGGTCGTTCTGTGGAATATCGCCGCTTCGGTTCGTCAGCATAAAGGAAGCGTTTTCTTTGATGACTAAGTAATTCAAGGTTTCGCCTCGTTTCCGCGATAATGTCATGCTTTGTTTGGTTGCGATTTTAAGTTGAGCTTATCCGAAACGTTTCGGATAAAAGGTAAAAAAAATTAAAAGACAAGAAAAACAGCATAATATCTCTTTCCAAAACGTTTCGGATGCTGTATAATTCAGATTATATTGCATGTTGTAAGCATTTGCAACCGTTTTATTAAAAATGATTTTTGGAAACGTTCGAAACGTTTCGGAGGTGAACACCCTGGTCACAATCAAAGATATAGCCAAAGCAGCGAACATATCCGTCACCACCGTTTCACGAGCGTTGAACGGGTATGACGACGTCAACGAGGAGACCCGCAGGCGAATCAAAGCGATCGCCGACGAACTCGGGTACATTCCGAACATGGCGGCGCGCTCGCTCATCGTGAAAAAATCGAAAACGCTTGGGCTGCTCCTGTCCAATGTTACGCGGGCCAGCTCCAAGGACAATATCGCCTTCGAAGCGTTATGCGGCATGAACGATCGGGCGGGGGAGCTGAACTACGACCTCATCTTGTTCAGCACGACAACGCAGAAGCAGAAGATGAAATCATACAAGACGTTATGCCAGGAACGCGGCGTGGACGGCGTGATCATTATGGGGATGCGGCTGGACGACGCCTATTTGAAGGAGATCGTATCGTCGGAAATTCCGTGCGTGCTGATCGATTTGCCGCTACATGGAACGAATGTCGGATACGTCACTTCCGACAACGTGAACGGCGCATATTCGGCGGTCCGCCACCTGTTGGAGTCGGGGCATCGGTCGATCGGCCTCATTAACGGCCATTCTCAAGCCGACGTCAGCATCCAACGTCTTGAAGGTTACCGCCAGGCGCTGGACAGCTACGGCGTCGCATTCGATCCGTCGCTCGTGATGGACGGCTCGTTCTCCGAGGAAGGCGGCAAAGAAGCGGCGTACAAGCTGCTGTCGCTCCGGCCGGACGCGACCGCGTTGTTCTGCACAAGCGATCTGATGGCGCTAGGCGCCATGCAAGCCGTTCGCGGCTTGGGGCTTCAGATCCCGGGCGATATCTCGATCGTCGGCTTTGACAACATCGGCATTACCGGTTATTGCACGCCGGCGCTGACGACGATTCATCAGCATCGATACGACATGGGCTACCAAGCCGCGCAGATGCTGATCGACTTGCTGGAGGGACGCAACGTCAACCATCATCTCGTGCTCAATACGGAGCTTGTACGCCGGGAAAGCGTTCGTACTTTGACGGAGTAATTTGCAAAGGCAGTAGTGCCTAAACAACCGAAGGGCCGTCCATTAGCCATAGATTTGGCTTTGGGACGGCCCTTTCATTGCTTATGCAAGCGAGGAATCACATATCCAATTGCAGTTTGCGGGTTTTCAATACGCCTTCCAGCCCGGTAGGATCGTTGCTCACCTTATGGCTAACGAACGATTCGGCTGCATCCGATGTGCGTATGCGAAGAGGCTTTGTTTCCATGTTCACCAGCTTGAGCACAACTTCGGCTACGGATTCGGGTGTTTGCGGAACGGAGTTGCGCTTGGAGAACGTTTCGATGTAGGTGTCGATAACCGGCTTGTATTCGTCGTCCCGCACGCCGCCCGTTTTTTCGATATGCGCGAGAACCGTGCCGTTGAAATTTGTCGCGATCGCTCCAGGTTCTAGCAAGGTAACGTCAATATTAAAGGTTGGCTTGTAGTAGGTGGCCAGGCTTTCCAATAAGCCTTCCACGGCAAATTTGCTGGCGCAATATATTTCGTTGAGCGGCTGTCCGACCAGTCCGCCTACGCTTGTCGTTGCGATCAAATGTCCCGCTGCTGCTTGGCGAAGAAGCGGCAGGCCCGCACGGATCGTATGCATGACCCCGTAAACGTTTGTATCGAAGACAGATTGAATTTCCTCAAAAGTAGCTTGACCTAACGCACGCAAAAATCCGAATCCCGCATTGCAGAAAAGGACATCCAAATGACCGTGCCGTTGTTGAATCAGCTGAAACGCCTGCGTGAGCGATTCCGGCTGCGTGACTTCCATTTCGGTGAAATGAAGATTGGACAGATGGGCATACTGGTTTTCATCACGTTGCAAATGGCGAGTTCCCGCATAAACAATCCATCCGGCTTCGGCAAATTTCAACGCTGCTGCTAACCCAATTCCCGACGAGGCGCCCGTTATCGCAATAATTTTTTGCATTTCCGATCTCCTTTTGTTTAGATACTATACATTATAATCGGATTGCTGCCCCGCTTGCCAATGCCAACCCCTCAGACCTCAATCTGACAAAAAAAGTCGGAGTTATGTCGAAAAGCGGTTGAATAGAATGCAGCGCCCTGTCCAACCACTATGAATCAAAACAACGGTTCCTATTATGTTTTAAGAAGCGACGACTTTTTCCTTCCCTTTCGGCACCGACACTTCCTCATGCGGCTTCACTTTCCGGATGAAGATGGCGAGCGCGAGCGCTCCGACCGTCATCCACATCGAAATAACGAAGGCATAGTTGATGCCGTTCACAGTAGCATGCTGCATAATTTCGCCCATTTTGACTTTGTCGGTTGGGTCGATTCCGCCGGCCACGATCAATTCCTTCGCACTGGACGCCGTTTTGTTCGTAAAGAACGTCACGAGCAGCGCGGTGCCAAGCGCGCCCGCCACGTTCCGGAGCGTCTGGGACATGGCCGAGCCGTGCGCATTGAGCCGCTGCGGCAGTTGGTTAAGCCCCGCCGTCTGAATCGGCATCATCAGCATGGACATCCCGAACATGCGGAGTGTGTACAAGAGAATGAGCTGCGTGTATGTCGTCTCGACGGTCAGCTTGCTGAATTCGAACGTCGTAATCGCGGTGATCAACAAACCAATGACGGCAAGCCAGCGCGCGCCGATTTTATCGAAGATCATACCCGTAATCGGCGACATAATCCCCATAAGGATAGCGCCCGGCAGAAGCAGCAGGCCGGATTCGACCGGCGTAAAGCCGCGAATGTTCTGCAAATAGATTGGAAGAAGAATCATTGCGGAGAACATAGCCATCGTAATAATGACGTTGATAACCGTCGTGAGCGAAAACATGCCGTATTTGAACACGCGGAATTCGAGCAGCGGCTTCTCCGCCGTGAGCTCGCGCCATACGAACAGCAGCAAGGACACCACGCCGACGACAAGACACGTAACTACCGTCGTGCTGCCCCAGCCGTCCGTTCCAGCGTCACTGAAGCCGTAAAGAAGGCCGCCGAAGCCGATCGTCGAAAAAATAACGCCAAACGTATCGAGCTTCGGATTGGACGTTTTGATGACATTTTTCATCGAGACGGCGCCGAAGACAAGAGCAATAATCGATAAGGGCAGGACGATGTAAAACAGGACGCGCCAGTTATAGTGCTCCACGATCCAACCGGATAAGGTCGGGCCGACCGCAGGGGCAAAAATCATCGCGATTCCCATGAGCCCCATCGCTTTGCCGCGTTCCTCCACCCGGAATATCGTCAGCGTTACGATCGACATCAGCGGCATCAGAATACCGGCTCCCGCCGCTTGGACCAAACGTCCGGCGAGCAAAAAGCCGAAGTTCACGGAGATCGCGCAAAGCAGCGTGCCGACCGTAAACAATCCGACGGCGGCGATAAACAACCGGCGTGTCGTAAATTTCGAGATCAAATAGGCGCTGATCGGAACGAGCACGCCGTTCACGAGCATGTAGCCGTTCGACAGCCATTGAATCGTACTTTCGTTGACGTTCAGGTCGGCCATCATTTTCGGCAGTGCGACGTTTAACAAGGTTTGGCTTAACAAAGCCACGAATGCCCCAATCAGCAGAGAAGCCATAATCGGGCCTCTGCGCAGGGCGGCTACTGCTTGACTCATCTATCATCTTCCTCTCTCACTCTGTGCAGAATCTGCGCGACTTGTTCATGGATACGGTGCAAATTCCGCTGATCTTCTTCGGAAATTTCCAATAGCGGGTGCAGCAGTCTCATGCGTGTCCCGTCAGTTTCCTTCCAAATTTGTTCCCCTTTGGCCGTCAGCTTTAATGTAACCGACCGCCGATCTTCGTCGGATCGCTCGCGGGTCACCAGATCCGCTTTCACCATTCGGTCGATAATGCCGCTAGTCGTGCTGTTGCCCAGCAATATTTTTTCGGCAAGCGCGGTAAGTCCGATTTCGGGATTGTCCGACAAAACCCGCAGGACCATAAATTGAATGGGCGTGATGCGATGATGCTGGGCGGCTTTCATCATGACCTGGAAAAAGGCTTGGTTCACTTCGCGGAACGATTGAAAAATATCGATGACGCGCTGCTTGTCGTCCATTGTTATCTCCTTTCTTTTTTAATTCCTATACAAATATTTCGCATGCGAATTATTATATGACCGAAATAACTTGTCTGTCAAATGGCCTGAAACGGAAAAAAAGGCCAAAAAACCGATATAATGAAAGTATTTCATCGTTCCATTAGAAAATATTACAAGTTTCATCCATATCGGATGTCACATCGGCAGGACCGCATGTGTTATATAGACAAATCCATTAAGAAGGAGGGAAAAAGAATGAACGTAAGCCCGATCGAAGAAATGATCCGAGCCGTACGGCAAGGTGACATCGATCGCTATGCGGAGATCGTCCGGCGGTATCAGCAGGAAATTTTCATCTATTGCTGCCACCTGCTCATGCATCGCGAGGAGGCGGAGGATGCCGCGCAGGATGTATTTTTGAAGGCGTTCGAAAAAATCCATCTATACACGTACGATCGGTCATTCTCGGCATGGCTATACAAAATCGCATACAACCATTGCTTGAACCTGTTGCGACAAAGAAAACGGAATCGGCTGCTGCAATGGTTCGCACGGCGCGAAGCAGAAGAATCGCGGGAAGACGACCGCTTGTCGGCTGTCGAGGGCATTAACGAGCCTTTACTGTCCCGAAGTCTCATGCGGATGACTCCGGCGGAGCGCTCGCTGATCGTTTTGCGTATTCTGCACGAGAAATCGTATGAGGAAATCGGGATGGTGCTGAACGGCAGTCCGGCGGCACTGCGCAAGAAATTCGAAAGAGCGAAAAATAAGCTAAGAACGATATGGAACCAATTGGAGGGTGAATCTTATGAAAACACAAGAGGCGTTCGAACGGCAGCTGAACCAACAATTATCGAGCGATAGCTTTCCTTTGATCGATATAACCGATCGCGTCATGGACCGCATACGTCAGCAAAGCAATGTACGTCGCCAAACAACGAAGAAAATGGTGTGGATGACGGGGGCAGCCGCGGTTTTCCTTGTCCTATGCGGGTTCGGTTATGCCGCGGTAACATGGCAGCTTCACCGAGGAGACGGCAGTGTCAGTATGGAATATTCCAGTTACAAGCCGGGCGACGGGCCGTTAGACGTTGATTTAACGTCATGGGTGAAGCGATTGGAGCCGGGAGAGGCTGCGCTGTTCTATATTCGGCATGAGGGCAAAGACAGATTCGTTGCTCAAGAAAATCCTGTGGAATATACTTCCTTGGCGCGGCTTGAAGCTGAAGCCGGTTTGAATTTGCACTTTCCTTCGGGTTTGGAGGGAGGGTATTCGTATAAGAAAGGGAACCTCGCGCACAATCTCGATGTCGAGCCTTCGCTTATGGAAAGTCTGCGTACGGAAGCGCAGCAATCAGGAAGCGATATGGCCATGCGAAAAATGCAAAAAGCTGCGGTGAAGGAAGTAGAAGGGATGTTTCTCTTCTATAACAATGCAGAGGGCGGGGAAATTGTGGTGTTTTCTTCAGTAGGTGAAATATGGAGGCAGATATACGGGAATCTACGCCAGAGTCAGGTAGAGAAGGTCAATTTGCGTGGTCAAGAAGCGTTTTCTGTCGTCGATCATACCACGGGAATGAAAAAAGTATTGTGGCTGGACGATTCGTCCGGCACGCCGATTTATTATCATGTTAGCACGCAAACGCCGGCGCTTGTTTCGTCAGAGGCGCTGCTGAAAGCAGCGGAGAGCTTGCGATAAGCGAGAGGAATCGGAAGCGAGAATTAAGGAGGCCAGGTCTAGCTTCTCCATCAAGAGAAGCCGGCCTGGCTGCTGCATTTTTAGAACATTCCCAGTGTAGGGACCTTCGACATTCGAACGTCGACCGTGCCGTCCAGCAGAGCCGGTCCGGTCAAATGCATGACATCGATTTCGCCTTCCGCATTAGTAAGGAATGCAACACGGAACGGCAGGGAAGAGACCTCGAATTCATGGCTGGATACCGGAATGAGCTGCGACTTCCTCCACACTTGCGGCAAGCCGTCCGCGATCAGTGATCCCTCTTCCACCGCAATGGTACACGACGGGATGTTCTTGATTCCTGCCGAATAGGTACCCACATAAAGCTGCAAGCTTTCATCCGGCAAAGCGAGATATTCGGTATCCAAGGCACCGCCGATATTCAAAAAATCGAGCATTTGACGATAATACAGCGGCCACTGCCCGGTGCTATTGTCAATCGAGATTTTGGGGAAGCTAATATGCTCGAATAAGGAGTCGGTTAATGCCCGGTAATCGCGCCAATAGGCTGCGAGGCCGTTGAAGCCTGATAATCCCCGGGCCTTCCCATATGGAGAATCCGCTGCTGTATGGATGAAATGACGCTCCGTTTCGGCGCCGCGCCGATCGCAAATGTTCCGCAACGCGGCGGCAACGTCCTGTTGATACAAATAGATGAGTCGAGGAGAGCAGCCGCTGACGATCCGTTCGACTTCTCGGACATATTGACGGATTTCTTCGTGGGGTACATTTTGCGGAAATAGACTCCAGGTCAAGTAGCCGAACAAACAGCTGTCGATAAAGATAACCTCGTTCGAGGATTGAACCGCCGCACTAAAAGACTCCCAGCGCTGCAGCGCCTGCTCCACGACGCGGCGATAATTCCCGTTGGATAGATCGTCGACGACCTGCTGCATCGACTCCGCATCGTCAAAAACATATACCGGGTGGCCGTTCTCCTCTTCATACCACCATTTATGCAGAATGCCCATCCGCCCAAGCCGGCGCGCCAGAAACTGCGCCGTGGTGGATTTCCCCGAACCCGGGATGCCCTCGATCAAAATCAGTTTCGTTTCGTTCATCTACTGCGTCTCCCCTTCCGACATTGGGTAATAACAAGCCCAATCCAGTACTAGCTTACAGTATATAACAAAATGTGATGCGGGGATATGAAGGCTATGGATAGCAAAAGTGTCAGGTTACCATTTTGCACGAACATTTAAAGGAAAAGACGATCTTCAGGGAGAAGTTCCGTCTTATATATTGAAGCGAACACGGAAGGGGGGATGAAGTTGATGCATTCGGCAGAAGAAGTTGAAGCGGCGCGAAACGGCGATATGGAGGCCTTTCGGCGACTGGTCGACAGGTACTCGAATGCGGTTTATGCAGTCATATACAGTAAGCTTGGGGACTTTCACCTGGCTCAAGATCTGGCCCAGGAAACGTTTCTCAAAGCGTTCTTGCACCTCCCGCAGTTGAAAGAGGCCGGAAAATTCGGCGGTTGGCTGTTGACGACCGCAGTACGATTAACGGCAGACTGGCACCGCAGTTTTAAAAATAAACAGCCGATCTATAGCGATAGCGAGCTTGTGGACGATAGCTTCGACGATACGATTGAGCGCAGGCATCATCGGATGCTTGTTTGGGATGCATTATCGATTTTGGACGATGACAGCCGATCCGCCGTATTGATGCAGATGTACGGGTATAGTTTGGAGGAAATCGGCGTTTTTTTGCAATCTACCTCTTCGGCGGTGGACAGCCGTCTGCGTAGAGCGAAGAGCAAGCTTAAGGAGGAGTTGATCATGCACATGGAGAACGATGTGAGAAGCAATCGGCTGGGCAATGCGTTCGCTGACAAAGTGGTAAGTTCGGTGATGATGCCGAGCGATATATTTTTCCCGAACGATAACTTATCCGTTTCCATCTTAGACAAGCTGAAAAAGAAGTTTGCGAAAAAGTTTCCGCATGTGAAGTTGAACACGGCCGCGGTCACGAACTATGCGGATAAACTGTACAAGTTCATGGCGGAGGGGACCGCGCCGGACATTATCGTACTTGGAAACGAGAATTATGCCGAATACGCCCGCAGAGGGTGGATGCTCGATTTGCGCCCTTATTTGGAGGCGGACGGCTACGATCCGGCTCAATTTGTCGGTCCGTCGCTAGAGCTTGCCACTGTTGAAGGTCGGATCGTAGGCATTCCGATGACGGTTGCGACGACTGCCGTTTTTTACAATAAGAAATGGTTTGCGGAGGCGGGGCTGACTGTTCCGGCAGAAGATTGGACTTGGGAAGCATTCGCCGATGCTGCGGCCAAGCTGCAGGCTCTTCACGGAGACCCAGGTCAATGGAAATATGGAGCTGCTTTGCTGTATCACACCAACATTTTGGAGATGCTGGCGCTCAGCAAAGGCGGTGGCTTCATTTCCCCGGACGGGACTGCGATTCGCGGATACCTCGATCACGAAGGCACGCAGTCGGCGCTCCAGTGGGTAGCGGCACAAATTCACGACCGCCAAGTATTCGCGCCGATGGTGGACTACGGTTTCCGAAGATTGTTTTGGGAAGGCCGGCTCGGCATGATTGTGGATTACGTCGATGCATATCCGGTGCTGGAGGAAAAGATGGGGGACACGTTCGGCGTTGCGCCGCTTCCTTATTTCCAGGATGGCGTTCGAATCAATGTGGCGGCTTCCGGCGGCTTAGGGATATCGGCCTCGGCCCAAAACCCCGACATGGCATGGGCTTTCATTCGAGAGGCGCTACTGCAGCGGAGTCCGTTGACCGAAGCCTATGCGCAAACGGAGATCGGCAACACATACCCCTTGCTTCAGGAGCTCGGGCATTTGAAGGACGAGAGGCGAAGCATATTCGTCAAGGAACTTCAACATGCCGTCGCAGGTGCCGGGTGCAGCGGGTCGTTGTGGAACGGATACTTTAAAGAGCAAATCAATGCCCGGTTACGCTCGATCATATCCGATAAGAACGACGTGCGGGAGACACTTCGCTGGGCGGTGGAAGGGATCGAGAGTAATCTGGAACAGCTTCGGAAGCAAAGATAGCTGCGGGTGAAGATATCCGATAGTGGAGAGGCAGTCCATGCATGAATGATCATGCGCCGGACTGCCTCTTTTCGCTATAATAACGGATTGTAAATATGGATCGTTTGCTTCGCCAGATCGTCGCTCCAGTCGTAAGCATCGTCGGGATACCGTTCGAAGGTGATCGCTTGTTTATTGAACGTATATCCAAGTTTGTTCAGATTGCCTTCCATATTGCGGTAGAAGTCGTCGCATGCGCTCAAATAATCGTTGAATACGGCGCGTACGTAAGTCTGCTCGGGAATATCCATGTACGACCAACCTTCGGGTGCGGGAACCGCGGTTGAAACGGTCTTGAGGCCGACGAACAGCTTGAAGCCCGATTCGCTTGCCATGATCGTCTGTGGTGGCACGATACAATGAATGTCCGGGGACTCCCAGCCTCCCGCGGCATCTATTCGCTCCCGAATCCAGCGTACGGATTCACGCACTTTGCGTCCCAAGTCAGGCGTTTCGATTTCCAGCCCGATCACGCGGAACGCCTCGAGCTTGATTCGCTGCGCTTGCATGTTGTCCTGCTTTGTTTCCTCCATTGAATGATCCCCCATTGATTCGAGTTTATGGCCGGCAATGACTTTGAGCGTTTCCGGAACGGTTCGCGGCCGATAGCCGTCGGAATTCGTTCGGGACGGTGTGCCCGGGCGCGTCAGCTTTCGGGCGTGATCCATGAGCTTCAACCCTTCCTATGTAATGGAGCATGCGCCGAACTGCTGCGGCGGCTACTCTCTGCACACCATTAGCTTGTTCCCGTCCGGGTCTTGGACGACGAACCAATGATCATGTTCGATCTCCGTGACGAGCGTGACGCCGATTTGCCGGCAATAAGCATAAGAAGCTTGCAGGTCGTTGGTCAAGAACATGAAGGCAGGCGTTGTGATGTGCGGCGCGCCGCCAGGCTCTTGACCGCCCCACCCCGGCATTGTATCAAGGATGATGCCCGTTCCTTCCATCGGCAGCGGACAGAGATGGCCGGACATAATGTGGCAGTCCTCGGCTGAAAGACCGAGCAGATTGCAATACCAGTCTCTTGCGCGTTCGATGTCACGAACCGGAATAAAGACACTGCCGATTTTATTTTTGACCGGGCTTTTGACGGTTGTTTGCTCTTGCGCATTTTCGTTCATCTGAATCCCTCCGAATAATTGTTTCGCTGCAAGAGGGATCACATTGGGCCGGTAGCCCTCCGCGCCCTCTCTGCGGTTTGAAGCATAGAGCCGCCCCGGCGGCGCCTGATGTTTCAGTGATTGGGCTTTTTGTTCCATGCCATGGTGCCTCCCTCGGCGGTTGGTGGGTGAAGAAATCTACTTTTTACGGCGAACCGGCACGTGGCAGGTGACGAGCGTGGACCGCTCCATGTCGGTCTCGCTGCAGTCGCCGGGCGTATACTTGGCGAACCAATGGCGTTCGTTGTCCGGTTCGAATTCATCGCTGCGGAAGAGCCAGCCGTACAACTGGTCGAGAACGCCCGTCATGGCTCCGTATGCGGACGTTGTCAGGCAGGCATACAAACCTCCGTCCGCCATCCGCCATCGTTTCCCGTCGCAGCTGTCTTCTGGCGAAGATAGCGCAACCTTATCGTCCGGCAAGGAGATGGCAAGCTCATACCAATAGTCGTCCCCCGGACGCAGGCCGTAGCTGTACGCCATGTACAGCTGAGCTCGGGAATCGTAAGCCGGCTTGTTCTGCCGCAGCCACGAGACAAGCGAAGCATCGGCTTGAGCCGCGCTGTCGGGTCCGTGGCAGCGGAAGCCGAACAACCGGACCGGCTGGAGCTCCCGGATTTCGATCGGGTCTTGTTCCTTCCGGCGGGCAACGGGCAGATACAGCTTGAGACGCGTCACATTGCCCTGGAAGTGAATGAACTCCTCGATGTATCCATGCTCCCCTAACGTAAACGTGCTGCGGGGCAGCCACTCGGAGAGCAGCCGGTTCCATGAGGCGACGATCGAGGACGCGCTGCCGGCCGGCGTGGAGCTGACGGCGTAAAGACCTTCCGGCAGCGACGTTCGGGTAAGCCCCAGCGGTACACCCGCCATGGGGGAACATGATGCCTGCTTCGGCGATGCGGGTAGGCTGCCAGCGATCACGGGATCCGGTTGTCTCGGCAATTCCGCATTGTCGTGATCCTCTGTACCGTCCACATCCTCGGCCAGCCTGAACCTCTGTTGCTCCAGCGCCTGCGCAATGAGACCATCATGCGCCTGCCGCACGTCTTGATCATGAGGCTCCGATGTTTGCGGCGGGCATGTCGCCAACATTTCATAGACGAACGTCTCGTCGCCGGTACCGTCTTCGTCGATGTTTCGCCCGAACAAGCGCGACTGCGCGAGCGGAAAACCGCTCTCCTCCAGAGCGCGATAAAACACGCGAAAAGCTTCTTCCTCCAGGCCGTCCGCGGTTTCGGAGATATGCCGGTAGGCGATCATGTCATGCGGCCCCAGGCGGATAACCTTAACGTCGGGGTAATGCTCGGTGAGCGCTTTATCCTCGACATAAGAAACGTTCTCCAGCAGGTTCACCCGCTCGAAGCTGTAATATAGGGCGGACTGCCGATACGTGCCGGGCGTAAGGCCGGTCAGCTTCTTGAACGACTTCGTAAACGTCTGGTACGAATCGAAGCCGCAGGCAAAAGCGATATCGACGACGGGCATGTCCGTCTGCCGCAGCAGCACCGCCGCTTGGCTGGTCCTGCGCTTGCGGACGTATTCTTTTAACGGATGGCCGGTCAAGGCGTAAAACGCCCGATACATGCTGGGCACCGACATGTATGCCGCGGCGGCGATGTCTTCCAGCTCCAGCCGATCGTATAAATGTTCCTCCATCCAATCGATCGCGCGTTGTACGGCGGTTACGGCCTCCATATCCACCCTCTCTTGTCGGTAAAATCAATCTGTTTGTTCTCATCATAGCAAAAATAGGAAGCGGGCATGTGTATTTTTTTATCAAATCGAGCATATCTCAGCTTAAAAACAATAACTCTCAAAAACATCTCAATTCGCTCTCGTTTATATAATGTAGTATCAAATGGCGTAGCGTATAATGGATGCAAATGGTACTTTAAAGGAGTCGGTAACCGATGAATATCGAAAGGGTGTTGAGCGGGGGACTGTACTGTTTTGTAGGGCGAGCCCAGGAGCTGGACATATTGCGCGGGCACGCCTCCGGAGAGCGCGTATGGGATTGGCTTCATCTCTACGGGCCAAGCGGCATCGGAAAGTCCGCCCTTCTTCGGCATTTCGCCCAGGAGCGGGAGAGCCATTGCTATTATGTAGACGGCAGTAGAGGAATCCGGCATAAGGAAGACATGCTGGATCAACTGGCCGAACAGCTTCGGATCGCCGGAGAAACCGGCCTCGTGGATGCGCGTGAGGAAGATATCGCCGCATGCTTGAATCGGCGCCACCCATTATCGGGCAATCCGCCCGTGCTCTTGATCGATGCCTTCGATCAACTGCGTTCGGTGGAGCATTGGCTGCCGGAATGGCTGGATGCCGTGGAGTCCGTACGTCTCGTTACCGCAGGCCGGAACCCGCTTACGGGCGGCTGGCTTCGCTCCAGGCAGGCGGATCTCCTGCATTCGGTCGAGCTGCAGCCGTTAACGCCCGTTGCGGTGGAACAGTACGCCCGGGAACGGGGAATCGGGGATAAAAGCGGGTCTTCGCAGCTTTACCGGTTTTCCAGAGGCGTTCCGCTTGCCATGGCATTGACCGCGGAGACGATGCTGGCGAGAGGAGACTCCCGGCGGCTTGAGCGCGAAATGCAGTATCATCTCATTTCCGAATTCATGCACGAACTGCTTCAGGAAGCCCCGACGTCGGTGCATCGGCTGCTCGAGGCCGCTTCCGTCTTTTGGCGATTTAACGAAGAAAGGCTTGCCGCCACGTTGGAAGCGGAGGTCGATGCGGACTCGTTCCGCAGGCTGACCGGCATGCCTTTCGTCACGCTTACGGATGACGGCTGGATGCTGCATGACGCCGTAAGGGCGTGGGCGCTCGAGGATTTTATTCTGCGCAAGCCGAATACGTATGAGCTCATGCGGCGCAAAGCGCTGGACCATCTTCGCATGGAAGAGCGGCTGCAGCCGCGGCTTCGCCAGAAGCTTCAGCTGCATAAGATGAACCTGCACGAGCACCCGCTCGTCCGGACGATATGCTTCTCGGGGCATCTTGACGACGTCGAGCTGCGGCCATGCAAGCAAAGCGACTTGGCGGCGATGGAGGAGCTGTACCTCCGGTTTCACCGGTTTTCCTCGCCATCCGCCGTCGAAGAACCGCATATGGCCAAATTGCTGCCGCGCATATGGGAGCTGGATCCATCGGCCTTCATTACGGTGTGGAAGCAGGATCGAATCGTCGCCTTCTACGGCAAAGTCCCTTTGCACGAAAAGATGCTGCAGGCGCTTGGGCACGAGCCGTTGCTGCAGCCGTTTATCCGCGGGTGGACGTTCATTCCTAACGCATATTTGCTTTCGTTTATCGGCATCGATCCGGAGCTGGAAGGCAAAATCCGAGCTTACATTATCAATGCGCTGATCAATCATTTTTCCCGTTCGGAATGGATTTTGGACTTTACTTGCCTGCAGGAGTGGTTCCCCGTGTTCGAGCTGTGCGGTTTCGAGCGCGCGCCGTGGGCCGATGCCGTCACGGAAGCGGGGACGGAATACCGGGCGTTTGTTCTTGATTTGCGGCAAGAAGATTTTCTTGCCAAGCTGGACCGTGCGGTGAGCCGCCGTCCTGCGGAAGAAGCTTCGGAGCCGCCGGAATTCGGCAATGGCGTCCAGGAGTTAAAAAGGGTGCTGAAGCATTGGCCGCATCTGCCGAGAAAGCAGGCGTTGTCTCACGATTACGCCCGCTTGTTCCCTCATCGGATCAAAGACGCGGGTGCTGACGGCAGCAAGACCGGGTTTGCAGCTCAAAAGGATTTGGCGGATGTGATCCAAGAACTGATGGAAGGGTACGAATGGGAAGAAATGTTTGGAAAGCTGCTGCACTATACCTACATCGAACGGATTCGGCCGTTGGAGCGGGTGGCCAAAAAGCTGAACGTCTCGATGGCGACGTATTACCGTTATTTGAACCAGTCTTTAGAGCTTCTATATCAGACATTGACGCGCGGGAACCAGTGATGGTCCCCGATTTTTCAGGCTAAAGGAGCGATCCGAAATGAAAAGCTTAATTTGGAGACGGGCACGATCCTTGATGTTGATCGCAAGCCTTCTCGTTTTTGCGGAAATGCTTCCGCAAACGGCGAACGCGGAAGAAAGCGTCGTCGAAGTATACTTTCGGGGGGAACCTGTCCAATTTGCCGATGCCCGCCCTGTCATTCAGGATGGGCGTACGCTCGTTCCGTTCCGCAAAATTTTTGAAACGCTAGGTTTTGCCGTGAAATGGGTGGACGGGGAAAATGTTCAAAAGGCGATCGGCACGAAGGACGGTCTCGTCATCGAACTTACGATCGGCAGCACCGTCGCCAAAGTAAACGGAAAGGCGACCGCCTTGGACGTGCCTGCGCAAACCGTGGAGGGGCGTACGCTCGTGCCTTTGCGTTTTGTGTCGGAAAACAGCGGTTATCGCGTGGCCTTTGCCAGCGATCGCGGCGTATCGAAAATTCGGATCGAACCGGCAGGCGAGGCAGACGGCAAATCAACCCAATCTCCAGGCAACGATAAAGCCGAGCCGTATGTCGTCAAAGGGCGGGTCACCGATGCGGAAGGCCGCCCGGTCAAAGGCGCCGAAGTTTTTGCCGATAATCAGCTTTTGTATAACAGCAACTTAACCGCGGTGACCGATCAGGACGGTTATTATCGGATCGAACTGCCGCTTCTGGCGACGACCTGGAAGATGGGAGGCTCCCACAACGTCGTTGTTGACGGAAAGCCGTATACAACGGACTTGACTCCGGAGGTCGATGGGCCTTTTGCGGGAAATACGGGGGCGATTCGAAATTTCACCTTGAAAGCGGCGAAGCAAATTACCGGGGAGCTCTACCTTTACATGGACATCAACAGTTTCGTGAACGGCTATATCGAAAATAACGTCGAGCTGACGCTCACTCCCGTCGGCGGAAGCGGTGGCAAAGCGAAAACCGGGTACGGCTATAACTTCCCCGGCGGCTTCGGCATGAACGATATCCCGGTCGGCAGGTACAAGGCGACGGCTGTTTATGCCGCTCCTGGCGAGGAGCCGGTCAAGATGCTTGTGCGCGTAAGAAACAAAGGCCAATACGCGGAATCTGTCGAATTCGGATTCAGCACGCTTGTTCCGGGAATCGAGCAAGCCGAAATCGAAGTCATGATGCCGTAGGAGAATGTCAATGAACAACGACAAGCCAAACGATAATCCTAATGATGAAACGCAAACCTCGGAAGCCCAAGGAAAGTTTTGGAGGGTGCTTCATGTTATTTGGCAGGCGATACGGGTCTATGTATGGCCAATCCTGTTCTTGATTGTCAAAACCGTTCTGATCCTGCTGTGGCGGCTAGCGAAGCAGCTATGGAAATTCATCCGGGTGGTGGCGGTTCCGGCCGTTAAGGCCGGTTATTTCCGCATTCCCCCGAAACGGCGCTTGCCTGTCCTATCGGTCTTCTTGCTTGTCGTTCTATTGATCGGGTTCGCATGCACGATGCTCATGACGAGCGGCATTCCTTACCTGTCGCGCGATTCGGCAAGCCTGGAAACGGCGCAATCCGAGCATATCGCCGACATGTTGCTGCTGAGCGGCACTTGGGAGGAGCAGAAGCAAGCGGCGAAAGAGGCATTGCTTGCGGCGGGCTTTGAGGTGCCGGAAGGCTCCGATGAGCCAAGCGGAGACAGGCCGTTCGTCATCCCGCCGGAGCTTACGATGATCGCGCATGACGCGGGCCGGAAAGCGGAGGGCGGGGGAAGGCTGACGCTTACGCAGTTCGCGGACATGATGCGCGATTTCGGATTCCCGTTCGAAGAGGGAAAGGATCATGTTAAGCTGCTGCAGTCCGGAATCCGGCACTGGGTCAGGTTTGCCGAATCCGATCCGTCCTTGCCCGGCGCCGCGGCGCCTTTGTTTCTGAACGATATGGCGAAGGCTCAAGTGCCGCAGGTCGATTTGGCTTCCGATAATTGGTTGCCTGACGACTACCGGATGACGTATATCGAAATGCAAGTATTCCTGGGTGCATTCTTCCAGGCTCTCCCCGACGAGCCTGAAGCGGAAATCGGCTTACTCGACCGGCTGTTCGGAACGCAGACGGCTTATGCGGCGGACGAACTGACAGCCTGCTCCTATGCCAAGAAATGGTTTACCGATTGGGGCAAGAAAAATGATGCCGAGGAAGTCGTCAATTTCGACGTAGACCTCGTCACGCTGCTGACGGCCGAATTGACCGGCAAAGGGATGGAGTACATCGGGGAGCTTCTGGATCAAGGCATTGCTGCGGTCATGTCCAAAATAACGGGAGTCTCCAAGCAGGTGGCGGCAATCGCGGGCAAAGCGCTTCAAGTCATCAGTTTGCTGACCAAATTGCAGAAACTCGCCTTTTTGTATCATTCCGTGGAGGTCACCGTTACGCCTACGCCGAGCATCCCGCACATGCCGGGACCCGAGGATCAGGCCGAGGAGGTTCAATTCAAGGCGGTAGCCGGCGTTAACGATAAGGTGTATGCAGAATTTTTGAAGCAGTGGAATGCGTCCTCGGTTGCCAAAAACATCAAGGATTGCATGAGTCTCGCAGGTCTTCCGACACTGACCGATTCGGCTGATCTTGCCGCCGACGTGGAAAATTGGAGTATCGAGTGGAAGCTGCTCCAAGGCGAAAATCAGCTGGTTACGTGGGGACCCGAAAAAAACAAGTTCGAATATGCCGGCCAACAGCAAATGAAATTAACGAAAACGGGGCCGAATAAGGGCGAAGCCGTCTTTACGGTAGATTTAGTACGGGAGAAAGTGAACAAGCATAAGGGCACGGATAAAATCGGTACCGTCGTGATGAAAGCAAGCGTGGAAACGACGGGCATGCCGCCGATCTTGTCGCAGCTCGTGAACGCAGGCAAAGTTGCCGGCAGCGGAGACTCCATCGTGGAGTCTGCCTTGTGGGGTTTGCTTGGCATCGTTGATACGTTAGCGGATATTGTCATGGGTTGGTATCAATCGCTAGTGAAACCGGAGGGGTTCGGTTACCTGCATGTGACCTACCATGTGCCAAGCGAAGCGGTATATTCGTATGACGGTTGGATTCGTGCGGAGAAAACCGAAAACTACACCATCCGTGAAGGGGGCACGTCCGAGCAGAGGAATAAGTCATTCAAAGCAGAGTGGCAGGTCATCAGCGATTACATGAAATATAATTCAGCCCCCCGGATAAAGGGTACGGGTACAGGACATGGGATGTATCAGTACAACTACTTATCCGAAGGATCTAATGAATGTGCCGGATTTGGGGCAGGTCCCAATGGAATTGTCCGCGGCAGAAGTACGGGGGAAGCTTCAGCCCAAGCTATAGAGGATATCGAATCCGACGGAGTGTTGAAAAGGGAAGGGAACGATCAGGACGGATACATCTTCTCCATTACGGCTTTCGGAGGAGGTGTTCGACTCGATTATACGGAGGAGCGAACAAAGACACAATCTCCCAGTGGATGTCAGTTCGTCCAACCAGTCTCGAGGGCTTGGTCAGTTGAGGGATCAACGAGCGTGGAAGTGACGATGACGCAAGGACTGATCACCCATTCGAAAGAAGCGTACCCCGAAGTTTTGAGCGGCCGACAAGTCGACATTGACGAATTGGGCGGAAGAACCGTTTGGACGTGGGAGTTAAAACGGATCGAGCATGAATCGCAGTCCAGTATACGGCCCGAATTCGAATTTAAGGGGCCTGTGGGCGGTTAGCAGGTTGTACTCGGTACAACCATTTTCCAAAGGATGTTCTGATTTTGAGTTATTGTTGCATTCCACGCAACAATATAAGCCTCAAAGGCGCTTTGGAAGCCATATTATTGTATGCAGTACAACAATGCGGCCGAACAGATCGGTTCAAACGAAAGAAGTTGTATTCCGGGCAACATATTTGTCCAGCAAGATAGCATGTTTGATGAAGTTACTTATAGATCAAGCGAAGAACCGTTGGAGAGGGCTCCGATGGTTTTTTTTGCACGTCGTCTGATGGGATCCCGGATTGAAAGCTATGCATGTTGTCAAAAATGATAGTATCGTAGTAGCATAGATAGAGTGAAAGATTCAGAGAGTCGACCTGAACATGGAAGGAGTCTTATCGAATGTGGAAAGAATTTAAGCAGTTCGCGTTTAAAGGCAACATGATCGATTTGGCCGTTGGTGTCATTATCGGCGGAGCGTTCGGCAAAGTGATTACGTCGATCGTTAACGACTTGATTATGGGGCCGATCGGGGGATTATTAGGGAAGCTGGATTTTAAAAACTGGTTTTTCGCATTCAGTACTGAGCATTATTCGACTATAGAAGCCGCCAAAAAAGATGGAGTCCCCACCCTTAATTACGGGCAATTCATATCAACGATGATCGATTTCCTTATTGTAGCGGGAGTCATTTTTCTCGTTGTAAAACAACTTTCGCGATTTAAAAAAGGGGAAGCTCCTGCCGATCCGACGACCAAGGAATGCCCGCATTGCCTATCCGAGGTGCCGATCAAGGCGACGCGCTGCAAGTTCTGTACGTCGCACTTGGAAGATGCCAAAGAGCAGCCAAGCGCTGTATAAGAACCGGACGAGCATCAGCCGTGAAAAAACAAAGACCGCCGAACCGATGTGGCTCGAGCGGTCTTTTGCTATTTAAAAATCGATATTGTCCGGGTCCGGGCCAATCCGGCCGTTCACGTTCAGCGCATCGATCGCAGCCATGTCCTCGGCGCTCAGCACGAAATCGAAAATATTCGCGTTTTCGCGAATGCGCTCCTCGCGAATCGATTTCGGGATCGTTACGATGCCGCTTTGGATATCCCAGCGGAGCACGACTTGCGCCGCCGTTTTGCCGTATTTGGCGCCGATGCCGACCAAGGTCGGGTTGTCGAGGTTGCCCTGCATGAGCGGGCTCCACGCCTCGATCTGAATGTTCCGCGATTTGCAGAACGCGCGCAGTTCCGGCTGGCTATGTAGCGGATGCAGCTCCACTTGGTTGACCATCGGAGCAACCTCGCACACGGCGAGAATTTCCTCAAGGTGATGCTGCTTGAAGTTGCTGACGCCGATGGCGCGTACTTTGCCGTCCTTGTACAGCTTCTCCAGTGCACGCCACGTTTCCACGTTTTTGTCCTTCGGCCAGTGGATCAAGTATAAATCGATATATTCGAGCTGCAGCTTCCGGCGGCTTTCCTCGAAAGCGGCAAGCGTCGGCTCGTAGCCCCGATCGCTGTTCCACACTTTGGTCGTCACGAACAGGTCCTCGCGCTTTACGCCGGACGCTTTAATCGCGTTGCCGACGCCTTCTTCGTTGCCGTAAACGGCTGCCGTATCGATGCTGCCGTAGCCGTTGCGTAGCGCCGCCTCAACCGATGCTTCGACCTCCTGGCCTTCCTGAACCCGCCATACGCCCAGGCCAAACCAAGGCATTTTCACGCCGTTGGCAAGAACCGTCGTATCCGTAATGCTGTTAGCCATTGTTATTCCTCCTTTAGATAACATGAGCAATGCCACATTCTATTCTACCAAACTGCCGCTTACATTTAAAATGGCTTCATCACGAGGCTGGGCATGACCGCCTCAACGTCGTGGGGAAGGAGGCAGGCTGCGGGCTCCGCAACCGCCGCAACCGCCGCAACCGCCGCAACCGCCGCTTAACTTTACTGATTGCCGCCGTCGTCTTTAGAAATTACCATTCAGCAGCGTCACTTTGCCCACCGCTCGTCCCGACTCCAAATAGGCGTGGGCCTCGCCAACCTGCTCGAACGTAAAAGGCGTCGGATCGAGCAGGGGACGGAGCTTGCCCGCGTCGACCAGCTCCGCGATGCGCGTTAGCGCTTCGCCGAGGCCGCTGCGGCCGCTGCCATGCACGAGCGGAATCGCCATGAACACGACGTGCAGCGACAGCCCTTTGCCGTGCAGCGGGCTCAGGTCGTGCGTCGAGCGCGCGGCGATGGCCGCCACGGTGCCGTTCAGCGCGGCCGCTTCGAACGAGCGGTCGAGATTGGCGCCGCCGACCGTGTCGAACACGACGTCGAAGCCGCGACCGCCCGTGTGCGCCGCGACGTATTGCGCCACCGGCTCGGCGGTGTAGTCGATCGCCACGTCGGCGCCGAGCTCGCGGGCCAGCGCCAGCTTCGCCGGCGAGGCCGTCGCGTACACCTCGGCGCCGGCCCACTTGGCCAGCTGCACGCCGAGGTGGCCGACGCCGCCCGCGGCCGCGTGGACGAGCACGCGCTGCCCGGGGCGCACCGCCGCGCGCTCGATGAGCGCCTGCCACGCGGTGATCGCCGCGATCGGCAGCGCTGCCGCCTCGCGCATCGACAGCGTGCGCGGCTTATGCGCGAGCAGCGCGGCGTCGGCGGCCATGTAGTCGGCGAGCGCGCCGCCTGCCGTGCCGCGCATGCCGCCCGCGCAGCCGTACACCTCGTCGCCGGGGCGGAACGCGGTGACGCCTTCGNATGCGCGAGCAGCGCGGCGTCGGCGGCCATGTAGTCGGCGAGCGCGCCGCCTGCCGTGCCGCGCATGCCGCCCGCGCAGCCGTACACCTCGTCGCCGGGGCGGAACGCGGTGACGCCTTCGCCGACGGCTTCGACAACGCCGGCTACGTCGCCATGCAGCACGGCCGGCAGCTCCGGCAGAAGCGCGGGTACGACGCCTGCGCGTATTTTGCAATCGATCGGATTGACGCTTGTCGCCGCAACGCGAATGAGGACATGCCCTGCCGGAAGCTGCGGCTTCGGCAGCTCGGCGCTTCGGAAAACGTCCGTTCCGCCGAACGATTCTATAATTTGCCCGTTCATTTTCATATTCGTTCGCTCCTTCGTTTCATGAAAATCGTCGGATCGAGACTTTTCATGAAGGTTTTCTTATGGTTTTATCGTTCTTTCAGTTTGTTGTTATCGGTCTGACATTCTGTCATTCTGACATTCTAACGCTTACTGAATTGTACCATTCCCGATTCATGTAACAAAGCCGAACAGGCATCCCATGACAGGAGCGCCGTTCGGCTTCGCAGGCTAAAGCATACATTCAATTGTTCGGCGCTTATTATTTAGCGGCCGCATCCGATTCTGCACCCGTATCCACCGCATCGGAATCCGAATCGTCGGAAGGTTCCGTCGCGACTTTCTCGTACGTGTCGGCATTCATGACACGGCGTGCTTTCACATATCGCTTCGCGTAATACGTATCGCTGAGCTTGTCGATCGTTACGCCGTCGCTAGAAGAAGAATGGGCGAATTTGCCGTCCCCGACGTAAATGCCAACATGCGAAATGCCACTTCCATCCGTGTTGAAAAATACGAGGTCTCCCGCTTTCAGGTCTTCCTTGGCTACTTTGGCGCCAAGCTTCGCTTGAGCTTTGGAGGAGTGCGGCAACTCGATACCGAGCTGCTTGAAGACATACATTGTAAATCCGGAGCAATCGAAGCCCTTGGTTGTCGTGCCGGAGTACTTGTACGGCGTACCGACGACTTTGTCGATGGCTTCGTCCATTTTGGAAGCTGCGAAAGCGCTACCAGTATGGAATGCTAACGTGCAGGCCAAACCTAGTGCGATGATAAAAGCCTTTTTCAAAACATGTTCCCCTTCCGGAGCCTACGAGGTTAGCTTAAGGGTTCGGTTGAAGGTTCCCTATGATCCCTTTGATGCGAGATCAATTCACCCAAAAATGGTTCCCCCGTTTCCCGTGCGCGACACGGAAACTCGGCAGCATATTTTTCCACCTTGTTTAGGATTCGACTCCCTCTCCCAAAATCCTTCTTTTAAAAATAAAATATTCTCAAAAAAGCTTAAAAGTTATCATATTCCGAAAAAAGAGGCGAATACTGCTCGTCAATCGCGCCTCCGCTAGCCGCGGCTCTGCGTCTTGCGGCCGCGCGCAGCAAGACGTTATGACGCCAAGCGCCTTGGCGCGCCGGCGAGCGGCCTTTCGCTCAAAGCGATTTCTGCCGAAAATTAGCCGATTGCGAGCTTTTTGTCTTACGGATATATATTCGGCGACAACCTGTACCCTGTACACTTTTTCGAAAAAAAGAAGAGAGAACCGAGCAAAGACCGGCGAGCGGGAGAGACGGAAGCCGGGGGGAGCGGGCGAGGCATAATAAAAAAGGGCTGCTCCAGTCATTTTGCTGGAGACGCCCCGGACGAACAATCCTTCGCTGGATTCGCTTGATTTTCGACATTGCGTAAGATTTGTTTATAAATTCGGATCAACTGCCTTGCATCTTCCTCAGGCAAGCCGTTGAACAACATCTGGATCATTTCGCGGCGGTACTCGCGGCTAACTTGGAGAGCCTCTTTGCCTTGCTCGGTAATGTCGAGAAAAACGACCCTCCGGTCATCCTCATCCCGATAACGCCGGATGTAATTCCATGCGATCAGCTTGTCGGAGAAGCCTGTCATCGCGCCGGGCGTAATGCCGATCATGTCCGCCATCACCGTTGTTTTCTGGGGTCCGTCGGCGCTGAGCTTCTCCAGAATGATCGCTTGCACGCCGGTGAGCTTGTCCTTGTCGCTTTTGAATTGCGAGGTGATCTTGCGGGACAGCTGCCGGAAAATTTCTTCAAGCTCCAGCATTTCTTCGAACGGAATCATCGGGCAACTCCTTTCCATGCTTAAACATTTGCCATATATCTATTTCATATCCTTAACTACTCGCTAATATACTGTTTAAATGTACGAATGTAA
This sequence comes from Paenibacillus sp. sgz302148, assembly GCF_056120465.1. Lineage (NCBI taxonomy): Bacteria > Bacillati > Bacillota > Bacilli > Caryophanales > Paenibacillaceae > Paenibacillus > Paenibacillus sp. sgz302148. The sequence continues at coordinate 126,230 of NZ_JBVYOJ010000016.1, forward strand.
ATAGAGGCGGCGGAGGGAGGGGCGAACCTTAGGTCCCTGCCGGCACCAACCAGCTCCAGCCAGCCCCAGTCAATGAGCATACGAAAAAACCGCGATGCACCTCCATCGGCGCGATCCGCGGTTTTGAAGAGATAAGAAAGTATAAACTTCAGAGTCCCGGCTTCCTTATCTCGCAAGAAAGCTTCATCTTACGCAGGGTCATTCATCGTGGAGAAGTCTTCGAACAGGAGCTTTTCTTAAAGCTGCTTATTTCGATTTTTGGGCCTACTTCATGGCCGGATGCCCGCCGCTGCCGGATTTGGAGCTCCACAAATGGTACTGCGCTGCGATCTGCCACACCTTAAACAACGAGCGGAACAAATGGTATACCTGATGCAGCACCAAGGCGATCAGTCCGGCCCATATAAGCGATACGGAGGCGGTCACCAGGGCCGCGATCCCGGAGATGAGCAGCAGCAGCAAGGAAAGGCCGATCATCGGGAGGAGGTGGCGAAGCGACAGCCCGATTGCGCGGAATAGCGACAATTCGGCCACCTTCCCGAATTGAACGTACAGCAGAATGAGCTGAAGCATAAATCCGTACAGGAGCCAAGCTGCCGCAATCGGCAGGAGTGCGATCAGAAGCGACGTTTGCGATTCGGCGCCCATGTAAAGCTTGAAGGCATAGGGGACAGCCCAATAGGCCGGCGCAATGACAGCCGCCATCTGGATCATATAGAACAGGAAGGTGGTCTTCCATTTCCGCTGAATGCCTTTCAGGAACAAGGTGCCGCTCTTCGGTTCGGCATGATGAATCGAATAGTATAGCCCGGCGTTAATGAACGGGGTCAATACCATGCGCAGAACGAACAATCCGAGCAGCATCCATGCATAGAAGTCGATCAGGTCCGTTTTCATCAGCTGGAACTGGCTTTCGGCATAAAACATCGACACCGCCGATTTCGAAGGATGCACGTTCGGATAACGGCGAAGGATCGGGAATACGACCGAATCGACGAAACGATACAAGAAGAAGCCCCACAGCAATTGATATAAGAACAAGAAGATGACGATGTAAAAATGGTGCTTCGTCGTTTTCCAGCCGGTTTTAACGTATTGCATCATCCTGCGTTCACCTCACCATGCGACCGAGCCCAGCACAGTCTCGATAATTTTGACGATGCCCAAATTCCAGCGCACCTTGACCGGCTCCTCGACATTCGCTTTCATATAATTGTTGATTTTGTGGTTCTCCAGCACGATCGTGTTGCTCGGGTCAAGCGCTACCCATTCCAGCGGCGCCGTATGCTGCAGCGTATATTGCACGTGATTTTCCTCGCCGCTCCAAATTTTCTTCTCGGTCGTGCCGTCGGCAAAATGGAATACGATCGGGACTTCATTGTAATCGCCGCCCCGTTTCGTAATGAGCACGATGTTCTCATAGACCGGCCGGCCGCCTTCCTCGCCTTGCGTAATGTGGATGGAGTCCACGGAGAAATCCGCCATCTGGCCGCCGTATACGTATTGCTGGAAGTAGGTTTTCCAGCTTTTTTTCGTCACTTGCTCGACGCTGCGCTGCAAGTCCGCCGTGCTGGGATGCTTGAATTTCCAGCGTTGGTAGTAGGTTCTCATGATCTTGTTCATCGTTTTGGTGCCGACCTGCTTTTCGATGCCGAGCAGGACGAGTTTGGCCCGCATGTACACATTTTCCGCATAACGCTCTTGTCCCCGGTAGCTCCACGAATATTGCTTGAGCGGCTCCGGGCCGGTAATGTAGCTGGATTGAATCGGTAGGTTGGGCATAACGCCGTATTCGGTTTCCATCACTTTGTCTTCGGCATACGAGGTCAGGCCTTCATCGAGCCATGCTTCCTCGAATTCGTTCGTGGCGACGATGCCGTACCAATATTGATGGCCGATTTCATGCACGAGCGTCCGTTCCAGGTCAAGACCGGGATTTTCGTCCTTGGCGGCCATTCCCGTCACGAGGGTCGGATATTCCATGCCGCTTGTACCGTCGCCGCCTGCTGGAGGAACGACAATCGACAACGTTGAATACGGATACTCGCCGTACCATTTGCTATAGTTCTCCAGCGAGGACTTTGCGGCTTGGAAGTAGCGCTCCTTCAGTTTCTCGTGTTTCGGATCGAGGTACAGCTTGATGCGAACGCCGGGAATGGTCGGCGTGGAATAAGGCTCCTCGGCGTAGATGAAGTTCGGGGAAGCGGCCCAGGCGAAATCGTGCACATCGTCGGCGTAGAACTGGTAAATTTTCGATCCGTCCCGTTCGAAGGCGGGCTTCGCCGGAAATCCGGTTGCGGCTACGATGTAATTGGAAGGAACCTGAATGCGTACGTTATAAATGCCGAAATCCGAATAAAACTCCGAGTTGCCGTGATACTGGTGCAAATTCCAACCGTTTTCGGATGCGCCCCGCGTGCCTTTCGTTTCATAGGCGCTTACTTTCGGGAACCATTGCCCGGCCATCACAAAATCGTCGACGTAACCCATGCGGGCGAAAGCGCGCGGCAGCTGCACCTCGAAGTTCATGGACAGCGTAATTTCGCCTTGCGGGGGGATCGGATCAGGCAGCCGCAGCTTCATTAGCGTATGATCGTTTGCGTTGCCGTCGTCGGGTTGGATGAATGAAGTGCGGGTGAGCAGGCTTTCGCCTTTGTTCGATTTCAAGGCGAGCAGCTTCATGGAGCCGAAGCTTTCATCGGTCAAAGGCTCATTGCGGAATCGGCCGCCCGATTCGCGCATGAAGGTTGTTTTTTTCGATTCGAAGGCGTTCGGATAGAGATGGAAGTACATGTCCGATACCGGCGTATTACCGGGGTTTTTCCAGGTGATCGTTTGCTCCCCTAGCAGCTTTTTCTGTTCGTTGTCGAGCTGTACCGAGATGTGATATTCGACCAAGCGCCGGCTGAGCGGTATGTTTTCGACCGGGACGGGGTCGGGTGCCGGTTGTCCGATTTTTGGCGCTGGCGAAAAATTGCCGTTCGCTCCGGGGTCGGCCGCGTAAAGCGCAGGAAGAATGGATTCGGCTTGCTGAAGCGCGGCGATGCAAATCGCGCAGCTGATGATTGCGATCGTTATGAGCCGTAGGGCGTAGCGAAAGTTCATATACGAATTCCTCCCGTTGACAAGCATCTACAGCATGTATATGTTTGCAAACGGAAGATTATTAGCTAAAATGTAATTAATGTTGGCAAGCTGTTTTTGGAGCTTTTTTTTGCGCCGATTAGGACGGCGCCAGATGTTTATCGTTGACCGAAATCAATCAGGAGGGTTCTATTCATGGATATACAAGACGGCAATAAAGAGAAGAAGAAACTGTCGCTGAACGTTGTCAGCAACAAGGAGCATAAAGGCTTCGGGGCAGGCAGCATCAACCTGAGCGATGTATCTAGCGTTATTATCGACGAAGGCACGGCGTATATCGATATCGGTGCCATGCATGCGAAGAGCAAGGTGGAGAAAGGCATCAAGTTTTCCCCGAACAAGGAAGACGTGCCGAACGGCCGCAAATGCTGGATCGTCTGGGTTGCGGTGGACCGCAACGAGGAAGGCAACACGTATTATGCGGGAGCGACGGCATGCGAAATGCTGGTGGATACCGAGGCGAGACGAGGGTGGAAAATTCTTGCCGACCACGTCAACAAGCTCGATTATGCGCTGAAGCGCCGCTACATCCTGGACGGCTTGAGCGACGAAGAGCAGGCCGCCCTGCGCAAGCTGCTCATCGAGCACAATGCGGACATGTGGGAGCGTTCGCCGGAAGCGCTCAAGCAAGGTCTCGGCGCGTAGAGGCTGGCTGCGGGCTGCGATTTGCGGATTGCATGTGGAGGCTGCATGGGCTGCGTGCTGCATGGTGAGGCTACGTGGTGCAGGCTGCGTGCTGGTGCGGGTTGATTGGCATGAAATTAAGGTGGATATGGCGAGGCGGTCCGGCTTGATGCCGGGCTTTTTGCGTTATAGGGCGGGCGATTGTGGATGATGATCGATTTTGTATCCGTGAATGGCGACAACGAAATATCGTTACATTGTATTTTGTGCAATGGGCAAAACGTTTATTGTAGGTTTGGATTCATGCTATTGCATTTCGTGCAATGAAATCCCCTCATACGGGACCTGTATGGAGATATTGTCGGATTTGATTGCACATTTTGCAATGAAGCGGCTTTACTTAGGAGGATTTCTAGAGTTCCATTGCACATATTGCAATGGACAGTCGCAGTTGACACATGGGCGAGGAATACGAAAGCGGGAGTTACCTCAAAGGTTATGCCGTAATCAATAGCAGCTTCTGAAATGTTTGCACAATAAAGGGGCTCTGTTGTAGTGTGCACTGTTGTACGGAGTGCAACATTTTCAGGGAATATGGGCAATTATGGTCGAAATTGTTGTATGCAGTACAGCAATTGGTCCGAGGGACGACGTTTCCTTAAAAAAATGTTGTTGGTCGTGCAACAATAACGGGGAGCATTGTCCGAAAGGTGTTTCGACTGGGCATTATCCGGCAATAACAAGAAATGGGTGATGAATACATGATAACGAATGCGATAAAATGGCTCCGGTTCGGCGTCCTGCTGATGTGTATTGCGCTGTTGGCGGGATGTTCGCTCTCAACGGGCGCGCAATCCGGCGCGCAATCCGGCACGCAATCCAGTGCCCAATCCGGCGCACACGAGCACAACGCGCAAAATGTGCAAAACGGGCACGCGTTGATCGACTTCGAGGAAGTGGCGCAATACATACGCAAGCATGGCGAGCTACCGGACAATTACATTACGAAGAAGGAAGCGCGCAAGTTAGGCTGGGACGCACAAAAGGGCAATTTGAACGAGGTGGCGCCGGGTAAAAGCATCGGCGGCGACGTGTTCGGCAACCGGGAGAAGAAGCTGCCCGGCAAAAAAGGACGCATCTGGTACGAGGCGGACATCAACTATACGTCCGGGTTCCGCGGCGACGACCGGATCCTGTTCTCGAACGACGGGCTTATTTTCAAATCGGATGATCATTACAAGACGTTTCAAGAGATGAAGTGAGAGGAGGGGGCGGCTTGAAAAAAGCGATCATTGACGGCAACGCGGTGTCAAGCATGGACGAGCTTCACGAAGCCTTACAGCTTCAGCTCGACTTCCCGGACTATTACGGGCGCAACCTCGACGCTCTTTGGGATATGCTGACCGGCGGAATGGAGCTGCCCGTGACGATCGAGTGGCGCGGTCATGCGGTAAGCGGCGAACGTCTAGGCGAAGACGGACAGCGGCTGCTTGAATTGCTGCGGGAGGCGGAGCAGGAGCTGGACGGGGAGTTTACGGTGGTTGTCAGCGAGTGAAAAACGGGAACATCAGTACTGTTTCGACTCATGAAGTCATGATATAATAAGTCCAAGTACATAGTATGGCTTGCAAGGGCGGTCGGCTAGTCTCCCGGAAGGGAGGTGATGCCTGTGGAGGTTAAGGATGTCTTGACGCTCATGATTGATTTCGGTGCGCTTATTATTGCGCTGCTGACGTTGGTCGTAACTGTCGTCGTGGCACTCAGCCAAAACAAAAAGAAATAGACCGCCCTGGGATAAGGTCGCGGTCTATTTCGCTGCGTTACCGATCTACAAGCCACCGCCCTTAAAAGCGGCTATTGTACCAAGGAGTCGTGTTAGCCGCACGGCTCCTTTTATATTTTCATTATAACGTTGCCTCAACATACATGCAATCTGCTTTTGCTGCGCGCATATCCCTTCACTGCCCGGTCCACCAGCGCTTCAAATCGTTCCACCAGGACCGTTTGCCTTCGTCCGCCCCGTTCTTCAAATCAGCCTTGCCTCCGTGCTCGTTGCACGTTTCGGTCGGCTCGGTGCCTTTGACGAACACCTCCAGGCGCGGGTTCGGGCATTCTGCGGTGGCAAGCTTGCGGGAGACCGGATCGATGTAGACACTGGCGACGCCTTCCGGGATCGGGAACATTTTGGGCGGCACAGCCGCGAGCGCCTGCTCGACGAACGAGGCGAAGATCGGCGCCGCCTTGTGCGCCTCCGCGGCTGAAATCGTCTTGTTCTTGTCGTAGCCGACCCATACGGCCGTCGACAGCTCCGGCGTGAAGCCGACCATCCAGGCGTCGGTGTTCGTCGTACCGGTTTTGCCGGCAACGGGCCGTTTGATAAACCGGGATACTCGGCTTCCCGTGCCGCCGCTGTCGAACACGCTCTCCATCAGATTGGTCATCACGTAGGTATAGGCCGGGTCGATGACCTGCCGACGCTCCGGCTCGGCTTTGTACAGCACTTCGCCCTTGGCGTCTTCAATCCGCAATATGGCGGTCGGCTCTACGCGCATGCCTTGATTGCTGATGATGCCGAAAGCGGAAGCCATATCGAACGGGCTGACCGGGAACGTGCCGAGCGCGAGCGAAGGCAGCGGCTTCATCGAGCCATGGATGCCCATGCTGCGGGCCATGTCGATGACCTTATCGGGACCGATCTCCATGATTGTATGGACGGCATAAACATTGTCCGAACGCGCAAGCGCTTGGCGCATATCCATGTAATCGCCGGTATAATCGTTGCCGTAATTGCTCGGCATGTAGATTTTGCGCCCCTCGTCGTAGGTGAACGTCGTCGGCTCGCTCTTGTACTGGGTAAGCGGCGTAAAGCCGGGGTGCTGCAGCGCGGTCAAATAGACGATCGGCTTGAACGACGAACCGGGCTGGCGCGTATCGGCGAAGACGCGGTTGAATTGGTTTTCCTTGTAGTTTTTGCCGCCGACCATCGCTTTAATATATCCGGTGCGCGGATCGATGGCGATCAGCGCCGCCTGCAGCTCGCCTTTTCCGGGAATCGCGTCCTCGACCGCGGCCTCGGCGATTTTTTGCGCGCGGGTATCCAGCGTCGTATAGATTTTGATGCCGCCGCTGTTGATCAGCCCCTCGTCGATGCCAAGCTTGTCGACCGCGAGCAACCGCACGTAATCGCGAAAATATGGCGCAATGGACTCTTGTTTGCCGCTGAGTGGCTGAAACTTCAGGATCGCATCGTAAGCGCGGTCGGCATCGTCCTGGCTGACATAGCCGTATTGAACCATCGCCTGGAGCACTGTTTTTTGCCGGTCCTTGGCGTTCTTCATATCCATATAAGGCGAATAATATTTGGGGCCTTTCGGCACCCCGGCAAGCAAGGCGCTCTCGGCAAGCGTCAAATCTTTGGCGTGCTTCCCGTAATACATTTGCGCGGCGGCTTCGATGCCGTAGGCGGAGTGTCCGTAATAGATCTGATTCAAATACATTTCCATAATTTCGTCTTTGGAATAGTTCATTTCGAGCTGGACGGCATACATCGCTTCCTTCCATTTGCGCAGCCAGGTGCGCTCATGGCTCAAATACAGGTTGCGGGCAAGCTGCTGCGTAATGGTGCTGGCGCCTTGAACTTTGGCCATATGCTGCAGATCGACGACGGCCGCGCGCGTCATGCCGATGAGATCGAGGCCGGGGTGCTCGTAGAATCGCCGGTCTTCGACGGCGAGCGTCGCTTTGACCAGGTACGGCGATATTTGGTTCAGCTTGACGGGCTGCCGGTTCTGGCCGGAGTGAAACGTATCGATGACGTTGCCCTGTGCATCCAGAATCATCGACGTTTGACCGACCGAAGCGACGGGCAAAGCCTGGGATTTCAAATATAAAAGCAGGCCGATAACGGTGATGAGGACAATTGCGCAAGAAGCCATGGACAACGCAAAAAGCCGCTTCGTCCATTTCCACCAGCGGTTTTGAGAGGGTGTCGTTTTGCGCCCGGATGATTTGCCGTTTTTGTCGCTCATCGGATGTCAGGCTCCTTCTGATCTTCGAGTAAATGATTCCTTATGCTTTATTATGGAAAATGTTAGAATCGGATATTCAACAAAATGCGAGGGGATTGAATTTTTTTGTCCATTTGATCCATCCTCTTGTTTACTTTATTTTTAGAAAACATTTTTGCCGAAAGCCGATCTCAATAGTTGCTTACACCGGAGCTTTTCTTTATAATCAATTTGTTTGCATAATGAGGGTTATTGGTCCGAAATCATGCTTGAATCGACATGAGAAATAAAGGCCGGATTTTCGGCGAATACGATAGGAAAGAAGGTAACCCAGATGGAATTGTGGTACACGGAGAAACAAACGGAAAATTTCGGCATCACGGCGAAGATCAAGGAGACGCTGGTGACGGAAAAAACCGATTTTCAAGATTTGGCGATGATCGATACGGCGGAGTTCGGACGTATGCTCGTTCTGGACGGCATGGTGATGACAACGGTGAAGGACGAGTTCGTTTACCATGAAATGGTCGCTCATCCTGCGCTGATGACGCATCCGAATCCGAAGCATGTCCTGGTCGTTGGCGGCGGCGACGGCGGCGTCATCCGCGAAGTGCTGAAGCACCCGAAAGTGGAAAAAGCGGTGCTTGTCGAAATCGACGGCAAAGTTATCGAATATTCGAAAAAATATTTGCCTGAAATCGCAGGCGAGCTCGACAACCCGCGCGTGGAAGTAATCGTGAACGACGGCTACATGCACATTCACGACCACAAAAATACGTACGACGTGATCATGGTCGACTCCACGGAGCCGGTAGGACCGGCGGTTGAGCTGTTCAGCCGCGGATTTTACCAAGGCATTTACGAATCGCTCAAGGAAGACGGCATTTTCGTTGCGCAAACGGACAATCCTTGGTTCAAGGCCGATCTGATCCAAAGCGTCAATCGCGACGTTAAAGAGATTTTCCCGATCGTACGCGTGTATGTAGCGAATATTCCGACTTACCCAAGCGGCCTTTGGACGTTCACGATGGGCAGCAAAAAGTACGATCCGCTGCAAGTCGACGAAACGAGCCTGCCGGAGCTGGCGACGAAATATTATTCGCCGCGCTTGCATAAAGCGGCGTTCGCTCTGCCGAAGTTCGTAGAAGACCTGTGCAAATAAGCTATGCTTACAAAGAGAGCCGCTGTTATATACGGCAGCGGCCTGCTCTATAGAAATACCTCTGCCGAGCGGCTTCGCTCTGGCAGAGGTTCTTATTTTGTCGGCGGTGTGCAGGCCGTTGGCGTGTAGGCCGTTTTCGTGGTCGCCGACGTCCGAAGTGGACGTCTGATGCGAACGTCTGATGCGAACGCCTGCTGCGAACGTCTGAGTGTCGAGATGTCCGCCGCGCTAGCATCTGGTTGGGATCCATACGACTGCCTCGTCGAATAACTGTTATTCTACATCAAACAGGCAATCTGCAATTAAGCATCGCGTTTCGTGCGATGGAACGCTGCATACTACTTATAAATTTGAAAGGGTGTTGTTTTGTGCGTTTGGATCAAGCATATTCCGGCAATGTGTTTATTTGCAGCTCCGATGATTACGCCGCTTCCCGTGCCGTCATCTACGGCATGCCGATGGATTATACGGTCAGCTTCCGTCCCGGCTCGCGTTTCGGCCCGGCGCGGATTCGCGAAGTATCGATCGGGCTGGAGGAGTACAGCCCGTATTTGGACAAGAGCCTCACCGAAATGAGCTACTTTGATGCGGGCGATCTGCTGCTGCCGTTCGGCAACGCGGGACGCAGCTTGGACATCATCGGCGAATACGTGCGCGGCCTGCTGGCTGACGGCAAGTTCCCGTTCGGCCTTGGCGGCGAGCATCTCGTATCGTGGCCGGTCATTCGCGAAATGTACGCGAAATATCCCGATCTTGCGATCATCCACATTGACGCGCACGCCGACCTTCGCGAGCAATACGAAGGCGAGCCGCTGTCGCACTCGACGCCGATCCGCAAGGCGGCCGAGCTGATGGGGCCAAGCAACATTTATCAATTCGGCATTCGCTCGGGCTCCCGCGAGGAATTCGAATACGCGAGAAAGAACATCAACTTCTTCCCGTTTGATGTCGCCGAACCGATGCGCAAAGTGCTGCCTGAGCTGGCAGGACGTCCGGTTTACGTCACGATCGACATCGACGTGCTTGATCCTTCGGCCGCGCCGGGAACGGGTACGGCGGAAGCGGGCGGCATTACGTCGAAGGAGCTGCTCGAGGCGGTGCATCTGATCGCCCGATCCGAGGCCAACGTCGTTGGCGCCGACGTCGTGGAAGTTGCGCCGATTTACGATCACTCGGAGCAAACGCAAATCGTCGCCTCCAAGCTGATCCGCGAGATGCTGCTCGGATTCGTGAAATAAGGATTGCGTAAGGAGCTGCGCGGGAACTTAAAGCGCGCGTGCCATAAGAAGAAGCAGGCTGCAGCGAATATCGCTGTTGCCTGCTTCTTTGCATTTCGATTCATTTATTCCCGCTGAGCTCGTACATCCGCTCGGCGTTGCGGAGGGCCGGCCAAACATCCGTCGTCTCGGCGCCGACGTACCAGAAAGCGGAGCCGGCAACGCCCCGGCGAAGTCCCTCCATCGCTTTCAGCGTCAGCGAGCGGCTGTCTTCCATCCAGATATAGTGATTGATTCCATACTGGGCGTAGGCCGCAACGTACTGGCCCGAATCGGTGTCCCAGCGGTAGACGGGAAGCTGCGGCAGCAGCGCGGCTTGCTCCTTCAGCTCAAGATCGTTCGAATAAACGCCGCCGGCTTCGATACGCCAGTCGCGGGTATATAGCGGCATTCCGGCAATCACCTTTGCGCTTGGAACTTCGCCCAAGATGTTCTGCAGCTGTGCGGCGTACCAGCCGAGAGAAGCGACGGAGCCCATGACCGGGTCGCCGGTCCAATGTTCCTCATAGTTCATGAGCACTACGAAGTCTGCTTTCGCGCCTAACGCGGCATAGTCGAACGGATCGCTCCAATCGCTGTGCACATCCGGAGGCACGTCGACGGACAGTGTCTTCCCGAGCGCGTGGAGCTCCACGGCGAGCTCGCCGACGAACGCCGTATACAGGTCGCGATCCATCGGGTCGATATTCTCGAAGTCAAGATTTATGCCGTCGACCTGTAGCTGCGTAACGGCATTTATCATTTGCCGCAGAGCGGCGTCCTTGCCGATTGTCAGCATCTGATGCGTCGCCGCCGGATCGAAACGATTGCCGGCAAGCGCCCATACCTGCTTCTGACGAGCATGAGCCCATTGAACGAGACTGACGTCGCCTTCATACGTTACGGTGCCGTCATTTTGTACGGTCAGCCAATGCGGCGACAGGACGTTAATGCCGCTATTCGCGGCGTATCGCTCAAATTCGGCCGTTGTCCCCGTATAAAACCAGCCAAGTTGGATCGAGGCGGCCGATGGCTTCAGTGAGATCCGGTCGCTTGTCCGCTTGAGCAAAGCGGCCGCTTCCTCGCGCGTCAACTTGCTTTTCGGGAAGAAGGACCCGCCGTAACCTTCCATCAAGCCGGCATTCGTTGCCGCGCCGACATAAGCTTTGGCCCATGCAGCAATATTTCCTTCATCCGCGTAAGTTTTGCCGTTCGATTGTAGGCTTAACTTCAAGGCGCGGGCCAGCACGGCAGCCGCCTCCTCGCGCGTGATCGCGTCGTTTGGCGCAAACGTACGGTCGCTCTTGCCGTTAACGAGGCGGATCTGAAAAGCGGCGTTCACCCACCCATATGGCCAATCCGTCCGCTTGACATCGTCGAACGCGGGGATCGAAGCGGCAACGGTCTCCATCCCCAGCACGCCTGCGAGCATTTTCACAAATTCGGCCCGGCTCACCGCCCGTTTGGGCTCGAACAAGCCCGGTCCGCTTCCGTCGATCACATGTTTTTCGTACAGCCAAGTAATTTCGTTCTTTGCAAAGCTGTGGTCAATATCGGTAAAAACGGCGGCCGCCAAAGCGGACGATTCCCCGCCAATAAACAACAAAACGGCCATCAGGCCGATCGCAATCCGGTTCATAGCTACTCCTCCACAAGCCATCATAGCACTTGCCGGTAGCCGGATCATGTCAAAAAAGTTGGAAATAAAGACAGGATTGCCCCAGTGATGGGGGGGAGGTGGTTTCAAAGTTTCAAAAGGGGAGCCGCTTATTTCGCATTCAGAAAATAATTTCTGAAATTCAGAAACAATTTTCTTTTTATCCCTGGCAAATAGGGGGACGAAGCGAAATTCAGAAAAAATTTTCTGTTATTAGCCAAAAGTTTCTGAATGCCCCGCCAAAACCCGCGCAAACCGGCCGAACGCGGCTGAATGACAAACAGCCGGAAAGCATAAGCTTCCTGGCTGTCGAATGACGGAATGGCATGATGACGGGACTGGTTAAAACACGATTTCTTTGTTAAACGAGGTTTTTGCGCTGAACACTTCGACGAACGTCCCCTCCGTCTGGAAGATGGAAGGCCCGCGGCTAAATGTGGAGCCGATCGAGCTTTTCCCCGAGCGTTTGGCGCGGGAACGTTTGCTTTTGGCGGTACCGTAGGCCGGCGTTGTTATACCGCTTTGGTTGTCACGCCTCGATAGTTGTCTCATGGTCAACGCTCCTCTCTAGATACAAATGCATGACATCGAACAGCAGCTTGTTGCGTCCCAGCATCATTTGCCGGTACAAGTCTTCTTGAACGGCTTCATCCTCGTCGTCCACGATAAAATGAAGCGTCATCACGTACCGTCCCGCCATCGGAATGCACAGGATGCATTCGCGTCCCCCGATTTCGTCTTTCATGAAAATTTTGACCGCTTGCGTCTTGTACGTCATCGATACGTAGCTTTCCGGATCATCCACCTGAAAGGGCGGATGCGAGCCGACATTGCCGTATCCCGCGACATGGATCATCTGCCGTCCCTCGACATCGATCCGATGCAGCGTCGCTCCGGAAACCGATGATATTAAAGTATGCCGGCCGGTCAGAAAATGACTCGGCTGCAGCTCGGATGCAAAGACGGATAGCACGCGCCGCAGTTCGTTGTGATGGTATTCGCCGTATTTGATCATGGCGTGGAATAGCCGGTTCGCCCGGGCATATATATCTTTTGTCATAATTGTATCACGAAGTTCATCCGGCTGATAGCCGACCCGCAAATACGACCGAAGCAGCAGGGCAAGCTGTTCCTTGATATACGTGTAGGCATCCTCCGAGGTAAGGAATTTCCGGACATTGTTGCGGAATTCGCCGCTAATTTCCCGGATAAACTCGGCTAACCCCGGCTCCAGCGTAAGGGGCGCCCTTTCGTAGAGAGCCCATGTATCTTGATGGATGAGTATGTAGATCGGCTTGCGCTGGACGACGGCTTCCCGGTATTCGTCATGCGTAATGCTGCGCTTCGATTTCGGATTCAATGTGCCGTAACGGTCGCCGACCATTAGGACATAGACGTCGCAATCGCGCACCGCCTTCAGGCAGCTTTCCACGATGCCTTTGCTCCATTCGAACCGAACCGACTCGGTCACGACCGCGCGGTGTCCGAGAAGGCTTTCGATTTTATCGGCCAAAGTGGCCCGGACATAGGCGAGATCGCGGATGGTGGAGCTAATAAAAATATCGGTCATACGTAGTCCTCCGCAAGCGTTACTGAACCGAAGCTCTGTCGCAAGTATACCACAATTTGGATATTCGTTGAATCAAAATAATTATTTTATGGCGCAACATTTTGGAAGAAAAATCAGTATATAAAAGCAAGCGTGATACTCTACGTATCTTAGGAGGGATATTAATGAGACGGCTTGTATCATTTTTGCTTGTTGTGATGCTGTTATTGACGACCCTGTCTAGCGTATTGTACGCAGAGGAACTGACGGTAGAACAGAAGTTTAACGTTTTGAAGGATAAGGGCATTTTTACGGGATTTCAGGATGGCAGCGCCCGTTTGGACGAAAAAATGTCCCGGGAACAATTTGCCACCGTGCTTTACCGGCTGCTCGATTTGAAGAGCGAGCCGAAGGCTTCGGCTACGTATGCGGACGTACTCAAGACACGATGGTCTTTTCCTTATGTGGAGGCGGCTTCAAAAGCCGGTTTGATGAGAGGCGTGGGCGCGAACAAATTCGCCCCGGCGGATGACGTCACGATCGAGCAGCTGGCCGCCATTCTGGTCCGTGCCTTTGGATTAACCGGACCGTCGACCGTGTTCGTCGGAGGCAAAGTATCCTCTTGGGCCAAAGAGCCAGTCGCCCTGGCGGTGGAGAACAAGTTCATCCCTCCGCAGTCCGACTATACGGCGAAAGCATTGCGCAGAGCGCTTGTTGCCGCCGTGTACGAAGTTTATGTGAAGATGAACCCGGCGCTTCGGCCAATGAACATCGAATCGGTGAATCCAACTTCGAATACGGGATTGTCCGTACGCTTGTCGGAGCCGATTTCATCGCTTACGCTAAGCCGGCTGTCGCTCCGAACGGATTTCGGCGCCTCGGTTGATATCAAGCAAGGGGCGCTTAGCTCCGACGGCCGGACGATTTCGCTTGTGACCGGCTGGCAGGAGTCGAACCGGAAGTATGTGCTGAAGGCCGATTCGTCGGAATACGCTTATGTCGTGCCATCCTTCGACAACGTCAAGCCAACGATTTCGTCGTGGCGGGCAACCGGATATACGGTGGAGATTACATTCTCGGAACCGATGGATGCGGGATCGGCGACGAATCTCGCCAACTATTCCGCCGACAACGGACTTGCGATCGGGCAGGCCTCTCTGTCGAATGACGGGCGGAACGTGACGCTGACGACGAGCGAACAGCGCTCCGGCGCGACTTACACGCTGTACGTGTACAATGTCGCGGATGCTGCAGGGAATGCGATGGATCCGCGCAATTTGCGCATCGACGGTTCGGTCGATCGCACGCCGCCGGCGGTTCGCAGCGTAACGGCGGATGCGTCCAATGTAGTCATAACGTTCAACGAACGATTGGATAAATCGTCCGCCGAATACGTTGCGAATTATTGGATCGACGGCGATATCGGCTATCCGTCGAAGTTGACATACAACGACAGTCAGATGTCGGTCACGCTGCGCGTGCAGGATCAAGTGCCGAGCCGCGCATACCGGTTGACGCTGAATCATGTGAAGGATTTGGCGGGCAATGAGATCGCCGCCAATACGGTCGTCACGTTCTACGGTACCGGCACGGCGCCAAATAACGGATCGATTAACGTTGTGGAAGTGAAGGCCGTCGACGTCAACACGATCGACATCCGCTTCAATAAGGAGATTCCGGCTGCGCAAGTGCAAAATCTCCGCGCGGCGATTACGGCCGATAACGGCAACCCGATATCGAGGTCGGGCTGGAGCGATGACGTCCGTCAAATGTCGGACCGTAAAGTCATCCGCGTCCAATACCGCATAAAAGATAACCAGAATCCGGGATTGTTCATGGAGGGGCGCGTGTACGACGTAGTCATCACGGGCGTGAAGGATTTGAATACAAGCGGCGGCGCGAACAAGAAGCAGTTCGCTGGCACGCCGGTCCAAAATCCGATTCCGTTCGTGACGAAGGTCGAAGCGGTCAACAGCACATCGGTCAAGGTGTATTTCAGCGAACCGGTGAAAAATATTCAGACGAAATCGTTCAAAATCAAATCGGCGGACGGTTCCGCAATGACGGTAACCGGAGAAGCGCTTAACAATCGCAACGCGATCGTCACCGATGTTGTCTTGTATTTGAAGCAGCAGCTGCAAGCAGGCGTCGTATACACGATGACGTTCGATTATGGCGTAACGGACGCCGCCGGCTTCAACCCATTGCGTGGCGCAAGTCAATCAAGCCCGTATTCGGTCGATTTTATCGGCGTTAATAACGATAACAATGCCGCTCCCAAGATGATTGCCGCCGGGCCGCTGGATCGGTACAATTTCGATATTACGTTCAGCGAGCCGGTTAAAAATGCCGACGAGTTCGTGTACCAGCTCTGGAACATGACCGATAACGTCCAGCTCCCATTGACAAAGGAAACGGCGACGCTGACGATGACCTCCGACAAAAAGAAGCTGATCGTCATGTTGAATGCGGATTACAACACGCTGGAAACGAACAAGTGGTATAGATTCACCTATATGTCGGACAACGGCCGGATTACCGACATGCAGAATAAGCCGTATGATACGACGCCTGCCGCGGCTTCGCAGCAATTCGCCGGCTGGGATAAAGAGAACCCGCGCCCCGATATCGACGAAGTGAAGGCGGACGGCAAGCAAATCTACGTTACGTTCACCGAAGATATTAAAGGCTACACGAACCAGACGAATTACTTTGAAATTTACGTGGACGGCGACTGGGTCAAGCCGGGCTCGGGTTCGATTTCCGGCAAAACCGTAACGCTGAAGGTAAGTAAGATACACTCTGACGATGACGTCAAACTGCGCATTTCCGACCGCGGTGTCGACGGCATTCGCGATTGGAACAACCAGAAGCCGATCCAGCGCTGGATCACCGTGGAAGCCGAATAATCGCCGCCAGTCGGATTCGACCATGCCAAAAAGCCGTTGGAGCGTTGCGCTCCAGCGGCTTTTAAACGTTAAGAAAGTATGAATGATTTCGATGGAGGTTTTTTTGCTAGCCTGTCATTCTTTTTAATAACTGGATGAGCTGCTTGCGGAAGCGGAATATGAGATATGCGGCCAGAAGGATGACGCCGGCGATAATCGTTTTTTTGGCGTAGCTTTCGAATAAATCGAACAACTTGTGCCACTGGGGGCCGAAGATTTTGCCGAGGAAAATAAAGATAATGACCCAAAACAGCGCCCCGGAATACGCATAAATCGCAAATGTGCGGAACGGTAGGCGTACGACGCCGGAAAAATAACCGGTCACATGGCGGACGCCGGGGATGAAATAAGCGATGAACAGCACCCAGTTGCCGTAACGCTCGAACCAGCGCTTGGCTTTCATCAGCTTGGCCGGCGTCAGCAGCACCCACCTGCCGTAACGCTCGAAGAAGGGCATGCCGACCTTGTAGCCGATCCAATACGTAATCGAAATGCCGATCGTCGTGCCAAGAAAGGCTAATATGACGAGGATCGCCCAATTCAGCCGTCCTTCGTAAGACAAATACCCGGAATACGCCATCGAGGTTTCGCCCGGGAAAGGCAATGCGATAAATTCCAATAGCAAGCCGATGAATATGACCAAATAACCGTAATCATGAAACAGTTGTTCGATGAAGTTCAAGCGGACCCTCCTTAACGTGCAATACCTTGTCTATTAGGTAGCTTATCGAATATGAAGGAGGGATGTCAAATGCCCGCCCCGCGTACGGTTTGCTTGATCACGTCGATGATTTTGCCCAGGGCGTCGCCTTGTTCGGAAGCCTCCATCGCTTGGATGTAACGGGACCTGTTGCTATGAATCCGGTTAATAGATTCAAGAAACGATTCGTCGGTCAGCGATTCTTCCTCCAGCATCTCGCCGAACCCCGCTTGACTGAACGAACGGGCATTGACGATCTGATCGCCGCGGCTCTGCAGCCGGGACAGCGGAATCATGAGCATCGGCTTGCGCAGCGCCAAAAACTCGAAGATGGAGTTGGCCCCGGCCCGGGTGACGACGAGATTGGTCATGGCCAGGACATCGGGCAGCTCCTGCTGCAAATATTCGTACTGCTTATATTCGCGCCGGTTGATGGTCGGATCGAGGTTGCCTTTGCCGCACAGGTGAACGATTTGGAACTGCTGCGCGAGCGCATCCAGATTGTCGCGGACAGCACGGTTGATCCGATGTGCGCCGAGACTGCCGCCCATAATGAGCAGCACCGGCTTCGTACGGGTGAAGCTGCAGAAGGCGAGCCCGCGCGAGACGTTGCCGGCCAGCAGCTCTTCGCGCACGACGGCGCCGACGTGAACGGCTTTGTCCGTCCGCAGGTGGCGGCTCGTCTGGGGGAACGTCAGGCATACTTTCCGCGCCATCGGCAGCGACAGCCGGTTGGCGAGTCCCGGCGTCATGTCCGACTCGTGGATCACGACCGGCACGCGGTTGAGCCACGCTCCGACGATGACGGGAACCGAGACGAAACCGCCTTTGGAGAAGATCACTTGAGGCCGCTCCCGCCGGATAATCCGGTAAGCTTGAATCGCACCTTTGACGACCTTGAACGGGTCCTTGACGTTGTTCCAGTCCAGGTACCGGCGCAGCTTGCCCGTCGCGATGCCGTAATACGGCAAGCCGTTCACGGAGGCGGTCAGCTGCTTCTCGATGCCCTGCTCCGAGCCGATATAGCCGACCGACCAGCCCTCCTCGTGGAATTTGGGGATGAGGGCCAGATTGACGGTCACATGGCCGGCCGACCCGCCTCCGGTAAACAAAATTTTAGGCATGCCGAAATACCTCCGTTCAAGGTTTGGCCTTTGCAGGCAATTCGTTTAAGTATCGAATGGCTTCGTCCAGCGTGGACACGGGCACAACGCGCATCGATGTATTTAATTCCTTGAGGGCGGCCGTCGCCTCGGATTCGTTCTTCTCCTCCGGGGCATCCGATTTCGGGACGAAGAAGATGTCCACGCCGAAGGAATCGGCGGTTTTGACCTTATGCGCGGCGGCGCCGATTTCGCCGACCGTGCCGTCCTGCTCGAGCGTGCCGGTACCGGCGATTTTGTAACCCTTGGTCATGTCTTTGCCCGTCAGCTCCTCGGTTAGCTGCAGCGCGAGCATCAGCCCTGCCGAATTCCCCTCGATGCCGTTGTCGAACTTCAGCAGCTTCATCGGGTCGATGCCATCAAAACGAAATACGTCGTTCACGCGGATGCCGATGATCGGTTTGCCGGAGTTCGACGTTTCGCGGTAAGTGACCGGCACATCGACTTCTTTGTTATCGCGGATAACTTTGATTTGAAGCGATGTGCCGAGAACCGGAGCTTTCGCTTGGATGGCGACGACAAAGTCGGCCGACGAATGAACCGGCCGGCCGTCGACCTCGATCACCCGATCGCCGCTTCGGAACGCTTTGCCGGTCTCGAACGCGTCGTAAATCGCGGTCACCGTCGGTTCGACGGTATGCGGCACATCCCGGCCTGCGCTTTGCAGCGCGTACAACGTCAGGTTCTGCGCGCTTGACAACGTCGAATAGCGGAGCATCTGATCCATGTCGTTGAACGTATAATCGATTTCAGGCTTGCTGCCAGAAGGGACGATCGGCTTGATCTCAGGCTCCCCGTAATAGAGCAGCGCACAGGCGTAATCGTTTAACGTGGAAATATCCATCGTATCGACCGTCGTAAAATAAAACGGAGGCAAATCCGTATTCGCTTTCTCGCCTACGGCCGCCAAGTCGAGATATTGGTCGGCTTGCCAAATGTCCCCCGTACCGGTAACCTTCAGCTTCAGCGGCTCCAGTATGGGGACATACAGAAAGAAAGCAAGAGCAGCGAGTACAAGAAGGGAGGCCACAAGGATACGTTTGGATTTGGACCTTCCGGCCGGCTTAACCGAAGCAGTTGATAGCGTGGCGGCCTGTTGAGTTGGAGTTTCGTTCATTGTATGATTCGCCTTTCCTTCATTAGATTAGAGCTTCAAATGCGGCGGCAGCTTCATGGTCGTGCAATAAGGCTCAAACCCTACGCTTTCCCAAAACTTTCTCCCTCGCGGATTCGATTCCAGCACGTCGATGGTGAGCGAAGCGTCGCCGAATCTTTGCTCCTGTAGCAGCTTGATCCCTTGACGGCCGAAGCCTTGGCTGCGCACCTCGCGCTCGATGTAATAATGGCGCACGTAAACCTCCGTCCGATCGGGGAAATACGGATTGAGCCGGAAGCTGTATAAGGCGTAGCCGACGACCTGAGACTCGTTGCAAATCAGATCGATATTCCATTCGTTCTTAAGCAGCATATGCATCCGCTGCTCAAGCTCCGGCATCGACATCGGGTTCACGTTATTTTCGTCCTCGATCAGCCGTTTGTTCATGCGGGCAAGAAGCGGGACATCCTCGGTGGTTGCTTTGCGCAGCGTCAGCGCAATCGGCTGAGCGGCCGATGCAGGGCGGTATTCCATAAGCCAGCAGTCGCGGTATTCGCCTTCGTGCAGCTCACGCTTCGGCAGCAGCTTTTTCCGCTTGAAGCCGCATTTCTCGTAACAACGCAGCGCCCGAGCGTTCCATGTTTGCGGATCCATGACGACGGCGTTCGCGCCAAGCCGTTCGGTCAAATAACCGACGGTCGACCGGACGAGCAGGCTGCCGATCCCGCGGTCCCAATAAGCGGTTTCGCCGATAAATTGATCCATGCCATACACGATTTCGCCAGGGTCGGAATATCCGTATTCGGCCCGCTCTTCGTTACCCACAGGGTAGTATTGAAGGTAACCGATATTTACGCCTTCGTACTGAATGATGCATGGCGTTAGCTCTTCCGTCCGAGTATAAAAAATCTCCTTTACCATATCCGGCGTATGAGGCCGGTCGCGGCCAGCGTAATATTGCAGCACCTGCGGGTCCGACAGCCAACGAACCAGCAGCGGCGCGTCACCCTCTTCCAGCAATCGTACGGTTAATGCTTCATTACGGAAAATCGTCATCGTTCGCACATCCTTCGGTGTCATGTTATCGTGCGGGTGGCCAGCTATGCATCCGAAGCTCCCGGAGTCCAGCCCACGGCCTGGCTCCAATCGCTCGCTTGCTGCATGACGGTCCATATAAACGGACCTTTGGCATCGACATATCCCTGACGATCCGTACCATATCGCGTCGCCAGACGGTGCTTCAGCTCGGCATATTGCTCGCGGGCGTCGGGATGGATGCGCAAGTAGTCGCGGAAAAGCAGAGCGAGCTGCTGCGACCAGCTGCCCTCGCGGCGTACATGGATATGGGTCCGCGGCTGTCCCGGCCGTTCGCGAAAATACCGCTTCGTCAAATCCGGGTTGTCCGCACGGTATAAAAAGCCGATCGCTTCAAGCGGTTCCCGTATGGAGCCGAATGGCTCGAACGAAGACACGCTGATCTGAACATCGAGAATCGGCTTTGCATCAAGCCCCGGCACGGAGGTCGAGCCGATATGATCGATCCGCACGGCGGTTCCGCCAAGCCCGCTTCGCATCATAAGGCCAAGTTCGGCGAACATCGCGGGCCAATTCTCGTTATAAGGTTCAATCACGATGACTTCGCTCATCGGGTCAATTCCTCCTACCTGATCGCTTGGATAAGTTCATTCAATGATTTGACCGTAAGCAGCGGCTTCGCGGCAA
Source organism: Paenibacillus sp. sgz302148 (assembly GCF_056120465.1). Classification (NCBI taxonomy): domain Bacteria; kingdom Bacillati; phylum Bacillota; class Bacilli; order Caryophanales; family Paenibacillaceae; genus Paenibacillus; species Paenibacillus sp. sgz302148. The sequence continues at coordinate 147,258 of NZ_JBVYOJ010000016.1, forward strand.
TCGTATCGTCCCAAGCCTGATTCCGCTGCATCCACACCGTATGCATGCCGACGTCGGCTGCGCCTCGGATATCGTTGACAGGATGGTCGCCGACAAAAAGCGCTCGCTTCGCGGCAACGTCTAACGTGTCCAGCGCCATCCGGAAAATGCGCGCATCCGGCTTTTTGACCCCGGCTTTTTCCGATACAACAATGGTGTCGAAGGCGTCCCGGATACGCAAAGCATCGATTTTGCCATATTGAATATCATTTCTTCCGTTCGTAATGAGCCCTATCTTCCAGCCGCGCCTGCGGCATTGTTCCAGCAATTCCAAAGCCGAGTCCATCAATGCCGCGCATAACGAGTAATGCTGCCGATAATATTCGAGCAGCTCCGCGACGTCCGGCTTGATCGTCCATGGCAGAAGGCCGAGCAGTTCCTCGAACATGCGCGGCTTCGGATTGTAGCCGTCCTGATCGACTTCGAGGATTTGCCGTACGATCCGCTCCTGCTCCTCCGCGGCAATGCCGGGAAAATACGTGTTCGTCAGCCGGCCCACAAAGGCGAGAAACGTGCGATCGCGATCCAGCAGCGTATTGTCCAAGTCAAAAATAACGGCATCAATATCCAGTGTATTTAGCTTCACATTCCCCACCTCCCCTTATATCGTAACTCAATTTTCCGTAGAAGAGTAGGCAAAATGGAAAAGGAACAGTCCGGGCAATCCCCCTGAGCCTGTTCCTCAAATTTGGATCACTGGCTTCCTTCCACAACGACGACGCCGGTATCGGGACCGTCGCTTTCAACATAGTCGAACGAAAGCCATTCAAAGTGCGTAAGCCCTAGCTTCTCCGCGAACCGCCCGGCGGGGGAGTGTGCCAGTACCTGCTCGATATCCGCCGGGTAAAAAATCGGCTCGAATTGTTCGGCAGGCCGGCCGGTTAACGACGATAGGACGTCCAAATTCAAGTACTCGTCGTCAACAGGAAGATCGTCGTCGTTCCAGCCGCAGCTATAGGAGCAAACCTCCTCTTGAGCATGGAATATATGAAATTCCCACTGGTGGTCCTCCGCGTAGACATAATGCAGCAATGTCCCGGGATTCGCTTCCACGATCGGGTCCAGCGGAGCAAATTCGCTTCCCTCGACAACGAAAGTAACCCAGCCATTCGCAGCGGGATATACATATCCTTTCCGTTTGGACCTGCGCAGCAGGTCGATCGCATCCTCCGGATTCGTTGTTTGCAAATGATAACTTTCGCTGAATTCGCTCATTGACATTCTCCTTATCTAAATGGAAGTAGAATCGCTAGCTTCAAGAAATTTGACGATTCGATCGTGGACCTCTAGCTGATCATCACCCCGAATGTTATGCGCGGCTTGCGGGGAAGAGTACACCGTAAGCTGTGAACAACAGCGCCGGTATACGCTTAATTCCGCATCGCCTAACAAGGAGCCTTCCAGCAGCCCCCTCATGACGAGCACAGGACAACTCCAAGCCGCATCCAAGGCGACATCGGCCGAATCTGCTTCGATTGCGCGGGCCGCTTCCGGCCTAATATGCGTCGTTCTGCCGAAAGGGATGAGGTAGTCGTTGATATACTCGTCGGCCCAACCCGGCGGCATGAGCTTATGTACGGCGGGATAATCCAGCATGATGAGACTCGCGATCCGCCCGGGATGCTTCGCGGCGTATGCCAGAGCATAGGATACGCCCCGCGAATAGCCGAATAGATGGATCCGTTCCAAGCCGAGTTCTTCGACGACGCATTCGACGTCCGAAATATGGTGTTCCAATGTATATCCTTCGGTCGGCGTGTCGCTGCGCCCTCTTCCGCGGAAGGAAAGGACAACGCATCTGCGCGGCGACAAATCGGCGATCAGCTCCTCGTATTCTTCCGCCGTCTCCGAAAGTCCCGGACAGATGACCAAAGGAATCAAGATGAGGTCGGCCGAATCCCGGGAATCAAGATAATGAATGCGAACGCCCTTATTGCTTGCAAAGCCGGAATGCAATGACATACGGCAGCCTCCCTTAAATCGGATCGTTATGCTTCATATATAATGACGGGTCTTTTATTGCGGCCACGTTCCTACCCATGAATCCTGCGGAACATTTGCGGCGTGAAGCCCTCCTGCTGCTTGAACAGCTTGATGAAATAACTCGGATGCCCATAGCCGACCCGGCGGGCGACTTCCTTCACGTCGAGGCTCGTTTCTTGCAGCAGCAGCTCTTTCGCTTTGCGCAGCCGGAACTTCGTGATGTACTCGAAGGGGCGAATGCCGAGCGTCTGCTGAAAGAGCAAGCAGGTGTATTGCGGGGAAACGTCAAGCTGCCCCGCCAATTCGGAAAGCGACAGGTCGCGGTTGTAATGCTGCTCGATGAAAGCCAGCACCGGGGCGAGCTGGTCGATATGCTGCTTCTTGGAGCGGATTTCGGCCCCGGAAGCGTATTTGTACAGGTCTAGCAGTAATTGGTAAGTGACGGCGGAGGCTTCGAAGTTCCGGATCGGGTCGGTGGATTGCAGGATCGACAAAACTTCGAATATTCTTTTCCGCGTCAGATCGGGATTCGAAACGTAATAAACCTCCGAGCGTACAAAATTCATTTCGTACATCATCTCGACGAGTTGTTTTCCATTAAAGCAAATCCATTGCGTTCCCCATGGCTCCGCGGTTGAGCGGTATTGATGAGGAACGTGGGGAAATAGAAGCATGCCTTGGCCGGGCCCGATCAAGTAGCGACGTCCTTCGACGATCAGCTCGCCTTGTCCGCTGACACATTGAATCCATTGAAAGTCGGGGAAGCCATACTCCCGCATCGTAGGCTCTTGTTGGTCCCAGTACCCCACTGACGTGACATATAAGGGCATCCGGGCCTCCACTTCGGTTACGACCGTAAACACGTTAATCATGATGTCGCTCCTAATTAGATGAATATTATTATATTAACAAGAAAATGATTGGATTGATAGGCTTGTTTGGTCGTAATAAGATATTCATATACTCGTATCACAAAAATTTTAGGAGGGTTTACCGTGACCATCAATCAATCCATCACGTTCGGCAAGAACGATTGGGAGAACGAGCAGGTGCAGGAGCGCAACCGCGAAGCGGCGCGCGCCTACTTTATTCCATATGCGGACGCAGCTTCCGCACTGACTTACGAACGCGGCCGGTCCGACAGCTTCAAGCTGCTGAACGGCGTTTGGAAGTTCGAATATGCGAATTCGCCGATGGAGGCTTCGGCCGATTTTTACGAGGAAGCATACGATGTTTCAGGCTGGGATGACATTCGCGTGCCGTCGAGCTGGCAATTCGAAGGCTACGGCCGGAATCACTACACGAACATCATGTACCCGATCCCGGTTGACCCGCCGCGCGTACCGACGGACAATCCGACAGGCTCGTACAAAAGAGATTTCGACATTCCGGCGGACTGGGCGGAGCGCCAGCTATATCTTCGTTTTGAAGGCGTAGACAGCGCATTCTACGTTTGGGTGAACGGCGTGCAGGTCGGCTATAGCCAAGGCAGCCGCATCCCGTCCGAATTCGACATTACGAAATACGTTCGGGCCGGTCGCAACACAGTGGCGGTCCGCGTATTCCAATGGTCGGACGGCACGTATCTTGAAGATCAGGACATGTGGTGGCTGAGCGGGATTTTCCGCGACGTTTATTTGCTGTCCGTGCCGAAGGCGCATGTCCGGGATTTCTTCGTACGGACGGAGCTCGATTCCGATTACCGCGACGCGGTATTGAAGGTTGAGGCGGAGCTGAACAACAAAGCTGCAAAAGCCGCGGACAAGCTGCAGGTCGAACTCAGCTTGCTCGACGATACGATGCAGCCTGTTCAGGCACCGGTCGTTCAGTCCGGCATCAAGCTGGGCGCGAACGGCGAATCGAAGCTGGAGCTCAGCATGAATGTTGCGGCACCGCGCAAGTGGACGGCGGAAACGCCATATTTGTACCATGCCGTCATTACGCTCAAGGACGACAAAGGCAACGTGCTGCAAGTGATCTCTAGCCGCGTCGGCTTCCGGAAGGTGGAGCTTGCGGGAAGCAACTTCCTCGTAAACGGCGTTGCGATCAAGCTGAAAGGCGTCAACCGACACGAGCACGATACCGACCTCGGCAAAGCGATTACGCTCGAATCGATGGTGAAGGACGTCCTGCTGATCAAGAGCCACAATATGAATGCCGTTCGTACGTCGCATTACCCGGATGACCCGCGGTTCTACGATTTGTGCGACCAGTACGGGCTGTACGTCATCGACGAAGCGGACCTGGAGACGCACGGCTTCGGTTCAGTCGGCGAATGGGCGCGGCTGAGCGACCATCCGGACTGGAAGGCGGCTTATGTGGACCGCATGCAGCGGATGGTGCATCGCGACAAAAACCATGCGTCGATCATCATGTGGTCGCTCGGCAACGAATCCGGGCACGGACGCAATCACGAGGCGATGGCCGACTGGGCGCGCGAGTACGATCCGACACGGCTCATTCATCACGAGAGCGAAATCCATTACGGGCAAAAATACGGCGACGTTCACAGCCGGATGTATTCCAGCGTTAAGGAACTTATCGAAATCGCCAAAACGAACAAAGATACGAGGCCGTTCATCCTGTGCGAATACGCGCACGCCATGGGGAACGGACCGGGCGGATTCAAGGAATATTGGGATGCGATTTACTCGCACAAGAAGCTTCAAGGCGCATTTGTATGGGATTGGGTTGACCAAGGCATTCGTCAGCGCAAGCCGGACGGTCGCGAATATTTCGCGTATGGCGGCGATTTCGGCGAAGATCCGCATGACGGCAACTTCATTCTGAACGGTCTTGTCGATTCCGACCGCAAGCCGTGGCCTGCGCTCATCGAATACAAGAAGGTCATCGAGCCGGTTATTACGGATGCCGTGGACCTGGCGACAGGCAAAATCCGCATAACGAACCGGTACGACTTCAGCGGCCTTGACCATTTGCAGCTGTCGTGGAGCGTTGTTGCCGACGGACGCGTGCTGCAAAGCGGCAGCATGGCGGCGCCTGCGGTTGCCGCGGGACGCGGCCGTACGATCAGCCTGCCTTATACGATTCCAGCCTACGCAGTTGCCGGAACGGACTATTGGCTGAACGTCACCTACACCTTGGCCGCCGATACACTGTGGGCGAAACAAGGCCATGAGATCGCATGGGGGCAATTCCTGCTGCCGGTTGCAGCTCCGAAGGCTGCATCGCTGCCGGTTGCATCGATGCCTGCGCTGCAATATGAAGATCGCGGCAATACGCTGCGCGTTAAGGGTACAAACTTCGTACTTGTCTTCGACAAAGTTCGCGGCGCCATCAGCGACTGGACGCATGAAGGCGTAGCCGTCGTGACGAAAGGGCCGAAGCTGAATTTCTGGCGCGCCAAAATCGACAACGACATGTACACGGTGAACGATTGGCGTAAAGCCGGCCTGCACCACCTGCAAGAACGCGTGCAAGCGATCGACATTACGGAGCTGTCGGCCAGTTCGCTGCGCATCGCCGTACAAGTGCGCATCGCGCCGCCGGTATACGACTGGTCGCTGATTTGCACGTATACGTATACGATTTACGGCAGCGGAGACGTGACGGTTAACGTGGAAGGCGCGCCGCAGGGCAATGCGCCGCAAACGCTGCCGCGCGTCGGGCTGACGCTGACGCTGCCGAAGGCGCTGGATCGCGTCCGCTGGTACGGCCGTGGGCCGGGCGAGTCGTACGCGGACAGCAAGCAAGCGGGCCGCTTCGGCATTTACGCGAGCCATGTCGCCGGCTTGATGACGCCGTACGAGAAGCCGCAGGAGAACGGCAACCGCACCGACGTGCGCTGGGTGTCGCTCGCCGACATTCGCGGCACGGGCTTGTTCGCCGCGGCAGCCGGTGAAGCGGCCGGTACGCCGGCGCTGAACTTCAGCGCTCACCATTACACGGTGGAAGACTTGGAGCAAGCGAAGCATCACTGCGATCTTGTGCCGCGCGACGAAGTAATTCTCCACCTCGACTACGCGCAGAACGGCCTTGGCAGCAACAGCTGCGGACCTGCCGCACTGCCGCAGTATGAGCTGAAATGCGAGCCGTTCCGATTCGGTTTCCGCTTGACTCCGTATGCGGCGCACGGCATCTCCACGGAGGAGCTCGGCAAGCGAACGCTCGAATAGTTTTAACGATGTAAATGAGCAATTGAGTTAATAGTTAATGAATTAATGGGTAACGGATAGAACCTTGATAACGAAAGGCGGCCCTGACAGGCCGCCTTTTGGAAAATAAAAGAAAGTATAAGTTTCATTCTATACTTCGCTTATATTTCTCGGTAAACGATGCGCCGATCAGGACGGCACCAGCCGTTTATCCTTGATGTTCTTCCTTGAAAGGGCTTCGATTCGAAGCTTTTCTGACGCAAAATGCGCTTTGACCCGAATAAAAGGAATATTCGTCCAACTGGTCGAAGTATACTAATACAAAAGACATTACATAGGGTGAGTATTATGTTGAATTCGTTGTTAGGCGTATCCGGCTTGTCGTTTCTGCTTGTCGTCGGCTTGATGCCGCTGCTCATCTGGGGTTTGCGCACGCTGAAGCTGACCCAACCGATTCGCGCGGAGCTGCCGCCGGACCATCAGGCGAAGCGAGGCACGCCTTTGATGGCCGGTATCGTGTTGATGATCGGCGTCATGACGTCGGCCTTTTCGCATCCGTCGCCGCTCGTCCTGTTTCTGGGCGCTACATTTATCCTGTTCGCCGCGGTCGGCTTTCTTGACGACTTCAAGAAAGCGGCCTTCCAAGACCCATCGGGCATTTCCGGGAAGATGAAGCTCGTTTTTCAGTTTTCTTTTACCGGCATCTTGCTGTTCGTTCTGTTCAGCGCTTTTTCGCAAAGCCCGGATATTACGATCGTGCGCCAGCTTGTCATTGAACTGCCAGTTGTCGTGTACGTGCTGATCATGATGTTTTTTATCGTCGGTTCGGCGAACGCGATCAATTTTACCGACGGTCTGGACGGCTTGCTCATCAACGTCTCGATCCCGACCTACTTTTTCTTCTTCGTCATTTCGGACAAACCGGAAGTGCAAATATTTTCGATCGTGATGATCGCTTGTTTGCTCGGGCTGTTCATCTATAACATCTACCCGGCGCGGGCGTTTATGGGCGATACCGGCTCGCTTGCGATCGGCGGATCGCTGTCGTTTCTGGCGGTCATCGAAAAGGTCGAAATTTTGATACCGATACTGTTCTCCGTCTATTTGGCGGAGCAGCTTTCGGTCATCCTGCAAGTATGGTATTACAAAAAAACGAAAAACCGCATTTTCCGCATGGCGCCGATTCATTTTCATTTCAGTCTGAAATACGGCTGGAGCGAAAATAAAATCGTGATCGTCTTCGGCTTCGTATCCTGGATGTCGGCGCTGATCTCGTGGCTTTTGTGGAAGTTTGTCCTGTAGCGGACTGGAAGGCAGCCGCGGAGAAGACTTGCGTTTCCCAGTAAGTCCTTCGCCCGGTTTCTCCTCTCCCATGTAAAGGTCGGCCCGAAGCCGGCCTTTTTTTGTCTTTTCATTTGAATTGAAGGGCTTTACTGTATATAGTAATAGGATAGAACTCAAGGATAAACGTCTGAAACTTATAAAGCCTTAGATTTTGAACAGACAGGAGCGTGGCCCATGTCGGACAAGCGACAAGTGCGAATCCGGCTCGAGAGCGTCCAGAGCATCGGCGATTCGGGCGATGATACGACCGTACACGAGGCGAAGGGCGATTTGTATTTCAAAAGCGGAACCTGTTATCTTCGTTACAACGATCCCGGCGACGAGTCGGGGCAAACGATGGTGACGATTCGAATTGACCCGGGCGAGCTGAAGGTGATCCGGCGGGGCACCGTGGAGTCGGAGCAGGCTTTCGTTCCGAACCGGGAAGTGATCGGGCATTACCGGTCGCCGCTCGCCAAATTTCGGATGACCTCGCTGACCAAAACGATGGAGGTATGGCTGTCGGGGCCTGCGGATTCGGATCGCGCAGGCGGGGCGGTTTCGTGGATTTATGATCTTTATGTCGGGGACGAACTCGTCGGCCGATTTCATAACAAGCTCGAATTCAAGGAGGATAACGGAAATGAATAAGTTGGAACAAATCAAGACGGTGCTGAAGGAGGCGATTGCGGAGGCGATTGCCGCAAGCGGGCTGGTCGAAGCGGGAACAGAGCTGCCGGCGGTGACGTTGGAAGTGCCTCGCGAGAAAGTGCACGGCGATTTTTCGACGAATGCCGCAATGCAGCTGACGCGTATAGCGAAGAAGAACCCGCGGGAGATTGCCGAGGCGATCCTCGCCCATCTGGACCGGACGAAAGCGGCGGTACGCCATGCGGAAATCGCCGGACCGGGATTTATCAATTTTACGATGAACAAAAGCTATCTGTACGACGTCATCGGCGAGGTGGCGGCGAAGGGTGACCGGTACGGAAGCATCAACGTGGGCGCGGGCCGGCGCGTACAGGTGGAATTCGTCAGCGCGAATCCGACGGGCAGCCTCCATCTTGGACATGCCCGCGGAGCGGCGGTCGGCGATTCGCTGTGCAATCTGCTCGATTTCGCAGGATATGACATGTCCCGCGAATATTATATCAATGACGCGGGGAACCAGGTGGCGAACCTGACGCGGTCCATCGAAGCTCGCTATAAGCAAGAGCTGGGGCTTGATGCGGAAATGCCGGAGGACGGCTACCACGGCGAGGATATCAAAGGCTTCGCGCGCGAACTGGCGGCTGAGAAGGGCGATAGCCTGCTGCAGCTGCCGGAAGCGGAGCGGGAGAAGTTCTTCCGCGAATACGGCTTGTCCCGCGAGCTGGACAAGATCAAGCGCGATCTCGGACGCTTCGGCGTCAGCTTCGACGTCTGGTACAGCGAAACTTCGCTGTATGAGACGGGCAAAGTCGTCGAGGCGCTGGACGAGCTGCGCGCCAAAGGCCAAGTGTACGAGCAGGAAGGCGCGACGTGGCTGTCCACGATGCCGTACGGCGACGACAAGGACCGCGTTCTTGTGAAGAACGACGGCTCCTACACGTATCTTACGCCGGACATTGCGTACCACCGGGACAAATACGGCCGCGGCTTCGACCGAATGATCAACATCTGGGGAGCCGATCATCACGGCTATATCCCGCGGGTGAAAGCGGCGATGGCCGCCCTCGGCAACGATCCGGAGAAGCTGACGGTGCTGATCGCGCAGATGGTCAGCCTGTACCAGAACGGCGAAAAGGTCAAAATGTCCAAACGGACCGGCAAAGCCGTCACGATGGAGGATTTGATGGACGAAGTCGGCGTCGACGCGATCCGTTATTTCTTCACGATGCGCAGCATGGATTCGCATCTGGACTTCGATATGGACCTTGCTATTTCGACATCGAACGAGAACCCGGTATTCTACGTGCAATACGCGCATGCGCGCATTTGCAGCATTTACCGTCAGGCGGAAGAGCAAGGCGTTGCGCTGCTGCCGCTCGATCAAATCGACTTCAGCAAGCTGGATACGGAAGCCGAGTTCGATTTGCTGAACAAAATCGGCCAACTGCCGGCCGAGGTGGAGGTTGCCGCGGAGCAATACGCGCCGCATCGTCTAATCCGCTACGTCTATGAACTGGCCTCCCAATTCCACAGCTACTACAAAGCCGAGCGCGTCATCACGGAAGATGCGGCGCAAACCCAGGCGCGGCTTGCGCTGTTGGGCGCGCTGCGCACCGTCATCGCGAACGTGCTTCGTCTTGTCGGCGTCTCTGCGCCGGAGCGCATGTAGCTTTAAGCCGATGCAGTGAGCAAAAATGCCATCAATCGACCCTCAAGCGCGCGAAAACGGCGAAGGCCGCTTTCGCTAGGCGCGTAAAGGTTGTTGATGGCATTTTTTACGTTTTGCTGCGGTTGGTTGCGTGCTGCGCTGAGGCGTTTGCTACGCTTGGTTGCGTACTGCGACTGAGGTGTTTTGCTGCGCTTGGTTGCGTACTGCGGCTGAGGTGTATAGCTGCGTTGGGAGCGTACTGTGCGTAGGCGTCTTATTTCGTTGGGAGCGGATGGCACAGGGAAGAACTGCTGAATCCGCGATTCGCTCGCTGCGGTTTGAAGAATAACTGCAAATGTACATTTATCAGCGTTCGAAAAATTTGCGATAAAGCCCATACCTGCAAATGTGCAGTTACTTGGATGCCTTATTGAGGTTCGGGCGGTTATAGGCGGGAAAGACTGCACTTTTGCAGCTATTCCCTCGATAGGCGCAAAAAGTGCAAAAATAACTGTACATTTGCATCTACTTGCCTTTTACACAGCATGTTCACATTCGCATCGCATGCACAATTGCACCGCATGTCACATTCGCATCGCATGCTGCACATTCGCATCGCATGCTGCACAATCGCATCACATGCACACATGCAAAATCGCATCACATGCACACATGCAAAATCACATCACATACATATCACAATCGCACCACATGCCACATTCACATTCGCATCGCATGCACAATCGCCCCCCTGCATTACAACTCCTGGCGCGGAATTGTGGCGCGGCACGGAGGTAATTAATCACATAAAGCAATCACGCACACAAGCAAGCGGCAGCAGCATGCACTCAGAATGTACGCACACTGCAAGCGACACAGCGTACATACAAAAAAAAGAGCGTAAGCAAGGCCTCACCGATTGTTCGCGTCATACGCGCTTCGCGAACAATCCGAATGAAGCTCATCTCCCGCCCTGCCTGTTACTTCTCCGCCAGCTTCAGCAGCCGCATGACGTCCAGCTCGCCTGTGCTTGTTTTCGACGTCGAAGCCGAAGCTGAGGTCGTGGAGCGCGATGACTTCGAGCCTCGGATCGGGGACGCCGACCGCTTGATATAATTCCGAATTTCGGCGGGCGTCAGCTCCGGCCGCATCGCCAGCAAGAGCGCAATCGCTCCGCTGACGTGGGATGTGGCCATGGAGGTGCCGGACAGCTCGTTATATTTGCCGCGCAGCCAAGAGGACAATATTTTTTCGCCCGGCGCGTAAATATCGATATATTTGCCCCGGTTGCTGAACGGTGCAATACGGCGGTTGCGGTCCGTCGCCCCGACCGAAATCGTGTAAGGGAAACGCGCCGGATAATCGATCGACATCCGCTTGGCGTCATTGCCCGAGGATGCGACAATAATCGACCCCGCATTATACGCGTTAACGACGGCGTTCAGCAGCGATTTGCTGCGATTTTTCATGCCGAAGCTCATGTTGATCACTTTGATTTGGTTGCGAACGCACCAATCGATGCCGAGAATGATGTCGGATATGAATGCCGTCCCGTTGCTGTCGAATGCCTTAACCGGATGGACGATCGCCCGGGGCGCCACGCCGACGATGCCGTAATGCTGGTTGGCCGCGGCGATCGTGCCGGAGATATGCGTGCCATGTCCGTTGTCGTCGTGCGGCAGCATGTGCCGGTTGATCACGTTGAACCCGCGGCCGAGCGAATTGCGCAAATCGGGGTGCGAATAGTCGACCCCCGTGTCGATGACCCCAACCTTGACCTGGTGTCCGGTCGTATGCTGCCAGGCTTGAGGGGCTTTGACCTGCCTTACGCCCCAAGGAATGGAGCGGTCTCGGGTCGACGACGTGTTCTGCATGCTGTGCATTTTGATTTTGGCATCTTCTTCGATCATTACTTTGCCGCTGAATTTCTCCAGCTTGGCGGAGGATGGCAGCGGACAGGAGACGGCGTGAATGATTTTCATTTGCTGCACGTGATTGAGCTTGGCGAGAGAGGGTTGCAGCCGTTTTAATTCAGCCAGGCACTGCTGATAATCCTTCGGGTGGAGGAAGCGGATGATTTGCTTCTTCGCGGAGCTTTGTTGTTCCGGCATTTCATCATGTAGGAGCTGCCAAAAACCGAGGTAGTCCAAATCGAGTTCCTCCCCGCGCAGTCGAATATGAAGTATTGTATGAGGGTCGCTCGCAGGGGGCGTGGGGAACTTGCCTTTTTTCGCACAATTAGGCTTGAAACCGTGTCATTCGCGGTGTTGGTTCATAGAATGGAGTGAGAGAACTAAGGGCTCTCATCATCAGCGCGGTGGTGGCTTTCGCCTTCATCGAAGCGGATACAGTCGTCAGCGGAGGCATCCCCTCCGCTTTTTCCGTTTTGCTCCTTGCTTTTTTACCTGAAATAGGTTTTACTATAGAGTGAATTTCATATATTGTACCGATACCTAAGGGCACGCAGGGTATGAATTGCACTCGCGTGGTCGATAATGGGTATGTTGAACCGGCGGCTTCATTGCTTGGGAACAAGCGTGAATGGACATGTAACAGGGGAGGATATCAGGATGAGCAATCCGATAACACTGAAAATCGATGCCGAGAAGGCCCGTGAAATGCCGATGGTCGATCTGGCCTTCGAAATATTGAAATCGCTGAACACACCTTTGTACTATCGCGACCTCATGATGGAAATTGCGAAGATTCGCGGACTTTCCGAAGAAGACGTGAACCGGGTGATCGCTCAAGTATATACGGAAATTAACATTGACGGCCGTTTCGCTTGCGTAGGCAGCAATCTGTGGGGACTGAAACGCTGGTACCCTGTCGAGAAAGCCGACGACGCCATGGGCGGAACGACGAAACGTCCGCGGATCATCAACGACGAGGACGACGATCTGGACGACGAGGATCTGTACGGCGAAGAGGAAGAAGAAGTATACGACGGCGATACGGAAGATTACGATTCCTTGGACGAAGACCGCGAAGATATGTATGCGGACGACGATACGATCGAGGAAGAGGTTGCGATCGACGACGACGAACTCGGCAGCGATGAAAGCGAAGAGCTGTTGGACGAAGAACTGGACGACGCCGAGGAAGAAGAGGAAGAGTCCGACGAAGAGTTCGAGGACGATGAAGACGAAGACGACAAATAGTGTCGGTTTGGTCGGCGAAGGGCTTATGAGCGCGAAATGAACGGTATCTTTTTGCAGTTCAAGTTTACTTGACACAGGCCTTTCGACCGAGTAAACTATTCTTCGGGCTAAAGATTTACAAATCATTTAGAAGGAAAACTTCTGTTCGAAGCCATATCGGCGAGGAGGCATTCTCCTCTTAGAGGAAGTTTTTCCTGAAATATCGGAAAGGTTCGGCTTACGCTGAGAACTTTCTGGTATTATAGGTAATTTACCAATAAAAGTGCCCCCGTAACCGGGTGTCACTTTTTATTTTTTTGGGGATCGATTTTTGGCGAAATTGGCAATTCTATAATCAGACGTCGATCGAATTAGGAACGGAAAAGTTTAGGAGGTTCAGACAGTGGCAAAATACATTTTCGTGACAGGCGGCGTCGTTTCTTCGCTCGGCAAAGGGATCACGGCGGCTTCGCTCGGGAGACTGCTCAAAAACCGCGGGCTTAAGGTCACCATTCAAAAGTTCGACCCGTACATCAACGTGGACCCGGGCACGATGAGCCCTTACCAGCACGGTGAAGTGTTCGTCACGGACGACGGGGCGGAGACGGACCTCGATTTAGGTCATTATGAGCGGTTTATCGATATCAACCTGTCCAAGAACAGCAATGTAACGACCGGTAAAGTGTATTCCAGCGTCATTACGAAAGAACGCCGCGGCGAATATTTGGGCGGCACCGTGCAAGTCATTCCTCACATTACGAATGAAATCAAAGACCGCGTATTCCGCGCAGGGCGCGAAGCGCAATCCGACGTCGTCATTACCGAGATTGGCGGAACGGTCGGCGATATCGAGAGCCTGCCTTTCCTCGAAGCCATTCGTCAAATCAAAAGCGATATCGGCCGTGACAATGTCATGTACATTCACGTTACGCTCATTCCATACTTAAAAGCGGCTGGCGAAGTGAAAACGAAGCCGACCCAGCACAGCGTCAAGGAACTCCGCAGCATCGGCATTCAGCCGCATGTCATCGTATGCCGCACCGAGCATGCGCTGGCGGAAGACATGAAGCGTAAAATCGCGCAATTCTGCGATGTGGACGCCAATGCGGTCGTCGAGTGCCGCGACGTGGACACGCTGTACGAAGTACCGCTCATGCTGCGCGAGCAAGGGCTGGACGACATCGTCGTCAACCATCTGAAGCTGACGACTACGCCGCCGGACATGACCGAATGGGAAAGTCTCGTGCAGCGCGTCAAACAATTGAAGCATAAAACCGAAATTGCGATTGTCGGCAAATACGTCGCATTGCACGATGCTTATTTGAGCATTGTCGAATCGCTAGGCCATGCCGGATTCGATGCCAATACCGAAGTGGACATCCGCTGGGTCAATGCCGAAGAGCTTACCGACGAGAACGTCGCCGAGAAGCTTGGCGGCGTGAACGGAATTCTTGTTCCGGGCGGCTTCGGCGATCGAGGCATCGAAGGCAAAATTTCCGCGATCCGCTATGCGCGCGAGAAACACATTCCGTTCTTCGGCATTTGTCTCGGCATGCAGGTTGCCGTGATCGAATATGCGCGTGCGATTGTCGGCTTGAACGGCGCGAACAGCTCGGAGATCAATCCGACGACCGAATATCCGGTCATCGACTTGCTTCCGGAGCAAAAAGACATCGAAAATTTAGGCGGCACGATGCGCCTTGGACTATATCCTTGCAAGCTGACGCCGGGTTCGCTTGCGCTGCAAGCGTACGGCGATGAGCTCGTATACGAGCGTCACCGTCACCGGTATGAATTCAATAACGAATATCGCGAGCAAATCGAAGCGGCAGGCCTCAAAATTTCCGGTACTTCGCCGGACGGCCGTCTCGTGGAAATTGTCGAACTGCCGGGTCATCCTTGGTTCCTCGCCGTGCAATTCCATCCGGAATTCACGTCGCGCCCGAATCGCCCGCAGCCGCTCTTCCGCGATTTTGTCCGTGCTTCGCTCGCGGCTACCCGATAATAATCCATGTCCGGCAAATGTTGCCGGACATTTTTTTCCATTGCGAGCAGGAATCTTCTCAACAACCGCGAATGATGTATATAACAAAACTGCGTGAACTTTAGCAACAGTTATTGTAAAGAAATCGGCAGATGTTGCCCGACCGTCATGTTGCGGAGATGAACTATTTGGGAGGCTCGGAAGGTGGATAAGAAAAAAATTCTCATTGTTGATGACCAAAACGGAATTCGCGTCCTGCTAGTGGAAGTATTTAACAGTGAAGGGTACACCGCGTTTCAAGCTTCAAACGGCAAGCTGGCGCTGGAGATCGTGCGCAAGGATCCGCCCGATTTGGTGCTGCTGGATATGAAAATTCCCGGCATGGATGGTCTGGAAATTCTCAAGCATATCAAACAAATCGACCCCGAAATTAAAGTCATCATGATGACGGCTTACGGCGAGCTCGACATGATCAAGGAAGCGACGGATTTGGGAGCGCTCATGCACTTCACGAAGCCGTTCGACATTGACGAATTGCGCGTGGCGGTACACCAACAGCTCAAAGGAGCAAAACTATCAGTAAGATCCTAGATCCTGAATAAGGGTCTTTTTTTTATGCATTGAAATGCCTTGAAAGCTTGGTTACCAAATAGTTTGCGCTTGTGGTATAATAGCACAGTATGATTTCCGGATGAGAAGGTCATATCCAACACGAAAGAGGAGGAATCCATCATGCCATTGGTATCGATGAATGAATTTTTGCCAAAAGCAAAAGCGAACAAATTTGCAGTAGGTCAGTTCAACATGAACAACCTCGAATTCGCGCAAGCGATCGTTGAGGCTGCAATCGAAGAAAAATCCCCGCTTATTTTCGGTGTCAGCGAAGGCGCTTTGAAATATATGGGCATTGAATATACGGTTGCGATCGCGGAAGCGGCTGCTAAACATTCCGGTCTTCCGATTGCGCTTCACCTCGATCACGGTTCCACTTTCGAAGTCGCGATGAAATGTATCCGCGCAGGCTTCTCGTCCGTTATGTTCGACGGTTCCCACCACTCCTTCGAAGACAATATCCGCCTGACCAAAGAAGTCGTTAAAGCAGCGCGCGCGATGGGCGTTTCCGTAGAGGGCGAGCTTGGCACGATCGGCGGCGTCGAGGACGACATCAGCGTTGACGAAGCTGACGCAAACCTGGCTAAACCGGAAGAAGCGATCCGCTTCTACGAAGAAACCGGCGTTGACTGCCTTGCCATCGCGGTAGGTACTGCACACGGCATGTACGCGGGCGAACCGAACATCCGTTTCGACATCATTGAGAAAGTAGCATCGGCAATCCCGGTTCCAATCGTTCTGCATGGCGGTTCCGGCGTACCGGACGAAGCGATCCGCAGCTCGATCCTGGCCGGCGTTGGCAAAATCAACGTCAACACGGAAAACCAAGTGGCTTGCACGCAAGCGATCCGCGACGTATTGAACAAGGACGGCAAGGTTTACGATCCTCGTAAATATTTGACTCCTGCCCGCAATGCGATGAAAGCTGTCGTACAAGAAAAAATCCGTTTGTTCGGAAGCAGCAACCAAGCATAAGAAGGGAACGGTACAATGGGAAAAGACGCCGTATGCACGGCGCTTTTTTCCTATTTGGCTGCATAGGGGGAACATGTTGCCGATGGAAAAGTTGATCATATCCGGCGGGCGGCCGCTTGTCGGAACGGTACAAATCAGCGGCGCTAAGAACAGCGCGGTCGCGTTGATACCCGCCGCCATTCTGGCGGAATCGACGGTCGTGCTCGACAATTTGCCGGAGCTTAGCGATGTCGGCGTTTACGCGGACATTCTCGGCGATCTGGGCGCGGTCGTATCGCGGAGCGGCGATACGATGTCGATCGATCCGGCCGCATTGCGATCGGTTCCGATGCCGAACGGCAGAGTGAAGAAACTTCGCGCATCATATTATTTAATGGGAGCTTTGCTGGGACGTTTCGGCGAAGCGACGATCGGGCTTCCGGGCGGATGCAATTTCGAACCGCGGCCGATCGATCAGCATATCAAAGGTTTTGAAGCGCTCGGCGCCCAAGTGACGAACGAGCACGGTTCGATACGGATTCACGCAAAAGAGCTTCGCGGAGCAAAAATATATTTAGACGTCGCAAGCGTTGGAGCGACGATTAACATCATGTTGGCGGCATCGCGCGCCAAAGGATTGACCATTATCGAAAACGCGGCCAAAGAGCCTGAAATCATAGATGTAGCAACGTTACTGAACTCCATGGGGGCGCGCATCAAAGGCGCAGGTACGGAGACGATCCGTATCGACGGCGTAGACAGCCTGCACGGCTGCCGCCACTCCATCATTCCCGACCGCATTCAAGCAGGTACTTATATGATCGCTGCAGCGGCAACGCGAGGCGACGTTGTTATCGATAACGTCATTCCGAAGCATCTCGAGGCTCTGACGGCCAAGCTGCAGGAAATGGGCGTGCACGTGTATGAAATGGACGAATCGATTCGTGTCGTCGGTCAAGCGGAATATGCCAGCATCGACGTCAAGGCGCTTGTTTATCCCGGCTTCGCAACGGACCTGCAGTCGCCGATGACGAGTCTGCTTACGCTCGCCAAAGGAACTAGCATTTTGACCGACCATGTCTATCATAGTAGATTCAAGCACGTGCCGGAGCTGATCCGCATGGGAGCGAAAATTAAAGTCGAGGGTCGTTCGGCCATAATCGAATACAGCGAGTTGAACGGGGCGAAGGTAAAGGCGACCGACCTGCGGGCGGGCGCTGCGCTGATCGTTGCCGCTCTGTCGGTACCTTCCGGCCAAACGGAAATTTCCGGCGTCGAATATATCGATCGGGGCTACGACAGACTCGTCGACAATCTTCGGAATCTTGGCGCGGAAGTATGGCGGGAGCCTGCTTCGGCAGCCGTTCAGGAATAGTTTCGTGTCGGATTGGCAATGCTAGAACAAATGCAATGTGATTCATAGTCATGATGATAGTTATGAAAATTTCATAGTGTGGTGTTGAAAACGATGGATATGCAATTATCCGAATTGGAACAGTTGAAGCTAACGGAATTATACAAGTTAGCGAAGAAGTACCAGATCGCCTCTTACGGCAATCTGAAGAAGAAAGAATTGATTTTTGCGATTCTGCGGGCGCAGGCCGAACAGGGCGGTCTCATGTTCATGCAGGGTGTACTCGACATTCTGCCTGAAGGTTACGGCTTCTTGCGTCCGATCAACTACTTGCCGAGCGCCGAAGATATTTATATCTCGGCCTCGCAAATTCGCAAGTTCGATCTAAGGTCGGGAGACGTCGTATCCGGTAAATGCCGGGCGCCTAAAGAAAACGAACGGTATTTCGGATTGCTGCAGGTCAACGCCGTCAACGGCGAAAATCCGGAAAGCGCAGCAGAACGGTTACACTTTCCCGCTCTCACTCCTCTTTATCCGCAAAAGAAACTTGTTCTTGAAACATCCCCAAGCAATCTTTCGACGCGAATCTTGGATTTATTGGCTCCGGTCGGCCTCGGGCAGCGCGGATTGATCGTTGCGCCGCCGAAAGCGGGCAAAACGCTCCTGCTGAAGGAAATCGCCAATAGCATAGCGACGAATCATCCGGATATCGAGCTGTTCGTATTACTCATCGACGAACGCCCGGAGGAAGTGACCGATATGTCGCGTTCCGTTAAAGGGGAAGTCGTCGCTTCGACGTTCGACGAACTGCCGGAGAACCATATTAAAGTGGCGGAGCTTGTACTCGAGAGAGCGCTGCGTCTGGTAGAACATAAGAAAGACGTCGTCATATTGCTCGATAGCATTACTCGCCTGGCACGGGCGTACAATCTTGTCGTGCCTCCATCCGGGCGTACGTTGTCCGGGGGCATCGACCCTGCTGCGTTCCATCGTCCGAAACGGTTTTTCGGTTCGGCGCGGAATATCGAGGAGGGCGGCAGCTTGACGATCCTGGCGACGGCGCTTGTGGAGACCGGATCGCGGATGGACGATATCATCTATGAAGAATTTAAGGGAACGGGCAACATGGAGCTTCATCTGGACCGGAAGCTGGCGGACCGCCGCATTTTCCCTGCGATCGATATTCGCCGTTCGGGAACGCGGCGCGAGGAAATGCTGCTGTCGAAGGAAGAGCTGGAGAAGCTGTGGGCGATTCGCAAAAATATGAACGAAACGCCGGAGTTTGTCGACGGCTTCCTGAAGAAGCTGAAAGATTCCAAAACGAACGAAGAGTTCTTGATGTCGCTGGATACGAGCCCGGGCGGAACGCCAAGCACGCCGGCCAAACGCCAGACGCGCTCGGTTTCGCAGCACGCTTAGAGAGCTTAGAGATAGGAGCAATACATTATGTACTTGGTTTATGCCGATGAACATGGCAACGTATTCGATCATCCGGACATGATCGGTTTAGGCCGCAGCGGCGACATGATCGTCGAGCTGCTCGAGGATGAATTGATTCCGCTGCCGGACGGCGCGACCTTGGTCAGCTTGCCGGATACGCGCCCGATCGCGATTGATGCGGAAACCGACCAAATGACGCCGCTGCCCGGCAATTATAACGCCGTCGGCGCGCTTTTGCCGCAAGGGTATACCCGGCTCGTGCTGCCGGGGTATGTGAAGACCGACAAGACGAAGAAGCTGCCTTTATTCGGCTACTCCGCCGTTGTGTGGAAGGACGGGGGTTTTTACGTTGCCGCCCGCATGAGCGACAATCCGGAGCCTTGGAATCCGATGAATTGCGACCGTGACGAGCTTAAGTTTCGCGTGGACGGCTTGCTTGCGAAATATCCCGAAAACCGGCTTTACAAGCATTTGTCGAATTGTGCATTAGGCTACGAATGTCTAACGGCGTCGAACACGTTCTTGAACCGTCTGGAGGGGGCCGTGCCGGTATCGTATTCGTGCAATGCGGGATGCTTCGGCTGCATTTCCGAGCAGCCGGACGACAGCGGGTTCCCCGCGCCGCAAACCCGGATGAACTTCAAGCCGACCGTCGATGAAATCGTCGACATCATGCTCGAGCATCTGCAGGAACCGGACCGGATCATCAGCTTCGGCCAAGGCTGTGAAGGCGAACCTTCGACTCAGGCCAAAATCATCATTGATGCGATGCGCATCGTGCGGCAAAAAACGAAGCTCGGCTACATCAACATCAATACGAACGCCGGCTTGACGGACCATATCCGCGGCATCGTCGACGCCGGGTTGGACTTGATGCGGGTCAGCACGATCAGCGCCATTGACGAGCATTACAACGCGTATTACAAACCTAGAGCCTACACGCTTGCCAATGTGGAGAAATCGCTGCGATACGCCTATGACAAGGGTGTGTACACGTCGATCAACTATTTGATCTTCCCGGGGGTTACCGACCGCGAGGAGGAAATCGAAGCGATGATCGAGTTCGCCCGGCGGACGAAGCTTCGGCTTATTCAGCTCCGCAATTTGAACATCGATCCGGAGAGCTATCTCGAGCTCATTCCGAAAGCGAAGGGCGATATTCTCGGCATGAAGCAAGCGATTGAAATTTTCCAGGAAGAATTGCCGGATGTCGTTATCGGATCGTATACGCACGTTCCGCCAACCCCGCGAGTTGAGCGATGATAACGGATGGAAATCGCCTGGCCGGGCATCGGAAAGGTTAATTGGTTTATATTCGGAGGTCGCGATAACAACCAGTTTGGCGGGTTTGTATGTGTGCAAACCCGCCTTTCGCATGCATGCATCCTGGACGGCCGCCATGCAGCCTCATAGGATACAATGGGCTCAACAATTTCTAGGTTTGGAGCGTGCAGTATGGAAGGGAACCGGGGAGCAGGTATGAATAACGAAACGGAATGGGACAGACTGGGCGCTCGGCTGGCCGAATGGGTTGAAGCAAGCCGCGAGAAAACCGCGGAGGGAAAGCCGGCTTCTTATATCCCGGAGCTTGCCCATGCGCCCGGCAACGCGCTCGGCATTACCTTGCTGGATGCCGGCGGGCTAGAGGTAACGGCAGGCGATTCCACCTTGCCTTTTACGATGCAAAGCATCTCGAAGGTGTTTACGCTGCTGCTCGCTTTGATCGATCAAGGCGAAGAAGGCGTGTTCCGCAAGGTGGGGATGGAGCCGACCGGTGACGATTTCAACTCCATGCTCAAGCTGGAGCTGGTCGAACCCGGCATTCCGTTTAATCCGCTGATCAACGCCGGAGCGATCGCCATATCGTCGATGATCGGCGGAACGACGCCGGCGGAAAAAACGGAACGCATTCTCGCGTTTTTCCGCAAGCTGGCCGGCGATCCGACGATAACGTACAACGATGCAGTGTATCGTTCCGAGTCGGGGACGGCTCATCGCAACCGCTCGCTCGCTTATTTTTTGAAGGACAACCGGGTGCTGACTGATGATGTGGAAGAGGTGCTGGACGTTTACTTCAAGCATTGTTCGGTTGAAGTGACATGCCGCCATGTGGCCCGGATGGCGCTTGTGCTGGCGCTGAACGGACAAGATCCGTCGACAGGGGAACAGCTTGTCCCGCGGCGGTTCGTACAAATCGCCAAGACGTTCATGATCACTTGCGGCATGTATAACGCCTCCGGGGAATTTGCCATCCGCGTCGGCCTGCCCGCCAAAAGCGGAGTTTCCGGCGGCATCATGACGCTTGTCCCGGGCCGCTACGGTATCGGGATCATCAGCCCGGCCTTGAATGAGAAGGGCAACAGCATCGCCGGCGTTCATTTGCTGCAGACGCTGTCGGAGGAATTTGACTGGAGCATGTTTTAAGGCGGCCATAGCTGAAGAAGCAATTGGCGGTTGCATGCTTTGGCGGGCCGTGATATAATGCGGTCATGTGTCTATTACTCTGGGTCCGCACAGTGACTCAGGGCGGAAAGAGGTGAATCGATCATGAAAGAAGCAATCCATCCGAAGTACAACATTACGTCGGTAACTTGCGCATGCGGCAACACGTTTGAATCGGGCTCGATCAAAACGAACCTGCGCGTAGAGATTTGCTCTGCTTGCCACCCGTTCTTCACGGGCAAACAGAAATTTATCGATGCAGGCGGTCGTGTTGACAAATTCAAGAAGAAATACGGCATCTAATCAATATTCGGGTTCCGAATATTGGCAGAATATAAAAACCTTCCTCGGCAATGCTAACGGCGAGGGAGGTTTTTTTATGCATATTTCGAGAGTGACGAAGCTGTTCCTCTGCGCGGCTGCCGGCTTGATGGCGCTTTCGGCCGTCACGGCCTGCAACAAGTCGTCAAGCGGTGCCCGCCAGGTTCAGCCGTATACGAATGACGGATACCTCGGATTGTCCAGCTCCAACCCGAACTTGCCGAATGGAGGTTCTTATCATAACTATACCCGGGATACGAAAATGATGGAGGACATCTTGAGGCAAGTCCCGGAAGTGCTTCGGAACCGGATCGTGCTGAACGGTTCGAATGCGTATGTGAAGCTGACGCTCAGGGGGAATCCGGATGCCGCCGAGACGCGTCGCATCGAGAGTCATGCGAGGAAGCTGCTAATGGATAACATGCCTCGCTATACCGTTTACTTGACGTCGAACGGACCTGCTCAGCCAAATGGATCATATTGACGCTCTTGCCTAATTGTACGAGCGGTTGCGCTTTGCCCGAGAATCGGCTATACTTAGTTTTGCCGTGCTAGATGGGGAGGTAGCGGTGCCCTGTAACCCGCAATCCGCTATAGCGGGGTTGAATTCCTGTTTTAGGTTGTACGATGTAAGGTCTGGCCTTTACACGAGGTGTTGACGGCTGGGTCCACCGCAATGCGTGCCTATGAACCCGGTCAGGTTCGGAAGAAAGCAGCCGTAAGTAGGATTTCGTATGTGCCGGTGGGTTGCCTGGCCTGAGCCTACGGTAAAGTTGCCGCTTGGATCGCACATATCGACGACAGGTGCACGGTATTTCATACAACACAAGTGAACGCTTCAGATGAACCGGCTTACGGATCGTCTGGGCGTTTTTTGTTTACCTAACATTTTTTTATAAATCAAATATGCATTGGGTAGAAGGAAAAAGCTGGTTTAAGGAGAATGTATACTTATGTTTACTTGTTTTCATCATAGATTGGCTCCTGATCGACCGATGCGAAGAGGTGGTTATAGATGCTGTTTGATTCGAACATACAATCGATCCGGCTGTCAAAGCAAGCATTGTACCCTTACATACGCCGTATTTCCAACGTCCTGATTTTTGTGATGGATTGTAACGATACCATCGTCGAGTGCAATGCGTATGCCCTAAAGACATTGCGCTTCAACCGCGATGAGCTCGTCGGCAGTTCGATTCATTCCATCGTAGCGTTCACGAAGCCGCTAAATGAGCTGAAGGCCGCTTTTTACCTGGACGGAGGCGCCGATGAGGACGTGCGGCTGACGATTGTCGCCAAGGATAATCAACGGATCTCGGCGAGCTTGAATATGATGAGGGTTGAGTTGGAGGATGGGGACGGGCATGTATTGCTTCTTCAGGACACGCGGCAATTTCGTGAGTTAAGCTTGCTGCAGCAATTTGCCGGCACGTTCATGCGCGATGTCAATCTCGGCGTGCTTCTGATCGATACGGACTTTTCTTTGGTCGACATCAGCGATATGGCGTGCAGACTTCTGGGACTTAACCGGGAACTTAGCTTGAACAAGCCGCTGGAAGAAGTGTTCGCTTTTGTGCCGGTGGAACATCAGCTTGTCCAACGGACGTTGCTGGACGGGGCTGTCGTGCGCAATCACGCTGTGTCATGGATGAACAACCAGGACCGGTATGAGCTGCTGATGGATTCGAATTTGTTGAAGGATCAGGACGGAGTAACGGTAGGCGCCTGCGTTATATTCAAGGACGTAACGAATCTTCGATCACTCGAAGAGCAGGTACAGCGAAGCGACAGATTGGCCATGATCGGTCAGATCGCTGCAGGGACGGCGCACGAAATCCGGAACCCGCTCACCTCCATCAAGGGCTTTTTGCAAATGTTTAAGAAAACGCTTCAAGACAAAGGAATGGAGAAGGAACAAGGCTATGCGGATATCATGCTGACGGAGATCAACCGGATTAACGAACTGGTCAGCGAGTTCCTGCTGCTTAGCAAGCCGAAGAACGTTACGTTCGACCTTGTCGACGTATCGAGCGTCCTTCAGGATATTATGCCGATCATCAACAATGAGGCTCTGCTGCACGGCGTAATGATTTATAACCATTCGGGTCGGGAAATGCCGCTAGTGGTAGCCGACCGTGAACTGCTCAAGCAAGTCTTTTTAAACATTTGCAAAAACGGGATCGAAGCGATGGTCGACGGCGGGACGCTTACGATTAGCGAGAAGGTCGATACCGAATACGGCAACAAAGTGAATATCGAAATTCACGACACGGGACCGGGGATTCCATCCTTTCTGATCGATAAAATATTCGATCCGTTCTTCACGACGAAGCAGAACGGAACGGGTCTTGGTTTGTCGGTCTGCCAAAGAATCATACACGATATCGGAGGAAGTATACGCGTTTCCTCCAAAGGCTTCGGGACAACGTTTACGGTGAGCATTCCGTTTTCCGACAACTAAGTGACGGCTATCTGCGGCAAGGCGGCGGGATAGCTGTTTTTTTGTAAATTTACGGCTTTATCAAGTCCGCCTGTAAAGGGCATAATTTCATCGGCAAACGAATTCGCCTATTCGGGCGGCGCTAGCCGTTTAACTTGATGCGATGTTATAGTATAATGGATGGAATCACGGCGATTGTGCGCCGGCCTGGAAGAACGCGGCCGCGTATCGCCCGAAAGAGGGAGAAGTTATGGCCCACATTGCATTATACCGCTCCTATCGACCGCAATCGTTTGGCGATGTTGTCGGACAGAAGCATATTATTCGGACGCTGCAAAACTCACTGAAGGAGCAGCGGCTTTCCCACGCGTATTTGTTCTGCGGCCCAAGGGGAACGGGCAAGACCAGCGCGGCGAAAATATTGGCCAAAGCGGTCAATTGCGAGAACGGCCCGAGCCTTGAGCCTTGCAATACCTGTGCTGCCTGCGAGCGAATCACGGCCGGCGCGGTGATGGACGTGCTCGAAATCGATGCCGCCTCCAATCGCGGCGTCGAAGAAATTCGCGACATCCGGGACAAAGTGAAATATGCGCCGACCGAAGTTCGGCATAAAGTGTACATTATTGACGAAGTACACATGCTGACGACGGAAGCGTTTAACGCGCTCCTGAAGACGCTGGAGGAACCTCCGGCCCACGTTATGTTCATTCTGGCCACGACGGAGCCGCACAAGCTGCCGGCAACGATCATCTCGCGTTGTCAGCGGTTCGACTTCCGGCGTGTTTCACTGGAAGAACAGATCGAGCGGATTCGTCATATTTGCCAGCAGGAAGGCGTCACGGCCGACGAAGACGCAATCGATTACATCGCGAGGCTTTCCGATGGAGGCATGCGCGATGCGCTTAGTCTGCTGGATCAGATCGTATCGTTTACCGGCAACCATGTGACGTATCGCCAAGTACTCGACATGACCGGCGGCATTGCGTCCGAGCAGTTCGGGCGGCTGGCCGAAGCGATCCGTACCGGCGATATCGGCGCGCTGCTCTCGCAAATCGACGGCATGATGCAGGAAGGCAAAAGCGCGGACAAATGCATCGAGAATCTGATCTATTACTACCGCGACTTGCTTATGATCAAGATGATTCCGAACGCCCAAGGCATGACGGACAGGCTGACGAACGTAGATGCTTTCCGGGAAATGGCCGACAAGTATAGCCGGGAGCAGATTTTTCAAATTATAGATATATTGAATCACTATCAGACGGAAATGAAATATGCTTCCCAGCCGCAAACCTTATTCGAAGTCGCCATGATGAAAATATGCAGTTTGCCGGCATTCGGAGGTAGTGTTCCGGCTTCGTTGGGAAGCGCCGCTCCTCACGTTGCGGCATCATCTGCTCCTGCTGCTGCGGCCGGCTCCGATGATGCCAGGCAGCTTGCGCACAAGGTTGAGGCGCTGGAGAAGCGGCTGGAGGAGCTGCTTCGGCAGGGCGTCCCCGCAGGCGGCGCATCATCAAGCGATCCGGGACGCGGAGGCTACTCCAGACCGGCAGCTGCAACGCCGCGTACCGGTTCCGTCACGCCGTCGCTGGCGAAGTCGCCGGGCAAGCTGGAGCCTTTCCTTCAAGGCAAATCCTCGCAAGAGTTCCAGCAGCTTTTTGGCGGGTGGGGCCGGGTGATGCAGCGGGTCAAGGAAGAGAAAGTATCGATCCACGCCTGGCTCAATGACGGTAAGCTTGTATCGCAAGCGGAAGACATGCTGCTGGTCGCTTTCAAGAATACGATCCATCGCGAAACGACGGAGAAACCGGCGAACAAGCAGCTGATCGAGCGAATGATGCATGAAGTCTACGGCAAGCCGCTCAGGCTCGTCACGATGATGCTGAAGGACTGGGAGGAGGCCGATTCTGGCGCAGCCGCCGCGGCACCCAAAGAAGAGCTTCAGCTTGAACCTGAGGATGGTCCTGCGGAGAAGCCGCAGAAGGAATGGATCGGGGAAGCGATTAAGCTATTCGGCGAAGACCTTGTCGTCATTAAGGAAAGCTGATGTTACTCGCTGGATGGTTCTGTAATGGATTCAAAATAATATTTTTATGAGATAAAAGGAGAGTTCAACCGATGAACAATATGAATCAAATGATGAAGCAAGTGAAGAAGATGCAGGAGCAAATGATGAAAGCCCAAGAAGAGCTCGGCAGCAAATTCGTCGAAGGCAGTGCAGGCGGCGGCGCCGTAACGGTTACGTCGAACGGCCACAAAAAAATTACGAACATCGTCATCAAGCCGGAAGCTGTTGACCCTGAAGATGTGGAAATGCTGCAGGACCTCGTTCTGACTGCGGTTAACGATGCGCTTGCCAAAGTCGACGAGCTGACGAATCAAGACATGGGCAAACTGACGGGCGGCATGAAAATACCGGGATTATTCTAAAGGTTAAAGGAGCTTACCAGCATTGTATTATCCCGAACCGATAGCCAAATTGATCGACGCCTTCGGCCGTTTGCCGGGCATCGGCCAGAAGACGGCAGCCAGGCTAGCGTTTCATGTGCTGCGGATGAAAGAAGACGACGTAATCGATTTTGCGAAGGCGCTTGTGAATGTGAAGCGCAACCTGCATTATTGCTCCGTCTGCTGCAATATCACCGACATTGATCCGTGCCGGATTTGTCAGGATAAGCAAAGGGACGTATCCGTCATATGCGTTGTTCAGGAATCGAAGGATTTAGTCGCAATGGAGCGCACCAAGGAGTATCAAGGCATGTATCACGTGCTGCAAGGGGCGATTTCGCCGATGGAGGGGATCGGTCCGGATGAGATCCGAGTAGCCGAACTGCTGAAGCGGCTTAGCGACGAGCGGGTGCAGGAGATGATCCTGGCTACGAACCCGAATATTGAGGGGGAAGCGACGGCGATGTATTTGTCCCGCCTGGTCAAGCCGTTCGGCATTAAAGTGACGCGTATTGCCCATGGCCTGCCGGTAGGCGGGGATTTGGAGTACGCGGATGAAGTGACGTTGTCCAAGGCGCTCGAAGGGCGCAGGGAATTAAGTTAATCGAACGTTGCGGGCGTGGAGTCATACTCAAGCGTTTCATGCAGAAGAGGGGCCTTAACTTCGGTTAAGGTCTCTTTTTATCTTTACCAAGAATAAACTTCCGCAAAACCGCGGTCGCTCATCCTCGTGACATCGAAAAAGTTTTTCTTATGTTCTAAGTTTGTCCTAGCTGCGATATGTATAACTAAGCGAATGTGTACGGGGGGACCTGTCATATTCATTATGCATGTGAAGGGGTGGACAGGCATGAGCTGGTGGACAAGATGGCGGCAAAGCAGATCGAATCAGATTGGGAATATGAAAGCGGACATAGGGAAGGATGAAAACGAACTGTATATCGATGTGCGCAGGGCGCATAAGAACTGGGAGAACGCATACCGTTATTTTAACTATGCGACTGACCCTGACGAAATTGAATGTGCCATATATGCCCTGGAGGCCGCGGAGAAGCGGTACGAGATGCTGCTGCGTCAGGCGAAGCGGCACCATTTGGCGGTTACCGATAAAAGCGACGTCGCGGCCGGTGGCGAAAGATGATGGCGTATTTGCCTTTGATCGTATTTGTCATTTCGCTGGCACTGCTGGTTGTAGTTCTGTTCAAAACTAAGATGTCATATCGGTGGCTTAAATATGCGGCCATTAACTTGGTTGTTGCTGCCGTTTTATTGTACGTGATCAACTTCTCCGGATTATTCGCGGATTTTTATTTGCCGATAAATTGGACGACAATCGCGGCTGTTGCTGTATTGGGCGTTCCCGGTTTGATGCTGCTCGTGGGGCTTAAATTAACGTTATTTTGATGGTTAGAAAAAAGTTTGGGGACATGCTTGACATTATGCTTTGCGATATGGTACATTATTTCTCGCCCCTTAAAAAGGCGGCAACGAAATGAAGAGCAACAAGCCGCGATCTTCAAGGACTTTTCGAAAGAAACGAAAGATTGCGAAAAAAAAGTACTTGCAAAGCAGTAGGCAAGTGTGGTATTATATAAAAGTCGCCGCTGAAACAAACGGCGAACGAAAAGAGAAACAAATTGTTCTTTGAAAACTGAACAACGAGCGAATAAGCCAAAGTTTTAAAATGAGCACAATCAGCTTTTCTTTAATGGAGAGTTTGATCCTGGCTCAGGACGAACGCTGGCGGCGTGCCTAATACATGCAAGTCGAGCGGAGTTATTCCTTCGGGGAT